>JANWJK010000246.1 GCA_025452005.1 Acetobacteraceae bacterium | reverse complement strand
GGCAGCGGATTCCTCGAGACATGGTATAGCTGGTTCAGGCCAAGCTGCATCAGCCGGCGATCCGCAATGTAGCGGATGTATTCCTTCACCTCGCGCGCGGTCAGTCCTTCCACCGCGCCCTGCTCGAACGCCAGATCGATGAACGCGTCCTCGTGGTCCACGATGGTGGCGCAGGTGAGGTAGATTTCACGCTTCAGGTCCTCGGTCCAGATCTCCGGGTTCTCCTGCACGAAGGTGCGGAACAGCCGGATGATCGAATTGCAGTGCAGCGTCTCGTCGCGCACCGACCAGGAGATGATCTGGCCCATTCCCTTCATCTTCCCGAACCGCGGGAAGTTCAGCAGGATGGCGAACGAGGCAAACAGTTGCAGCCCTTCGGTGAAGGCGCCGAACGCGGCAAGCGTCTTGGCGATCTCGAGCTTCGAGTCGACCGTGAAGCTCTGCATGAAATCGTATTTGTCCTTCATCTGCTTGTATTTGAGGAAGGCCTGATATTCGAGCTCCGGCATGCCGATCGTGTCGAGCAGATGGCTGTAGGCGGCGATATGGATCGTCTCGATGTTGGAGAATGCCGACAGCATCATCAGCACCTCGGTGGGTTTGAACACCCGCGCGTAGTGCTTCATGTAGCAATTGTTCACCTCGACATCGGCCTGGGTGAAGAAGCGGAAGATCTGCGACAGCAGGTTCCGCTCGGCCGCGCTCAGGTTGCGATGCCAGTCCTTCACATCGTCCGCAAGCGGCACCTCCTCGGGCAGCCAGTGCACGCGCTGCTGGGTAAGCCAGGCTTCGTAGGCCCACGGGTAGCGGAACGGCTTGTAGACCGGGTTCTCGGTCAGCAGATCGAACCGCACCGGATGTTCGTCAGCCGTATGGGTGTTGCCGTCCATGCCGCGTCTCCGCATCTCTCGACTTCGAGCCTACCACATATTGTGGCAGCCGACCACCGCACCCCACAAGACCAGTCGCCTGGGCAGCCTGCGTCAGGACTTCACGCCCGAAGCGATCACCGCGGCGATCGGCACGGCGATTGCCCCGGAGTCGCCATAGCCCGCGGCATTCGCCGCGATGTCGGCGACGATGGCTACCAGGGCGTCGGGCGGCTGTGCCTCGATCATCGCCGCCATGCGTGCCGTGCCGGCCCGCAGTGCTGCCACCAAACCCTCCGCGTCGCGGTGCCGCCAGGTCGCGCGGACCAGGTGCGTCGTGCAATCGGCAAATCCAGCCTCGCGCAACGCTTCGGCACACTGCGCAGTCGTGGCGAAGCCGCCACCCGGCGACGGCGTCTGTGCCGCGGTGCGATCGCCATGCCGCGCGACCGCGTCGAACACCAGCCGCCACGCGACGTTCTCGGCCGGCTCGGCCCAGAAGCTGAACGCCACGCACCCACCCCGCCGCAGAACCCGATGCGCCTCGCACAGCGCCAGCGGCGGCCGCGGCACGTGGTGGATGCCGAAATTCGCCACCACGGCATCGAATGTCGCATCCGCGTAGGGCAACGCCTCGGCGTCCCCCACGTCGAATTGCACGGCTTCGTCGCGTGCCCTGGCGACCGCGAGCATCGCCGGTGAGAAGTCGAGGCCCCATGCCGTTGCGCCACGTGCCCGTCCACCGGACGCAACGAAGCCAGGCCCGCAGGCGACGTCGAGCATGCTTGTGCCGCTCGCAACCCGCGCCGCATCGAGCAGCGCTTCGATGAACGGCCTGGTCGCGCCGGCGAATGTCTCCCCGTAGACCGCTGCCGCACGCTGCCAGCGCGCGTGTTCGAACGCCCGAACCGCTTCCGGATCGAACGCCGCCGCCACCTACACCACCGGACCGGCCAGATGCTGCCTGTAGGCCGGTCGTTCCAGCAGCCGGTCGTACCACGCGCGCAGATGCGGCACCTCGGGACGCGTGAAATCCATGTTGAACCAGCGATGCAGGTGCGGACCCCACGGGATGTCGGCCAGCGTCAGATCGTCGCCCGCCAGATATGGGTGCTTCGCCAGTTGCTCCGACACCATACCCCAGACGTGCGCGGCGTCCTCCACACCCTGCTTGATCGCCGCCATGTCACGTTTGTCGGGCGGCGTCCGCACCAAACCCCAGAACACCACGCCGATCGGCCGGTTCAGCAGCGTCTGCTGTGCGTCCATCCAACGGTCGACATTGGCGCGGGCGTGCGGCTCCTGCGGCCACAGCTTCGAATGCGGCGCGTGTGCGTGGCAAAGATAGCGGCAGATCGCGTTGCTCTCCCACAGCGCGAAGTCGTCCTCCTGCAAGGTCGGCACCAGTCCCGTGGGGTTCATCCCGCGGTACTCCGTCGTGTCGGTCTTGCCGAATGAGCCGCCGACATCGATGCGTTCATACGGAAGCTGCAATTCCTCGAGTGCCCAGATCGCCTTCATCACGTTGCTGGATGTGGCGCGGCCCCACAGAATGCGACGCATCGTGCTTCCTCCTTGTCTGGACGCGCAAACCTAGGCCGCGGCACATCGAGCGGCAACGGCTTGCCAGGGCAGACGAAGCAGGGCACATCGCCGCCATGACGTTGCCTGGCATCCGCGGCATCGCCCTGCTGAGCGCCCTCGCCGCCGCCTTCGCGCTGGGGCTGGCGCTTGCGTCGGAGAAATGGGGCGGCCTTGTGCCTTGCGCCCTCTGCCTGCTGGAACGCTGGCCGTATCGCGTGGCGATCGCGCTCGCTCTGCTGGCCTCCGTGGTGCCGCATCGGTGGGCGCAGGCATTGCTCGCGCTGGTCGTGCTGTCGATGCTCGTCAGCACGGCGCTGGCCGTCGTCCATGTCGGGGTCGAGCAGCACTGGTGGCCCAGCCCGCTGCCGGAATGCGCCGCGCCACGCCTCACCGGCGGCTCCATCGCCGAACGCCTGGCGCAGATGCCGGCGCGGCCGGCGAAGCCGTGCGAGGATGCGACCTACCTGGTTCCCGGGCTGCCGATCTCCATGGCGGCGATGAACCTGCTGTATGCGCTGGCATTCGCGGTGCTGCTGAGTGCCGCGCTGTGGCGCGACCGGAGGATCGCATGAACCAGCCGTATCGGCGCCTGCCCGGCGACCCGTCATCCGAGGCAGACGTGGCACGGATGATCCGCGTGGATCATGCAGGGGAATATGGCGCGGCGCGCATCTACGCGGGTCAGCTTGCGATGCTTGGCCGCAGCCAGTCCGCGCCTGTGCTGCGCGAAATGCAGGAGCAGGAGCGCCAGCACCTGGATCGTTTCGCCGAACTGATCGCCCGCCGCCGCGTTCGCCCGACAGCGATGCTGCCGCTATGGCACGTGGCCGGCTTCGCCCTCGGCGCGGCGACCGCGGCGCTGGGCGAACGCACGGCGATGGCATGTACCGTGGCGGTGGAAGAGGCGATCGACGCGCACTATGCCGATCAGATCGTCGCGCTGGACGACAGCGAAGCCGAGCTGCGCACCACACTGGGCGGGTTCCGCGACGACGAGTTGCGGCATCGCGACATCGCATTGCGGCACGGCGCGGAGCAGGCGCCCGGCTATCGGCTGCTGTCGGCAGCGATCAAGGCCGGCTGCAGAATGGCCATCCGGATCAGCGAACGCATATAGGGTGTGCGATGGGGATCGAGCGACTCGCAGTGCGCGGCATCGACCTCGAAGTCTTGCGCAGGGGTGCGGGGCCGCCGATCCTGCTGCTGCACGGGCTGCACACCGTGGCGCCGGACGCGCCGTTCCTCGATCTGCTGACCGCGCACCATGAGGTCATTGCGCCCTCGCATCCGGGATTCGGTCACTCGCCGCGGCCGGCCGACTTCGACACCGTCTACGACCTGGTGCATCTCTATCTCGACCTGCTCGAGACGCTGCCGCATGGCAAGCTGACGCTGCTGGGGTTTTCCTTCGGCGGCTGGCTGGCGGCAGAGATCGCCGCCGCGTGCTGTCATCGGCTGGAGCGTCTGATCCTGGTCGATCCGCTCGGTATCAAGCTCGGCGACCGCGAGAGCCGCGACATCCTCGATCTTTTCAATACCGCGCCAGCCGAGGTGCAGCGCCGTTCCTGGCACGATCCGGCGAAGTGGCCGATCGACTTCAACGCGATGTCGGACGATGCGATCGTGGTGCACGCGCGCAACCGCGATGCACTGTGCCTCTATGGCTGGCAGCCGTTCATGTACAATCCCCGGCTGCCGCGCTGGCTGTCCCGCATCGCGGTGCCGACCCTGGTGCTGTGGGGTGCGAGCGACGGCGTAGTGACGCCGGACTATGGCCGAGGCTATTGCGGCCTCATCCCCGGCGCGAAGTTCGAGCTGATCGAGCAGGCCGGGCATCACCCCGAGATCGAGCAGCCTTCGGTGTTTGTCGATCGCGTTCGCGCGTTTCTCGCGGCTGGCGGTTGATGCGGACCGCAGGGCGGGTTGCGCGCAGCGGAACCCGCCGCCTGCTCACCGTTCTTGCGATCCTGTTGCTCCTGCCGGCTGGCGCTGTCGCCGAGGAGTTGAAGCTTGCCACCTGGAATCTCGAATGGCTCACCGGCAGCGATCGTGACCTGCCGCCGGACGTTCGACCGAAGCGGCCGGAGGACATCGACCTGCTGCGGCGCTATGCCGGCGAACTCGATGCCGACGTGATCGCCGTGCAGGAAGTCGATGGTCCGGCCATTGCCGCACGGGTGTTTCCGCCGGACAGATATTCGGTCCATATGAGCCACGACCATATCGTGCAGCGCGTCGGCATCGTGGTGCGTCGCGGCATCCACTACAGCGCGAATCCCGACCTCGCCGGGCTGGACGTCGATCGTGGTGGCCAGTTGCGCAACGGCGTCGATGTCACGCTGCGGCTGCGGCTGCAGCCGCCGTTGCGGATTCTTGCCCTGCATCTGAAGACCGGCTGCTTCGACGAGCGGCTCACCAGCCGCACACGCCGGGCCTGCACCGAACTGCGCGAGCAGATGCCGCCGCTGCTCGACTGGATCCGCGCGCGGCAGTCCGAGGGCGTGGCGTTCGCCATCCTTGGCGACTTCAACCGCCACATGGACGGGCGCGATCAGCTCTGGTCGGCGCTGCGCCAGGCCGCACCGCTGACGCGCGCCAACGAGGGCCGCGCGAGCCCGTGCTGGGGCGGCGAGGCATTCATCGACCACATCATGCTGGGCGGCGCCGCACGCGATTGGCTGCTGCCCGACAGCCTCCGCGTGCTGACCTATCGTGAGTCGGGCGCGGAATGGAAGCAGCGATTGTCGGATCACTGCCCGGTATCGGTGCGCTTGCGCCTGCCGGACTGAGGACGTTGAATGCCCCCATGCAGGAGGCAGCGGCATGAAGATCACCGGCATCACCACCAAGGAATTCCGCTGGCCGCGGCACAAGCCGATCGCCAACGGCAAGCACACCTACACGCACGTGACGTTCGCCGTGGTGGAGATCGCCACCACCGAAGGCATCACGGGCATCGGCCTTGGCGGCGGCGGTGAGATCGAGCGCGCCACCATCGCACGGCTGACGCCGATGCTGATCGGCGAAGACCCGATCGACGTCGAGCGCCTGTGGCAGAAGATGTGGGAACCGAAGCTGATCGGCCGCCGTGGCCTGACCACGCGCGCGATTTCGGCGATCGACATCGGGCTGTGGGACATCCGCGCCAAGTTCGCCAACCTGCCGCTCTACAAGCTGCTCGGCGGCTTCCGCGATCGCGTGCCGACCTACATCGCCGGCGGCTACTACGAGGAGGGCAAGGGCCTGCGCGAACTCGCCCGCGAGATGGACGACAACGTGCGCATGGGTGCCAAGGCGGTGAAGATGAAGGTCGGCGCGGTGCCGATCGCCGAGGACGTCGCACGGGTGCGTGTCGCGCGTGAGGCGGTGGGGCCGGATGTGAAGCTGATGGTCGACGCCAACTGCGCTTATCGCTACTACGAAGCGATCCAGCTCGCGAAGCGCATCGAGGAATACGACATCTTCTGGTTCGAGGAACCGGTCGCACCCGACGACTATGACGGCCATCGCAAGCTTGCGCAGGCCACCAGCATTCCGATCGCGACGGGCGAAAACGAATACACGCGCTACGGCTTCCGCGACCTGATAAGGCACGAATGCGCCGCGATCCTCAATGCGGACGCCAAGATCCTTGGGGGCGTGACCGAGTTCATGAAGGTGGCGGCACTGGCGCAGGCCAACGACCTGGACATCGCGCCGCACGGATCGCAGGACATCCATGTGCATCTGGTCGCGGCGATCCCGAATGGCCTGATCCTCGAGTTCTACCGTGACACGGTCGATCCGATGTGGGGCCGGGTCTATCGTCACACGCTGACGCTGAACGGTGACGGCACGGTCAGCCCGCCCGACGTGCCTGGCATCGGCGCCGATCCGAACTACGACACGCTGGCCGAATACCGCATCGCCTGAAACCGGAGAAACATCGACATGGCGAAGATCCTGGTCATCCACGGCGCCGGCATGAATATGCGCGGCAAGGTGCAGACTGAAATATTCGGGCCGATGACGCTGGCCGAGTACGACGAACGCATCCGCGGCTACGCGAACGAACTCGGCGTGGAGATCGAGATCTTCCATTCCAACATCGAAGGCGAGGTGATTAACCGGCTTTATGCGGCGAACGACCAGGGCTTCGACGCTGCCATCTTCAACCCCGCCGGGTTCGGCCGCGGCTACCCCGCGCTGGTCGCTGCCATCAGCCAGGTGAAGTTTCCGACCGTCGAGCTGCACATGTCGAACCCGGTGCGCCGCGGCCCGGTCTCCGAGACCGCGACGGTCAGCCAGGGCATCGTCGCCGGCTTCGGCATCGTCGGCTATTACCTGGGACTTCGCGGGCTACGGGATACGCTGAAGAAGTAACCAGCATTACCCCGCGCGTAATCGATTTGCGCGCGACCGATCGTCACGTTGGGAACCCGAGAGCAAGGAGGTTCCCATCATGGACACGCCGTTCCGGAATGCCGCACCCGCCCGCCGCTGGTGGGCGCTGGCGAGCGTCGCTGCGGCGCAGTTCCTCGCCGTGGTCGATGCGTTCATCGTCAACGTCGCGATCCCATCCATCCGCGCCGACCTGCACGCAGGCGCGGCCGAGATCCAGGCGGTCGTCGCGGTCTACCAGATCGCCTACGCCGCGCTGGTGATCACCGGCGGCCGGCTCGGCGACATCGTCGGCCGCAAGCGCGTGTTCATCGCCGGCGTACTCGGCTTCACGCTGGCGTCGCTCTGGTGCGGACTGTCAGGATCGGCTGCGATGCTGATCTTCGCCCGTGCCGCGCAGGGCGGCGCCGCGGCGATGATGGTGCCGCAAGTGCTTGCGTCGATCCACACGCTGTTCCCAGACGGCGCGCGCGCCCGTGCCTTCACAGTTTTCGCCATTGCGATCGGCCTGGGTGCCGCTGTCGGCTTCATGCTCGGTGGCTGGCTGGTGACGCTGAACCTTGCAGGCCTGGGCTGGCGCAGCATCTTCTGCGTCAACGTGCCGATCGGGGTCGGCATTGCGCTCGCCGCCGCATGGCTGATGCCGGCGATGCCGCGCAATGCCGGTACACAGCTCGACCTGCGCGGCGCCGTCGTGCTGTTCGCGGGCCTTCTCGGCCTGATCGTGCCGCTGATGTTCGGGCGCGAGCTCGGCTGGCCCTGGTGGATGTGGCTCGCGATGGCAGCCGGTCTCGCGGTGCTGTTCGGCTTCGTGCGCATCCAGCGCGCCGTCGAGCAATGTGGCGGCACGCCGCTGATCGACCTGGCACTGCTCGACGACCGCGTGTTCGTGGCCGGCATGAGTGCCACGTTCTGCTTCTTCCTCGGCAACCTGTCGTTCTATTTCGTGCTGACGCTCTATCTACAGAATGGCCTTGGCTTCTCGCCGTTCGATGCAGCGCTGACGGTGCTGCCGCTGGCCTTCGCCTTCGTCGCCGGCTCACGCGTCACCGGCCGGCTGGTCGAGGGCTGCATGGTGCAGGCCACAGGTCTTGCCGGCACGGCGGTGTTGGTCGGCACGGTGGCGCACCCGAGTATGGCGATGCTGATGCTGCCGCTGGCGCTGTTCGGCTATGGCCAGGGCATGGTGCTGGCGCCGTTGTTCAGCGCGGTGCTGGTACAGGTGCGCCACGCGCATGCAGGTTCCGGCGCGGGCATCCTCACCACCACGCAGCAGGTCGCGAACGGTGCGGGCGTCGTGCTGGTGGGAACGGTGTACTTCGCCGTGCCAGGCGACCGGTGGGCGCTGTTGGCCGCGATGGTGGCGCTTGGCTGCACCGTGGCGGCGACGGCCGGTTTCCTGCTGCGCATGCGGCCAGGCGGACGTGTCGCGACGGCGGCGGGCACGTGACCCGCCGCTGCGTGACGCCGGCTATGCTTCGTCCGAGGCAAGCAGGGCTGCGTTGCCGCCTGCCGCTGCCGTGTTGACGGACAGGACGCGCTCTTCGGCAAATCGATACAGCGTGATCGGCCCACCGGCCTTCGGGCCGGTGCCGGAGAGGCCGCGTCCGCCGAACGGCTGCACACCGACCACCGCGCCGATCTGGTTGCGATTGACGTAGGTGTTGCCGATGCGCAGCCGCTCAGCGATGCGCCGCTGCGTCGTCTCGATGCGGCTGTGAATGCCAAGGGTGAGGCCGTAGCCGGTGGCGTCGAGCGTATCCATCAGCTCGTCCAGCCGCTCGGCGGCGTAGCGCACGACGCATAGCACGGGACCGAAGATCTCCGCGTCGAGCGCGGCCGCATGCTCCAGCAGATAGGCGCGCGGCGCGAAGAAGCTGCCATGCTCGGTGCCGGGCGGCAGAGGCACTGCGAACAGCGGTGCACCTAACCGCGTGACGGCGTGTTCCAACGCTGCACGCGCGTCCTCGTCGATCACCGGACCGACATCAGTGGCAGGGTCGAGAGGATCGCCGACCAGCAGCGTCTCGGCTGCGCCTTGCAGCATGTGCAGCACGCGGTCGGCGATGTCGTCCTGGAGGCAGAGCAGCCGCAGCGCCGAGCAGCGCTGGCCAGCTGCGCCGAACGCGCTGGTCAGCACGTCGGTCACCACCTGCTCGGCGAGAGCTGAGCTGTCGACGATCATCGCGTTGATCCCGCCGGTCTCCGCGATGAACGGAACGATCGGCCCGGGCCGCGCGGCAAGGGATTGCGCGATGGCCTGCGCCGTCGCGGTGCCACCGGTGAAGGCGACGCCCGCGATGCGCGGATCGTTCACCAGCGCCTGGCCGACCGTCCCGTCGCCCGGCAATAGCGCCAGGACCGAGCCCGGCACACCGGCGTCAAGCAGCAGGCCGACGGCACGCGCTGCGACCAACGGCGTCTGCTCGGCCGGTTTGGCAGCCACCGCATTGCCGGCGGCAAGCGCGGCGGCGACCTGGCCGGTGAAGATCGCCAATGGAAAGTTCCACGGTGAGATCGCAGCGAACACGCCACGTCCGCCCAGTGTCCAGGTGTTCCGCTCGCCGGTCGGTCCCGCCAGCTCGCGCGGCACAGCGAACTCCGTGCGCGCATGCAGCGCATACCAGCGGCAATAATCGGCGGCCTCGCGGATTTCCGCCACACCATCGGCCAATGTCTTGCCGGCTTCGCGTGCCAGCAGATACAGCAGCTCATCGCGCGCCGCCTCGATCAGATCGGCGGCGCGGTCGAGCACTGCGGCACGATGCGCACCACCGGCCATGTCCCACGCGCGCCAGCCTCGCGCGAGCAGGTTGAGCTCGGCATCGATCTCCGCCGATCCAGCGTCGTCCATCGCGCCGACGACCAGGCGCCGGTCGGCAGGGTTGCGGATCTCGCGCGTTCCGGTGCTCACGCGATCCACCGGCCGGTGGATCGCGGCGAGCAGTTCCGGACCCGTCGTGCGATCGGCCAGGTCTACGCCGGCGGAATTGATCCGGTTCGGATAGAGGTCGCGCGGCAGCGGAATCCGGGGATTAACGGCCGCGCCAAGCGCACGCACTCGCGCCACGGGATCGGCGACGATCGCCTCTTCAGGCACGGTCGGATCGACCAGACGATGCACAAAGCTGGTATTGGCGCCGTTCTCCAGCAGCCGGCGCACCAGATAGGCGAGCAAGTCCTCATGCGTGCCGACCGGCGCATAGACGCGCACCGGATAGGTCGCATCGTGGTACAGCGCCTCGCCCATGCCGTGCAGGCGCTGCATCTCGAACCCGCCTTCGCCCGCGCATTCCAGGACGAAGGCCAGGCTGTGCGCGTTGTGCGTCGCGAACGCCGGATGGATCGCGTCGCGGCACTCCAGCATGCGACGCGCGCAGGCGAGCCAGCTCACATCGGTGGTGGCCTTGCGGGTAAACACCGGATAGTCGGCATGGCCCTGCACCTGCGCCAGCTTGATCTCGCTGTCCCAATAGGCGCCCTTCACCAGACGCGTCGGAATGCGGTGGCCCGTGCGCCGGCCCTGTTCGGCGACCCAGTCGATCAGCGGCAGCGCCCGCTTCTGATAGGCCTGCACGGCGAGACCGAACCCATCCCAGCCCGCCAGCATCGGGTCGGCCAGCACCGCCGAGAAGATGTCCAGGCTGATCTCCAGCCGGTCGGCCTCCTCGGCATCCAGGGTCAGTCCGATATCGGCGGCCTTCGCGGCGAGCGCGAGACCGCTCAGCGTGCCGATGAGCGCCGGAACACAGCGTCCCGCCTGAAGCGGCTCGTAGCGCGGATGCAGCGCCGAGAGCTTGACCGAGATGCCCGGTCCCTCGCTCGGACCGCTACCAGCCGCGGTTCGGCCGACGGCGCCGATCGCATCGAGATAGGCGAGCCTGTAGCGCTCGGCGTCGGCGTGGGTCTTCGCTGCCTCGCCCAGCATGTCAAAGCTGTAGCGCAACCGCCGGTCGACGCGCGCCAACGCCTCCTCGATCGTGCGGCCCATCACGAACTGCCGCGCCAGCACGCGCATGCCACGGCGCAATGCGCTGCGGATCACTGGCTCGCCCATCCGCCGGATCACGCCGCCGATGACGCCCGCGACATCGTCGAGCGCCAGCACGCGGCCGGTCAGCATGAACGCCCAGGCTGACGCGTTCACCGCCAGCGAGCCGGCATGCCCCAGGTGTCTCTGCCAGTCGGCGGCGGCAATGCGGTCCTCGATCAGCGCATCCGCGGTCGCCGCATCAGGAATGCGCAGCAACGCCTCGGCGATGCAGAGCAGCGCCACGCCTTCCGCGGTGCCGAGGCTGTATTCGGCCAGGAAGTCGGTGACGTCCGCACCTGGCCGATGCGCCGCGCGCGCTGCGTGGACCAGGGCGCGGGCACGATCGGCAACGCCGGGAGGCGGCGCGGCAAGGGCGAGCAACGGCACCAGCACCTCCGACTCAGGTGCGCGGTGTAGACTGCGGATTTCCAACCTATCGTCGACTGTCATTGCGATCGGAGCGAAGCAATCTCGGTGGTGCCAGATTGCTTCGTCGCTCCACTCCTCGCAATGACACCAGGCACAGCGCGAACCAGGTAATCGCGAAAGCCGATAACTGGTGCGGTTTCACCCTGACCGGAGGCCTCATCGTCATAGCGGGGCTTGGCCCCGCTATCCACATCTTCATTGCATGCATCGAGAAAAGACATGGATGGCCGGCACATGGCCGGCCATGACGATGGGGCGCCCGAACGCGCGGCCCGGCCACGATGAAGCCGCACTAGCCGAGCCGCTCGCGAGCCTCGCAACGACAGGCGTTCCTCAACGCCTCACTGTCCGCTTTCTCAGGATCTCAAGCATCGCATCGAGACCGAGGATGTAGGAGTGCATCCCGAAACCGGTGATGACCCCTTCCGCCACGTCGGACAGCACACAGTGGATGTTGCGCTTCGCAATACTGCTGATATGCACCTCGACATAGGGCAACGCTGCCCCCTTGATGCAGTCCTTCAAGGCAAAGCCCGCATAGGTAAAGCCGGCCGGATTCATCACCAGACCGTCGAAGCCCTCATCGGTGGCCTGATAAATGCGGTTGATCGCCTCGCCTTCGATGTTGGTGTAGAAAATCTCCAGTTCGTAGCCGCGATCCTGCGCATGGCGCTGCAGCATCGCGTCAAGCTCAGCTTGGGTCGTCGAGCCGTAGATCTCCGGCTCACGCCGTCCCAGGAACGTGAGATTGGCCCCTTGCACCAATAGAATCTTCGTCACCGCGGGCTCCCTCATTAATTACCCTTACACGAACCGCGACGCGTCGAAGCCGTCGGGCAGCACCCCCGTCGGCTTGATCATCGCATAGGGCGCACGCGGCAGGAATCGGCCCGTCCCCGGCTCCGCCTGCACCTTGCCGTCGCGCATCGCCACGCGCCCACCTTTCACGGTTGCCACCGGCCAGCCGGTCACCTCCATGCCCTCGTACGGTGTGTAGTCGATCACGTGCTGCATCAGCGCATTGGTGATGGTGACGCGCTTGCCTGGATCCCACAGCACGAGGTCCGCATCCGTGCCGGGCGCGATCGTGCCCTTGCGCGGATACAATCCGAACAGCTTCGCAGGATTTGTCGCGACGAGCCGAACATAGGTGTTGATATCGATCCGCCCCTTCGAAACGCCCTCGCTGAACACCAGCGGCATCCGCGCGGCGAGGCCCGGCACGCCGTTGGGAATGTCGGGGAACGGCGCGTTGTTGCCGTGGATACGTTTCCCCCCCTCGCCCTCGTAGCTCGACCCGCTGTGGTCGGATGACACGACATCGAGCGTGCCGCGCTTCACGTCGCCCCACAGCGCCTCGCTGGTCGCGCCATCGCGCGGGCTGGGACTGCACATGAACTTCGCGCCCTCGAAGCCGGGCCGATCCATGTCGGTGGCGCCGAGAACGAAATACTGCGGGCAGGTCTCCGCCCACACCTTCAACCCGCGCGCCTGCGCCCGCGCAATCTCCTCCGCCACTTCCGAGCACGATACGTGGAACACCTGGATCGGCTGGTCCACCATCTCTGCGAGTGCGATCGCGCGATAGGTCGCCTCGCGCTCCACCACCTTCGGGCGCGACCACGAATGATACTTCGGCGCACTGCGTCCATCCTCCATCAGCGCCGCCGTGCGCCAGCGGATCGCCTCGTAGTTCTCGCAATGCACCGTCACCAAGGCACCGGTGCGCCGCGCCGCCGCCAGCACGCGGATGAATTCGCGGTCATCCAGATGCGACGGTTCATAGGTCAGGAACACCTTCAGGCTGCGCACGCCCGACGCCACGACTTCGGGAATTTCGTCGCGTACCACGCTGTCCGACGGATCAGTGATGATCTGGTGGAAGCTATAATCCACCATCGCCTTGCTCGCCCGCCGGTGGTACTCGGCCAGCGTTTCACGGATACCGTGACCCTTGAACTGTGCGGCAAAGGTGATGACGGTCGTGGTGCCGCCGGCCAGGCACGCGGTACTGCCGGTGACAAAGCTTTCCTCGTCCGCGCCGCCATTGGGGCGCAACTGCTCGATATGGCAGTGCGTGTCCACGCCACCCGGCATCACGTAGAGACCGCCGGCGTCCAGCGTGTCGGCGCCTTCCAGCTTTTCGCCGATGGCGGCAATGCGGCCGTCGCGCACGCCGACATCGGCGCGGTAGGTATCGGCGGCGGTCACCACCGTGCCGCCGCGGATCACCAGGTCATAGTCGGCCATGTGCTGCCTCCAGTCAGATGCGGGAACTCGGCCGATAGAATGGCGCATGTGCCGCCGGGTCGAAATAGTTCGCGTAGAACGCCTTCACATGCGGCAGCAGCGCCTTCGACAGCTTCCGCCGCTCGACCTCGTCGTCCGCCAGCGCGCGGCCCAGATCGTCGTGCAGCGCGCGCAGGGCACCGTCGCGATCCACCTTGGTGAAGCGGCCGTCGGCATAGATCACCTCGCCGTCACAGATCACAGTGCGCACGGCCTGTGACTTCGCACGTTGCAGCACCGCATCAAGCAGAGGCGTCTCCACATCGAGATACGGCCAGCTCACCTGCTGCCAGTCGATCAGCACCATGTCGGCCGCGCGCCCGACCTCCAGCACGCCGAGCCGGTCACCGAACGCCGTGGTCTTTGTCCCTCCGGATGTCGCCATCCGAAACACCTGCGCCGGCGTCGGCACGTCGTCGTCCATGCCCGGCACGCGGTGCGCGCGCAGCACCATGCGCATCTCCTGCAGCATGTCGCGATCGTCGTTGATACCGGCCTCGTCGAGGCCGATCGCCGTGTTGATCCCCTTGGCCTCGAACACGTTCAGCGCCGCGACACCCGAACGCAGGCGGAAATTGGACGAACAGTTGTGGCAGACGCAGGTGCCGGTCTCCGCCAGCCTGTCGATGTCCGCCTCGTTCAGCCACACGCCGTGGCCCAGCGTCATCCGCGGCCCCAGCAGGCCGAACCGGTCGATGTACTCGACCGCCGTGCAGTCGCCGCGCCGCCTCGCATACTCCTTCTGATACGCAGTTTCGAGCAGATGCATGTGCAGCGGCACATCGTATTTGCGCGAGGTCTCGGCGAGCCGTGTCAGCGCCGCATCCGAACACCAGTGCAGGTTCGCCGGCGACAACTGGACCTTCACCCGGCTCTTGTTGTGATGCCGGCCGTGCAGGTCCTCGAACACCGCGATGAAATCATCCAGCGATAGCTGGAACCGGTCGTACCAGCGCTGCACCGGCCCGCGCAGTTCCGCCGGCAGGCTGGCGACGAACGCCGCGTCGTCCTGGTACACCAGCCGGTTCTGGTCGCGCACCGAGAACGAGTAGGATACCCGCATCCCGACGTCCTGGTACGCGCGGATCACGTCCTCGCAGCGTGTCTCGACATCGGCGAGCTTCCCCGGCGCCCAGCCGTGCAGATGCTGCACCGTCGTGATGCCGGAGGCGATCATCTCGAACGCCGAATACAGCGTGTCGAGATACATGTTCACGTTGCGCATCACCATGCGTGTGACGAACCACAGCTCCAGCGGCATGTCCGGTGAGCCAAGCTGCACCGGAGTCAGCCCGACGTGGTGGTGACCATTGATAAAGCCCGGCAGCAGGACCTCGTTGCCGCTGCCGATCACCGGCACGTTCGGATGCAGCCGCCGCAGGTCGGCAAACGTGCAGACCGCGGCGATGGTGCCGTCCTCCTGCAACACGGCGCCATCGGCGATCTCCTCCCAGCGATAACGATCGAGCGCGCGCGTGATCATCGCGCGGCTGCGGACCAGTGATGCCGGCATGTCGTGCTCCCTCGCCCGGTTCGTCCTTCTCCGGCATGCTGGCCCGCCATGCGCCTTTCCCACAAGACGATCCGCGCCACCGGCGCCCCGGTGACGATCCATTTCGACGGCCTGCCGATCCCGGCACTCGAAGGCGAGACCATCGCCGCCGCTCTGTCGGCCGCCGGCATCGTCGCGTTCCGCCGCACCGCCAGCGGTGCGCCGCGCGGCCTGTATTGCGGCATGGGCGCCTGCTTCGACTGTGTGGTGTCGGTGGATGGTCGCATCGGCCAGCGCGCCTGCATGACCAAGGTGGCCGACGGCATGGCGGTGAGCGGCGAGCCGACCTTGCCACTCGCGCCGCTTGGCACGGAGCCGGAAACCGCGCAGGCGGAGGAACTGATCTGCGACGTGCTGGTGGTGGGCGCCGGCCCGGCGGGCCTGTCGGCGGCCATCGCGGCGGACGAGGCCGGCGCCGCCGTCGTGGTGCTGGACGAACGCAGTGCGACGGGCGGGCAATACGCCAAGCCGCTGGCGCCCAGTCACGACGATGCGGCGCCCGACGCACAGTTCCGTCTCGGGCTGGAACTGCGTGACCGCGCGCTTGCCGCAGGCGCGCGCATCGAGACCGAGGCCACCGTGTGGGGCGGCTTCGCCGTCGATGAGATCGCTGCATTGGTCGGCGGACGTGCCGTGACGTTCCGCCCGCGCCGGCTGATACTTGCGCCGGGCGCACATGAGCGACCTGTGCCCGCGCCCGGCTGGACGCTGCCCGGCGTTATGACCACCGGCTCGTTGCAGACGTTGGTCCGCGCGCACCGCGTCTGCCCCGGCGAGCGGGTGCTGATCGCCGGCAGCGGCCCGCTCAACCTGCAGCTTGCCTGCGAACTGCTGGCCGGCGGCGTGAAACCGCTGGCCGTGATCGAGGCGGCGCCACGGCCTTCGCCTGCCGCGTGGCGCGAGGCCTGGATCATGGCGCGCGCCGCACCCGATCTGGTGCGCGAGGGTATCGGTATGCTGCTGACGCTGAAGCGTGCCGGCGTCCCGGTGGTCTGGTCGGCACGGGTGATCGAACTGCGCGGCGACGGCCGCGTGCGAACGGCACGGGTCGCCGGCCACGGGTTAGATCGCAGCCACGATGTCGATGTCGTCGCGCTGAACCTCGGGTTCCAGCCGGAGACCGGTCTGGCGCGTGCCCTGGGCGCGAAGCAGCGCTTCGTCGATGCCGGGCTCGGTCACCTCGCCTGCGACACCGATGAGGACGGGCGAACCTCGGTGCCCGGCATGTTCGCGGTCGGCGACGGCGCGTCGCTCGGTGGCGCGCGTGCGGCGATGTCGCGTGGCCGGCTGTCAGGCCTAGCCGCGGGGCGCGATCTTGGCCGGCACGCGCCCGACGAACCGGCAACGCGCGCGAGCCTGCGCCGCGCACTGGCATTCCAGGACGCGCTGTGGACCCTGTTCCGACCGGTCGGCCTATGCCCCGGCACGCTGACCGACGAGACCGTAATATGCCGCTGCGAGGAGGTAACGGCCGGCCGCCTGCGCCAGGAACTGACCGGCGGCCTCACGTCGCTGCCGGCGCTGAAGAAGGCCACACGTGCCGGCATGGGGCGCTGTCAGGGCCGCTTCTGCGCAGCCACCATCGCGCGGCTCTGTCCCGATGCGCCCGACGACTTCGCGTTCGCAGCGCCGCGCGCGCCGCTGCGCCCGGTGCCGGCCGCGCCGCTGATGTTCGAGGCGCAGGAATTCGAGGC
>JANWJK010000245.1 GCA_025452005.1 Acetobacteraceae bacterium | reverse complement strand
CGATCGCGCCACAGCGCCGCGGCGACACCGGACGCGTTCAGCATTTCCAGGAGATGGCCCGCCAGTCCGAAGCCGGTGACATCGGTGCACGCCGTCGCTCCGAACTCCTGCAGGATGACCGATGCCGTCGCATTGCTCGTTCGCATGGAGGCGATCGCTGCCTGAAGCCACTCGGCGCGTGCGAGTCCGCGCATATGTGCGGCCAACACGATGCCGGTGCCGAGAGGCTTGGTCAGCACCAGTGCGTCGCCCTCGCGCAGTCCGGCCTTGCGCAGCAGTTTCGTCGGATCGGCCAGGCCGGTCACCGCGAAGCCGAGCGCCGGTTCGGATGCCTCGGCGCTGTGGCCGCCCACCAACGTGCAGCCGTCGGCGGCGAGCACGCGGTTGGCGCCTTGCAGCATGTCTGCCAGCTCGGTCCGCATCTTGTCGCTCGATGCGTAGGGCACCGCGGCGACAGCGAGCGCCGTCCAGGGACGCGCGCCCATAGCGTGCAGGTCGGAGAGCGCATGCGCCGCGGCAATTTCTCCGAACACGAACGGATCGTCGATGAAGGCGCGGAAGTGATCGACGCTCTGCACCACCGCCATTCCGGGCGGCGGGACTATCACCGCCGCATCGT
This sequence comes from Acetobacteraceae bacterium, assembly GCA_025452005.1. Classification (GTDB taxonomy): domain Bacteria; phylum Pseudomonadota; class Alphaproteobacteria; order Acetobacterales; family Acetobacteraceae; genus JAMXLO01. Next base: position 5,626 of record JANWJK010000245.1, on the reverse strand, counting down.
CCGGCGCATCCAGACCGATCAGCACATTGGGGCCCGGCGACCGGGGCAGATTCGCCAGGGCACCCGCCAGCACGTCCGCGCTGACCTTGGCACCGCAGCCGCCGCAGCGCATCGGATCGTCGCCCTGCATGGGCGCCATCGGCTCCTGGTACATGCGCATCCAGCGCCGGTCGATCCAATCCTTCCACCGCCATACCGGCCGGCCGGAGACCGCGATGCCATTGCGCCATGCCAGGGCGCGTCCGTCGCCGAGACCAACGATCGCGAGCGCGTCCGATTGCGGTCGCCAGCGCCGCAGCGCCTTGCCGCGCACCGCACGGCGCAGATTGCCGGCCAGCGGTGCTCCGGCGCGCACCGCCCAGACGCCGGCCTTCGGCCGTGGATGGCGATCGATCGCCGCGCAGTCGCCGGCGGCGAAGACGAACCCGTGGCTGGTGCTGCGCAGCGTGGCATCCACCTGCACGCAACCTGCCGCGTCGCAGGCGAGGCCCGCGGCGGCGAGGATCGCCGGCCCCACCACACCGGTTGCCCAGAGCGCGGTCTCCACCTCCAGAAAGCTGCCGTCCGACAGCGCGAGCCTGCCGTCGGTCCAGCCGCCGGCGCTGACGCCACAGGCCAGTTCCACACCGGCATCGACCAACGCGGTGCGGGCGGCGCGGCGCGCATAGGACGGTGCGCCAGCGAGCGGCTCCGCCGCCTCGCACACCAGCACGATGCGTACCTGCTCGCGGTAGCGTCGTGCCAGCGCGAGCGCCAGCTCCGTCCCTCCTGCGCCGCCGCCGACGACAGCGATCCGCACGCCGGGTCGCATCGTCTCCTCCAGCGCCGACAGCCGCGTCAGGAACTGGCCGATCGGCTTGACCGGCAGGCCGCTGCCCGGCGGCATTGCCGGCTCGCCACCGATATCGATCGACAGCAGGTCGAACGGCACCACGGGCCGGCCGGTCACCACGAGATGGCGTCCGGCGAGATCGATCGCGGTCGCCTCCGCCAGGATCAGCCGGGCACCGGCACTCGCGGCCAGCGGTGCGAGGTCGATATGCGCCTGATCGAACGTGTAGTCCCCGCGGATCAGCCCGGGCAGCATGCCGGTATAGGGCGTCTCCGGCTCGCGGCCGATCAGGGTCAGGCGGACGCCGGGCTCCGGGCGCATGGCGAAGCGGCGCAGAACCTCGACGTGCGCATGGCCGGCGCCGAGCAGGACGAGGTCGGTCGTGATCGGGCCACGGGACTGCATTCGGCTGAGCTTAGCCGGCTTGCGGCGAGTCGGCTGAGCGGCGAGGGTGGCGACACGATTCCGTTGCCCGGGAGGGGGAAAGAACTTCTCGATCGTCGATATTTCGACGCCCACACAGCTCCGCCTCCCCCGAATTGGAAACCGGCCGAACGAAGTCGAAGAATCTTACACTTTCGAAAAGTGGCGGACGACCACTTCCCCTAAAATATTAGAATCGTACAATCTTCTAGGTTGGCCCGAAAATTGCTAAAAGGGAATTATCACTCGGTCGGAAGGGCCTCGCATGACCATGAAGCACATCAAACTGGCCGGGGCTACCCTTGCCGCTGCCCTGTCGTTTGCGGCCGGCTCGGCCCAGGCCAGTGTGCTTGCCGTCACCAGCTACGACATGCCCAACGGGGACGGCCAGGCCGCCGGTGGCACGTTCAACTACTGGGATGGGACCTACACCGGTTCGGGTTCGCCGACTGTGGACAATGCGCCCCTGAGTGGTGGCGTGGGCGCCCTCACCGATGGCCACGCCGAACTGGCTCCATGGTACACCGTGTCGAACATTTCCGGCACCGGACCCTACGTCGGCTGGGACTGGCGGTCGCACGGCGATCCCACCATCACCTTCCACTTTGCCGGCGCCCCGACGGTGGGGTCGGGCGCAGTGGCCGTGGACAATACCGACGTCGGTGGCGTCGTCGCCCCGATCAGCCTGACCATCGACGGGACCACTTATCTGCCCGTGATCTCGGCGCTGTCGGCGACCTCGGAACTGCTGACGGTATCCGGCCTGTCGCTGACCGGCGGGACGATCACTGTCACGCCGAACCATGACCCGGGCCCGACCAGCGACTGGGATTTCTTGAGTGAAGTCACCTTCACCAGCGGTGCCCCCATCCCGGAACCGGCGACACTTGCCCTCCTCGGCGCCGGTCTTGCCGGTCTCGGCGTGATCCGCCGGCGCCGAGCCTAACCGTCGCGGACAAGGGTTGCTGATCGGCAGGTGGCGTAAGGGTTCCGTACGCCATCTGGCCGACGGTATGGCGCGATCCCGATCTGCACGAGGCAAATCTTCGGGTAGCACGCGCGATTTCGGCGCCGACGAGCCTGCCTCGCTTGCGGCGGTTCGCCCAAGCGGCAAGGATTGCTCCAAAGGGGGCAATGGATGACCTGGTCCATTCTGGTGCGCGATCCGGCGACCGGCGCGCTTGGCGCGGCGGTGGCGACGCGCTTCTTCGCCGTCGGCGCGCTGGCGATCCATGTCGAGGGCGGCGTTGCGGCGCTCGCCACCCAGGCGCTGATCAACCCGATATATGCAGCGGCGGGCATGGCGCGGCTGCGCGCGGGCGAGGCAGCCGATGACGTCGCGTCCGGACTGCTGGCCGGGGATGCCGGCCGCGACCACCGCCAACTGCACATGATCGATGCGCGAGGTCGCATCGCGCAGCGTACCGGCGAAGACTGCGTGTCCTGGTGCGGCGCGGTGCGCGGAACGGATGTGTCCGTCGCCGGCAACATGCTGGCCGGGGCGGCGGTCGTGGAGCGCACGCTGGAAGCGTTCCAGCGCGCGGCGGGTTCGCTTGCCGAGCGGCTGATCAGCGCGCTGGAAGCGGGCGAGGCGGCCGGCGGCGACAAGCGCGGCAAGCAGTCGGCGGCGCTGAAGGTCTGCACGCGCGATGCCTATCCCGACCTCGATATCCGCACCGACGACCATCCCGACCCGCTTCGCGAGCTGCGACGGCTCCATGCGGTGAGCCAGGAGCGGTTCGCGGTGTTCCGCCGCTTCCTCGCGGGTGCCGACAGCCCGTGTGGCGTGTTCGATCGCGCCGTGATCGACGCTGCCATTGTGCGCGAGGGAAGACCGCCTACCTGATCGCCATAACAACGACACCGGGGAGCTTCATCATGCGCCGTCTCCTGCTGGCCAGCGCCTGCCTGTTGGTTACTGCGATGCCAGCGTTCTCACAGACGCTGCGGATCGCGTTGCGGCAGGATCTCGACGTGCTCGATCCGACGCTGGCCACCACGTATGTCGGGCGCATCGTGTTCGCCGGGCTGTGCGACAAGCTGTTCGACATCGATGCGAAGCTGAACATCGTGCCGCAGCTCGCCACCGGCTACGAGTGGACCGACGACAAGACGCTGGTCATCCATCTGCGGCAGGGCGTGAAGTTCCAGAACGACGAGGTACTGGACGCGGCGGCGGTGAAGTATTCGCTGGAGCGGCACCTGACGATGCAGGGCAGCTTCCGCAAGGCCGAGATCAGCTCGATCGATCACATCGAGATGGTAGACCCGGCCACCGTCCGGATCGTCCTGAAGACGCCGTCGGGTGCGTTTCTGACGCAGCTTACCGACCGCGCCGGCATGATCTATCCGCCCAAGGCGACCGAGACGGCAGGCAAGGATTTTTCCAATCATCCGGTGTGCAGCGGTCCGTTCAAATTCGTCGAGCGCGTGCCGCAGGACCATGTGACGCTGGAGCGCTTCCCTGGCTACTGGGACGCCAAGAGCATCCACTTCGACAAGGTCGTGTATCAGGTATTCGTGGATTCATCGGTGCGTCTGGCGAACCTGAAGGCCGGCACCAGCGATCTGGTCGAATACGTCGCGCCCACCGATGTCGCGGTGGTGAAGGCGGATTCCAGGCTGAAGCTCGCGGTATCGGATGCTCTCGGCCATGCCGACATCACCAACAACCTGGTCAACGGCCCGCGTGCCGATACGCCGTATGGCAAGAACCCGTTGGTGCGTCAGGCGTTCGATGCGGCGATCGACCGCGCCGCACTGGTCAGCGTTGTGTTCAACGATCTGTTTGCACCGAACGTGCAGCCGGTGTCGCAGAGTTCGCCGTTCTATGACGAAGCGCTGCCGCCCCCGCCACGCGACATCGCGAAGGCGAAGGCGCTGCTCAAGCAGGCCGGCGTGACGTTGCCGGTCAAGGTCGAGCTGATGACGCCGAACCAGCCTGAACAGATGCAAGTGGCCGAAGTGATACAGTCGATGGTGGCGGAGGCCGGATTCGAGCTGCGGATCCAGGCGATCGAGTTCGCTTCGTCGTTGCAGGCATCGGTACGGGGCGACTATGAGCTCTATCTGATCGGCTGGTCGGGGCGCGTCGATGTCGACGGCAACACCTATCAGTTCCTGCACAGCGGGCAGGGCAACAACGCCAGTCACTACAGCAATCCCACGGTGGACCGGCTGCTCGACGAGGGTCGCGGCACGACGGATCTGGCGAAACGGCGTCCGATCTACAGCCAGTTGTTCCAGGAGCTGCGGCGCGATCTACCGCTGACCTATCTCTATAGCGCCCGCAACATCGTGGCGATGTCGACGAAGCTGAACGGGTTTCGTCCGATACCCGATGGCATGATCCGCATCCAGGGCATGGAGATTGCGAAGTAGTGCGCGGACACCTCGGCACGCGCATCGCGCAGGTCATTCCGACCCTGCTGCTGGTCAGCGTTCTGGTATTCTGCCTGCAACAGCTCATGCCGGGCGATCCCGCGCTGGTGATGGCCGGCGAAGAGCGCGGCGATCCGCAGGTGCTGGCGCAGATCCGCGCCGAGCTATGGCTCGATCGGTCGCTGCCGGTGCAGTACCTGCATTGGATGGGCAATGTGCTACAGGGAGATCTCGGATTCTCCTGGCGCCTCCGCCAGCCGGTGGCGCAGCTCATTTTTCAGAAGCTGCCGGTCACGCTGCAACTGGGCACCATGGCGTTCATCATCGCGGTGCTGATCGGCGTGCCGGCAGGGATCATCGCCGCGGTGTATCGCAACGGGTTCTGGGACTACGTTGCCAACGCGGTCGGCCTGGCGGGGCTGTCCACGCCGAACTTCTGGCTTGGCATCATGATGATCCTGCTGATCTCGGTCGAGCTGGGCTGGCTGCCGCCGTCGGGCTATGTGCCGCTGACCGAGGACTGGCAGCAGTCGCTCGCCACCACCATCATGCCGGCGTTCGTGCTGGGCAACGCGATCGCCGCGATCCTGATGCGGCATACGCGGAGTGCGATGCTGACGTCGCTGGATCAGGATTATGTGCGAACGGCGCGCGCGAAAGGGCTGCGCGAGTTCGTCGTGGTGATCAGGCATGCGCTGCGGAATGCGCTGATCCCGGTGGTGACGCTGGGTGCGCTGGAGCTCGGCACGTTGTTCTCGGGAGCGGTGCTGACCGAGCAGGTGTTCAGCATTCCTGGTTTCGGCAAGATGGTCGTCGATGCGGTGTTCAACCGTGACTATCCGGTTGTGCAGGGAGTCGTGCTGGTGACGGCGTTCCTTTACGTGATGCTGAATCTGCTGGCGGATGTGCTGTACGTGGTGATCAATCCAAGGCTGAGGGGGGCGTGAGGATGCGGATGGGCCCCCTCCCCCCAACCCCTTCCCGCAAGGG
>JANWJK010000244.1 GCA_025452005.1 Acetobacteraceae bacterium | reverse complement strand
TCTATGAGACCGGGTCCGGCAACGTGACGATCATCGGCGGCGCGGGGATCAACCTGCTGTATGCCGGCTCCGGGAACGATACGCTGGTCGGCGGCCCGAACCGCGATTACCTGTTCGGCGGCAGCGGTTCGGACAGCTTCTCCGCCGCGGCCGGCAGCAACTACCTGGAGGCCGGGAGCGGTGCCGCGGTGTTCGTGCTGGCCGCGTCGGACGCGGCACAGGACCTGATCGCCGACTTCAAGCCCGTAATCGACCGGTTGGTCGTCACCGACCCCACCGGTGTCCACGCCTCCGCGACCGAGATCGGCAGCTATATCGCCGGCGCCACCGGGGATTCGTCCGGCGCGGCGGTACTGCATCTGTCGGCCAACCATGACGTGACGTTGCAGGGGATCGCGCTCGGTCAACTGAGCGCGTCGCTGTTCGCCTGAAGCCATCCCGGGGCAGGCCTTGTGCCCGCCAACCATCGCGGCACACTCCCGCCGCGGAGGAACGGGAGGTATTCATGGCCAGCATCACCATCACGGCCGCCGACGGCACGGGCAGCTTCTCGGCCTATCACCTCGAGCCGAAAAACCGGCCGGCGGGCGTCGTCGTGCTGATCCAGGAGATCTTCGGCGTGAACCAGGCGATGCGCGACATCGCCGCCTGGGTCGCGGACCTGGGCTTCATCGCCGTCTGTCCCGACCTGTTCTGGCGCATCGAGCCAGGCATCGACATCACCGACAAGTCCGAAGCCGAGTGGAAGCGGGCCTTCGAACTGTTCGGCAAATTCGACCAGGCGAAGGGGATCGACGACCTCAAGGCCACGGTTGCCGCTTCGCGCAAGCTGCCTGGCGCCAACGGCCGCGTCGCCACGATGGGTTACTGCCTGGGCGGTCGTCTCGCCTTCATGATGGCCGAGCAATCAGACGCCGATGCCAATGTCTCGTATTACGGGTCGGGCTCGACAAGCTGCTCGGCGATCTCGCCAAGGTGACCAAGCCGCTGATCGTCCACATTGCCGACAAGGACGAGTTCTTTCCGGCCGAGGGCCGTGCCAGGGTGGTGGAAGCTGTGAAGGGTCACCGGCAGATCGCCGCCTACGTTTATCGCGATGCCGACCACGCCTTTGCCCGCGTCGGCGGCGTCCATTGGGATGGCCGCGCCGCCGCGATCGCAAATGGTCGCAGCGCAGAGGCGCTGGTCGCGGCGCTCGGGTGAGGGCCGCGCTCCGGCTGATCGCCGCGGCAGCGCTGCTGGCGGCGGCGGTGCCTGCACGCGCCGCATGGGACGACTATGAGATCATCCAGTGGCAATCGCGCAACGCGCCGGCCTACGCCGCGCTGAAGCGCCTCGGGGTCAGCGCAGCCATGGTGATGGCTGACCGTGACGGCACCGGAGCACCGGTGCAGCGGCAGTTTGCGCCCATGCAGGCGGTGGGCCTGTCTTGGTATGTCGAGAACATAGCAACCGACTTCTACGCGTCGTACCATCGCTGGTCTCCGCCTCGGGAGGTGAACTGGCGGTTCGTCGAGGCGCAACAGCGGCTGCGGCAGAACCCCGACGACCAGACCATATTCCGGCGCGATCCGAGCTTTGCCGATCCGGTATGGCAGCAGCGCATCCGCGATCGCCTGATCGCCACCGTGCACGAGCAGTCGCCCTACCGTCCGCTGTACTACAGTCTGGGCGACGAGACCGGCATTGCCGATCTCACCGCGTTCTTCGACTTCGATCTGTCGCCGGCCTCGTTGGAGGGGATGCGCGAATGGCTGCGGCAGGGTTACGGCTCGCTCGCTGCGCTGAACGCGGAATGGGGCACCGACTTCTCGCGATGGCAGGACGTGCGGCCGGAAACGACGCGCCAGGCGATGCGTCGCGCGGATGACAACTTCGCTGCCTGGGCGGACTTCAAGGCGTGGATGGACCTCGCGTTCGCCAGGGCGCTGCGCATGGGCACCGACGCCGTGCATTCCGCCGATCCGACGGCGCTCGCCGCGATCGAGGGCGTGCAGATTCCAGGCTGGGGCGGCTACGACTATTCGCTGCTCGTCGATGCGGTGGACGTGATGGAGCTCGACGATCCGCCGCTCGCGCATTCGCTCAATCCGCATCTGATCATGCTCAACACGTCATTCGGCGGCGAGCCACGCCAAATCCACGCGATCTGGCGCAACCTGCTGGCCGGCAGCCGCGGCATCATCCTCTGGGATGGCGAAGATGCCACTGTGCGCGACGACGCGACGGTGGGCACCCGAGGCGAAGCGTATGCCGCAACCTTCGCGGAGATCCGTGGCGGCATCGGCAGGCTGCTGATCGCCGGCGAGCCGCAGTTTGACGCCGTCGCCATACTCCACTCGCCGGCGAGTTTTCGCACGCAGTGGATGCTGGAGCAGAAGCCGAACGGCGATGCATGGATGACCCGGACCGCGGAGACCGAGCTGGGGGCCAATGCGGCGCGCGACGCGATGTGGGCGTATGAGCGCGCAATCACCCATCTTGGCCTGCAGCCGGTCTATGTGACATCCGCCCGCGACCTGCGAAGCCGTGGGTTCAAGGCGCTGATCCTGCCGCACGCGATCGCGTTGTCGCCGGACGATGCGCGCGCGATCCGCGAATTCGCCGAGGCAGGCGGAACGGCGATCGCCGACGTGCAGCCTGGCGTGTTCGATGCGCACAGCAGACGCCTGCCGCAGCCGTTGCTCGACGCCGGCATGTTGCGGCTGATCGCGCCCGGCGAGCTGACCGGCGCATCCCTCGGCGTCACCCCGCGCGTGCGCCTGGAGGCACCCAATGGCGATGTCACCAGCCACACCTGGCGCCATGGCAAGGACATGATCATCGGCGTGCAGCGCGACTTCGCCGCCGATGCGGCAGACGAGACGGTTGTCCTGACGCTGCCGCAGCTGGCCGAGGTCTATGACATCAGGAAGCGGCAGGCGCTCGGGCGTGTCGCCAGCGTCACGCTGACGCTCGACGCGGTTGCGCCGGCGCTGCTGTCAGTCACGCCCTGACGCCTTCGACGGGCGGTCAGATATTCGCCGAGATCCAGTCCTTCAGCCGGCTCTTCGGCAGCGCGCCGACCTGCGTCGCCGCGGGTTGGCCATTCTTGAACAGGATCAGGGTCGGAATACCCCGCACGGCGTAGTTGTTCGGCGTCACCGGGTTGTCGTCGATGTTCACCTTGGCGACCGTCAGCTTGCCGGCGAATTCGCCCGCGAGCTCTTCCAATGCCGGTCCGATCATCTTGCAGGGGCCGCACCACTCGGCCCAGAAGTCCACCAGCACAGGCCCTTCGGCCTTCAGCACATCGGCGGAAAACGTCTGGTCGGTGACCGGCTTGGTGTTCGTGCTCATCTCAGCCTCGATGGTTCAGTTACAATTCAGGTGGGGGCCGCGGCAGGCAGGTCAAGCAGTTCGTCAGGCAGCATGACAACCTGCGATGTCTGGGTCCAGACCAGCGCGCAGACCACGGTGCGGCCCGGGAAGATGTCGCGCAGAACCGCACGGTAGGCCGCCATCTGCCGCCGGTACAACAGCGGCGTGTCCTCGACGCTCGTCGGAGGGCGGCGGTTGGTCTTGTAGTCGGCGATCAGCACGCGGTCATCCAGCACCGCCAGCCGATCCACCAGCCCGCCGACCACGGTTCCGCCGACCAGGCCGGTCAGCGGCACTTCGGCGCGGCTGCCCGGACTGAACAGCGGTGCAAGCTCCGGGTGGTCGAGGATCCCCAGCACTTCTCGCGTCAGCGTTTCGGTCTCGCCGGCGGGCAGGCCGTTGCCGGGCCGATCCAGCCAGGCGGACGCCGCGGCCTCACGCCGATCGCGCGGGAGGTCCGGCAGGTGCTGTAGCAGCGAGTGCAGCAAGGTGCCGCGGTGGTACCTGTTGCTCGCCGCCTCCCGGGCCGCGAGCGGTGTGGCCGCGGCCGGCACCGGTCCGAGTTCGACGTTCTCGGGCCGGCTGGGTGCCAGCCGCTCGGGGCGGCCAGGTTCGGCGGGCAGGGCACCGGCGCGCCAGCTCGGCGCCGTGCCGGCCCAGGGCGGCAGAGGCTGCGCCTGCGGCCGCATCGCCTGGCCCCGCTCTCGTGCCGGTGCCGCAAGCTGCGGGGTGGCGTAGCGGCGTCGTTCGCCGTCCCAGCCGTCGAACGGCGCCCGCTCGGCCGGCAAGCTGTCGAAGCCGCGTTCGACCAGCCGGTACCAGCACTCGTCGCTCGGCCCGCGCAGCTTCTGCCAGCCGCACACAAGCAGCCGGTCCTCGGCGCGGGTCAGCGCCACATACAGCAGGCGATTGTGTTCCTCCATCCGCCGCCGTTCCGCCGCGTCGCGCAGTCGCTGGGCGGCGTTGCAGCGCACCTCGCGCAGCGGTGACCAGATCGGCACATGCAGACGTGTGGCCGGATCGGTTGCCCACAGGACGGCCCTTTCGTCCGGTGGCAACGACGTGGTGTCCGGCAGGATGACCAGGGGTGCCTGCAGCCCCTTGGCCCCATGCACCGTCATCACCCGTACCAGGCTTCCCGCCCCTTCCGCCTCCCGTTTCACCTCGGCGCCCGAGCGGCGCAGCCAGTGCAGGAACCCCTGCAATGACGCCGGGTGCATGCGAGCATAGGAGAGCGCCGCATTCAGCAGCTCATCGACCGGTTCGGCGGCTTCGGGGCCCAGCCGTGCATACAGCCGAGACCGCCCGCCGAGAGGTCCCAGCGCCTCGGCGAACAGCGCGTAGGGCGACACGTAGTCCACCCGCGCCAGCAACGTGGCAAAGAACGCCCAGGCCGCGCGCCATTCCGGCCGCTCCTCCGCCCGGCGGCGCAGCGCCTCCCACAACGGCCCGCCCCGGCCGATCGCGAGGTCCATCAGGCTGTCATCAGACAAACCGCCAAGCGGGCTGGTCAGCAGGCAGGCGAAGGTCAGGTCGTCCTGCGGCAGCAGCAGCGCATCGGCGAGCGCTATCAGGTCCTGCACTGCCGGTTGCTCGGTCAGCACCAGCCGGTCCAGGCCCGCCACCGGCACGCCGAGCGACTTCAATCCTCGCACCAGGGCGCGCGCGAATTCGTTGCGTCGGCGCACGAGAACCATCACGTCGCCGGGTATGAGCGGCCGTCCCCTGCTCTCCAGCGGCACCCCACCGCCGGCTTCCCGTGCGATCCAGCGTGCCAGCGTCTCCGCCAGACGCTGCGGCGCGGAGGTCAGGCCACGGTTCTGATCGGGCACCGCCCAAGGCTCCGCTTCCGCGGTTTCGGGCAGCGGCGCGAGCGGCCACAGCTCGACCGCCCCGGCGTGCTCCGCGCGATCGGCAAAATGAGCCAGCGTCTGCCCGGACTCGACCACACCGGAAGCGGCGAGCGGATCGGCGAAGACGCGATCGACCAGCTCCAGCACCGGCCGCGTGGAACGGAACGACACGTCGAGCTGTGCGTCCCGCCACGGCTTGTCGGCCGCCTCCACCCGCAGCCGGAGCAGCCGGTGGGACCGGTCGAAGGCATCGACGTCGGCGCCCTGGAACGAATAGATCGACTGCTTGCGATCGCCGACGGCGAACACGGTGCGATGGGTGTCGCGCGCCGTGGCGCCGGCGAAGAACTCCTCTGTCAGTGCCTGTGCGATCTGCCACTGCTCAGGCGCGGTATCCTGCACCTCGTCCAGCAACAGGTGATCGAGGCCACCGTCCAGCTTGTAGAGCACCCAGGCTGCACCTGGATCGACCAACAGGGTGGACGTGCGGTCGATCAGGTCGTCGTAGTCGAGCAGACCGGACGACTCCTTGTGCTCCGCGTAAGCCCGCAGCACGGGCGCGGCGAGCGTCACCAGCGCCGCCGACACCGCGGCGACGCGCAATGCTGCACAGGCGTCGTTCGTTGCGATGATGCGGTCGCATTCGTCGAGGAAATGGCGCGCTATGTCGGGATCGGCGTCGGTCGCCGCCTTGGACGCGAACCGGCTCGCCGCGCGCGCCTCACCCTTCGCGGTCAGGAATTCGTCGCACCAGTGCGGCCAGTGCTCTGCGCGTTCCGGCGCGTCCAAACCGAGCCAATCGAGCATGCGGCCCGCGCGTTCGGCGCACTGCGCCGCGCCCAGACGCTGGACGGTCCGCGCTGCCTCACGCAGCGCCGGCTCCGCCTGCCAATTCACCGCAAGCGTGATGATCTCTGCCTCCGTCCCAGCGGGAACTGCGAGTGCGCGGCGCTGGGCGTCCTCGATCGTGTCGCCCAGCGTGAGTGCCTCCTTCAGCTTCGGCAGATCGCGCTGCAACGACGCGACATGCGTGCCGAACTGGTCGGCGGATGCCAGGCCTGCCAGTGTAACCAGCGCGCTGGCCATGCGGGGCGTGCTCGCATGCGCCAGCATGGTTTCGCGCGCTTCGGTCAGGGCATCCTCGGCGTCGCGGTCATCGACCAGGCGGAACTGCGGCGACAGCGACGCCTCGAGCGGGAAGCGGCGCAGCAGCGACTGGCAGAACGCATGGATCGTGCCGATGCGCATGCCCCCCGGCAGATCGAGCACATGCGCGAACAATGCCCGTGCCGCGGCCAGGGTATCCGACGAGGGTGCGATATCGAGTGCGTGCAGTTCGCGCGACAGAGGCGCATCGTCCAGCGTGACCCACCTGCCGAGGGTCCTTTGCAGCCGAACCGCCATCTCAGCGGCGGCGGCCTTGGTGAAGGTGAGACACTGGATGCGCTCCGGTGCCGCACCAGACAACATCAGGCGCAGCAGCCGATCGGTCAGCAGCTTGGTCTTGCCGGACCCGGCCGATGCACCGACGAAGGCCGACACGGATGGATCGGAGGCCTGAAGCTGTCCCGCGCTGGCGCGGTCGCGCGGCGAGGTTCCCAGGCCGCTCATCACTCGTCTCCCGCCGCCGCCCACTCGGCCACGCGGGCAAGCTGCGTGTAATCGGAGAAACGTGGCGCCGACCCGGGCTGCGGCTGCGACAGGTAACAGCGGCCCGGCGCATCGTAGGCATCGATCAGCGCGCACAGCGCCACGCGCGCCTCACCAACCGCCGCGGCGATCGCGGCCGCATCCGCCTTGAACAGCGTCCTGAGTTCCCCGGCGTGGAAACCGCCGGTCAGGTGCCAGTAGGTCAGCTCCTCCGACGCCCCCGAGATCGCATCGCCGAACGCGCCGGCCTCGGCCATCGCTGCCTCCAGCAGCAGTTGCGGCGCCAGGCCGGCATCCACGTCCTTTTGGCTCGGCGGCCTCCCGGTTTTGTAGTCGAGGATCGCCAGCCTTCCGGCTTGCCGCCGCTCGATCCGGTCGGCACGGCCGGCAAGCCGGAACGGCCCCCCTGGACGCTGCAATTCCAGCAAGCCGCTCGCCTCGGGGACCAGCGCCATGGGGGGCTGCGTGGCGCGGCGTTCCGCCTCCGCCTGGGCGACCCAGTCGGCGATCCGCTCCAGCCGAGGCGTCCACCAGACCGCCAGCGCCTCGCGCAGACCGGCCTCGGCCAGCGCGCGTGCCATCGTCCGCCGCAGGTGCATGGCCGCATCGGCCGGCCAGCGCGTGCCGAACTCCTCCAGGAAATGCCGCATCCCGGCATGCACGAGGCTGCCGTAGTCCGCGGCGTCCGTGGCCTCGTCGAGTGGCCGCAGCTTCGCCAGCTTCAGCACGTGACGTGCGTGGATCGCGTAGGGATCGCGCAGCCACGTCTCGATCTCGGTCACCGACAGCCTGCGCGGCCGCAAGGCGACGGCCGGACATGGTCGGGGCGGGCCTACCGGTTGCGGCGTCGTCGCCGGCTGGTCCAGCGCACGAACCCAGCCGGTGGCGGGGTGTTCGGGCAGGCGCTTCCCCTGGCCGGCCAGCAGGGTCTCCAGCCTGGTGAGCCAGCGGGCCGGCACCACCGGCGCGCCGTCCCGCCGCCGGGGACACGACAGCACCACCGTCGGGGCCGCGCCGGCACAGGACACGAAATCATGCGCCGACTGGCCGATGATCTCCTCCGGCGACGGCAGTCCGACGCGAGCGCGCATCGGGCGCGACAACCAGGCGCCGGGGTCGCTCGCCGGCGGCCACACGCCCTCGGCGAGGCCGCCCAGCACCATCAGGTCCACCGCCTGCAATCGTGCTTCCAGCAGTCCCCAGATGAACACTCGCGGATGTTCGGTGCCGCTGCGCCCCCGCAGCGCGCGGCGGCTGCGCACCACGGCACCTTCCAGCATCGCGTCAAGCAGGCCGGGCAGCACACCATGCGGCTGCTCCGGCAGCAGCGGCAGCGCCGCCTGCACCTCGGCGAGCCTGGTCGCCAGCGCCTCGCCTTCCTCGCCTGCCCACAGGCGCGACGGCCCCGGCAACTCGTCGGTGGCGGCGAGCCGCTCGCCCGCCTCGACCAACGCGGCGAGCGCCAGCCCCGGTGCCACCACCACCGCGGTATCGATCCGCAGCGCCGGTTCCAGGCAGGCTTCCAGCCGTTCCAGGAACGCGGTGTCGTCGCGGGCCCGTCCGAGCGCGCGACGCAGTCCCGCCACGCCGCGCTGCGGACGGGGGCCGCGCAGGCAGGCCAGCTCGAGCGACCGCGCCGCCGCACGGCAGGCGGCGGGCGACAGTCCGGCCGCAGCCAGCGGATGCTTCAGCAGTGCCAGCAGCGCGACCGGCGCCAGCCCCTCCGCCACGGCATTAGCCAGCAGCCGCAGGAACACGGCGGGAGGCGAATCCCGCAGCGCCTCGCCTGCGCTGTCGTCCGCCACCACGCCGTAGCGCATCAGCTCCGTTGCCACCCGGCCGGCCAGGTCCCGATCAGGCGTCACCAGCGCCGCGGTGGCTCCCGCGGTTTCGAGCGCCTCGCGCAACACCATCGCGATCGCGGCGGCTTCCTCCTGCTGGTCGGCAGGCGACAGCAGGGACAGACCGTCGACCTCCTCGGGTGCCGCGGTCCGCCACTCCGCCAGTGCGACAGCCGGCAGGAGGGCGCGGGATATCGTCGCCGCCCTGGCCGTCCTGGCGTCGTCTGGCGCTGCACCAGGCCATGCAGCGACATCGTCTCGCGTGGCGCCCAATCGGTGCAGCAGGCCGGCCAGACCTGCCTGCGGATGCGAGTCATCGAGCCCGGCCCAGGCGCGCTCCGACATTGTGGTATCCAGGCCCGGCAGCACCACGGCGCCTTTCGGCAGCCGCGCGACCACGCGCAGCAGCCGCGCCACCGCCGGGATGCCGCCGGTGGTGCCGGCGGCCAGCACCCGCTCGACCGGCGGTGCCGTGCCCCAGGCGGCGGCCTGTGCATCGAGCAGGGCTACCAGGCGCGCCGCCGGGGTCATCAGTCCTTGCTCCGCCAGCCAGTCCGGCCAGCTTCGCGTCACGATGTGGAGGAAGGTCAGGGTGTGCGCCCAGTGTGCGGCGTAGGCTGGGTCGGCTGCCTCGGGCAGCCTTCTCGCCAGATCGATCTCCGCCCGCTCCGCTTCGTCGATCAGCGCAGCAAGCTCGGCGGCGAGGGGCCAGGCGCGGTCGGCGGTGCGCGGCGCGCCATTCGCGCCCTGCATCGCCAGGATCAGCCTCGTCAGCGCCGCCAGCCGCCGGGCCGGCTCCACCGCCGGCGGCAGATCGAGCGCACCGGCCAGCGTCAGGGGCGCCTCGTCCAGCGCGCCGACCGCTGTGATCCGTGGCAGCAGCAAGGGCCGTCCGCTAGAGGCGCGCAGGAACGCCTCGGCCAGCGACCGCGCGGCGCGGCGCGTCGGCAGCAGGATCATCCCGCGCGAAACAGCCAATGGGTCGCCGCCGCTGCTCTCCAGCCATTCCGTTGCCAGCGTATCGAGAAACGGCACGCCGGGAGGGATGGTATACAGGTTCAGCGTGTTTCCCCCGTCAGTCGCGCCTGCAAGATGGACTCTGCCTCGGCCAGGTCCGCCGGTCTGGAGAGATGGAACCACAGCCCGTCGTGCACCACTGCCCGCAGCCGGCCCGCCGCCATGGCGGTATCCCAGGCCCGGTTCATGCTGAACGCCCCGTCCGGCGTGCCGGCGAGCAGCGCGGGCGCGACGAGCTGAAGTCCGGCATAGATATAGGGCACCACCTCGCGCTCGCCGCGTCGGCGCAGCGCGCCCCAGGGGTCCACCGCGAAGTCGCCGAAGCCGACATCGGCATGCACCTGGAAGCTGCGGTGGACCAACAGCACGCCGTCCACCTCGGCGGGGTCGAATGCGGAAGCCAGCCGGGCGAGCGCCGGTCGCGGCCCGTCCACCCAGAAGGCATCGCCGTTGACAACGAAGAAGGGACCGGGTCCCAGCAGGTCAAGTGCCGCCTTCACGCTGCCGCCGGTGTCCAGCAGGGAGGCCTCGCGGCGCGCGATGATGCGCGGGTGGGTGCGCGCCGCGAGATGGCCCTCCACCTGATCTGCCCGCCAATGGGTGTTGACGACGACGGTCTCCACGCCTGCCTCGTTGAGCCGGTCGAGCGCATGGTCGATGAGCGCCCGCCCGCCCAGGGGCAGCAGCGGCTTGGCGGTCCGGTCCGTGAGCGGCCGCATCCGCGTGCTGAGGCCGGCCGCCAGCAGCATGGCGTGGCGCGGGGTCATGCCGCGAGGCCCGGTGGGTTGCAGCGTCGATCCGGCGGTATCCAGCGATCGAGCGCGACGGCGAGTGGTGCGGCGACCGGTTCGCGGACCGCCTGCTCCAGCAGACGCCAGGTGCGCGGGCCGTGGATCAGGTAGCCCGGTCGGCCGTCGCGGCGGGCGAGGCGCACCCATTGGCCGGCGATCCGCAAGTGTCGCTGCGCCGCGCAGGCAGCGTACGCGGCCCGGAATGCCGCCGCGTCGAGCACCGCGTGCGTGTCCAGGTAATGGGCCATGGCGTGTTCGGCCAACTCCCGTGGGATGTCGCGGCGCGCATCCTGCAGCAGGGAGGCGAGATCATAGGCCGGATGGCCGATCGCGGCATTCTGGAAGTCGAGCACGGCGATCCGGCGGACGCCATTTCGTTGCGGCAGCCAGTGGAGGTTGCCGGCGAAGAAGTCGCGGTGGACGAAGCAGGCCGGCCCGGCCGCGACAGGGGCCAGCATCGCCTCGAGCGCCGCGGCGAAGTCCTGGCGCGCGGCGGCGGGGGCGTCGGCGCCGAACATGGCTGGCCACCACCAGTCGAACAGGGTGGCCAGTGCGGTGGCGGCCATGGTCGCGGCGTCCCATACTGGAAGGTTCGGTGGGGGTGCGGCGTGCTGGATGGCGACCAGCACATCCGCGGCTGCAATAAGGTCGGACAATGCCAGGCGCTCCTGCGCCACCGGCTCGTCCCCCAGGTCCTCCTCCAGGAGCAGTCCCGCCGCTTCGTCCGCGGCGAAGATCTCCGGTGCTGCGACCCCGATCGCCCGCAGATGACCCGCGATCATCACGAACGGCCGGACGTCCTCGGGCGGCGGTGCGTCCATCAGCACGGCAGGAGCTGGTCCGCCGCTCAGCCGCAGGTAGCGCCGGAAGCTGGCATCCTGCGCCAGCGGCTCCGGCCGAGCCGTGCCATAGCCATGGCGATCGAGGAACGCCGCGATCAGCCCCTCCCGGTTCATGCGATGCGTCCCAGCCGGTCCGGCCAGCCCGACAGCACCGCTCGCCGGCTGTTGTCGCCGGTCGGATGCAGGGCAACGGTCAACGCGTCGGGTGGCCGCAACGGCCCCAGCCGGTCTGGCCATTCCACCACCACGATGTTGTCGCGCGCCTCATCCCAACCCAGTTCCATCAGGCCGCTTGGTCCGTTCAACCGCCACAGGTCGAAGTGGTGCACCGTGCCGATCCGCGTGTCGTAGCTCTGTGCCAGTGTGAAGGTCGGGCTCGGCACCTCCAATGCCGGATCACCGCTCGCCGCGCGCAGCAAGGCGCGCGCGAACGAAGTCTTGCCGGCGCCGAGTTCGCCTTCGAGCAGGATCGCATCCCCCGGCCGCGCCAGGGCGGCCACCGAAGCTGCCAGCGCCTCGGTCGCCGCGAGACTGGCAAGTTCGATCAGGCGGGTCGCGGCGGCGGCGGACATGGCGGCAATCTGCCCGAGCGGTGGAGTCGCGGACAATGGTGCGCTCGGCTAAGACGACAGGCGCATGGCAAGCGACATCGGCACGGACGTAGCGATCATCGGCGCCGGCCCAGTGGGCCTGTTCGCGGTCTTCGAACTCGGGATGCTGAAGCTGTCCAGCGTGCTGATCGATGCGTTGTCGGATGTGGGCGGGCAGTGCGCGGCGCTGTACCCAGAGAAGCCGATCTACGATATCCCCGCCCATCCGGCGATCCATGCCGGAGACCTGGTGGCGCAGCTCGAACGCCAGATCGCGCCGTTCCAAGCGCCGCGCCTGCTCGGCCGGCGCGTGACCGGCCTTTCCGGCGAATCCGGCAGCTTCACGCTGACCACCGATAAGGGCGATACGGTGCGGGCCACGGCAGTGCTGATCGCCGCGGGTGGCGGAGCGTTCGGTCCGAACCGTCCGCCGCTCGATGGGTTAGCGGAGTATGAGGCGTCAGGCGCCGTGCAATACTATGTGCGGCGGCGCGAGGACCTGCTCGGCAAACGCGTGGTGATCGCCGGCGGCGGCGATTCGGCGGTGGACTGGGCGTTGGCGCTGCGCGACATCGCGCGTGTCATGGTGGTGCACCGGCGGGCAAAGTTCCGCGCCGCGCCGGAGAGTGCGGCACAGCTCGATGCGGCAGCGCGTGGCGGCGAGATCGAGATGGTGATACCATATCAGCTTCAGGCACTGCATGGTGCCGATGGTGTGCTGCGTCATGTCGAGGTGGCGACACTGCAAGGCGAGACGCGGCTGTTGTCCGCCGATGTGTTGCTGCCGTTCTTTGGACTGTCGATGGACCTCGGGCCGATCGCGGCGTGGGGATTGGATCGCGATCAGCATCACGTGACGATCGATCCGGCGACGTGCCAGACGTCGATGCGGGGCGTGTTCGCGATCGGCGATGTCGTGACGTATCCGGGCAAGCTGAAGCTGATCCTACAGGGGTTCAGCGAAGCCGCCGTCGCCGCACATGCGATCTTTGGTGTGGTGCATCCGGGCGAGGCACTGCATTTCGAGTATTCGACGACAAAGGGTCTGCCTGGGGCGACATAGGTTGGGCCGGGGGTGTCTGAGGCAAGGTGACACGGAGTTTCACGGAGTTGGCACGGAGTTTCACGGAGTAAAAGATTCTTGGGCGCGAAGCGCCCTTAAAAGACTACTCCGTGAAACTCCGTGCCGACACTCCGTGAAACTCCGTGTCATACTGAGTGCGCCCCCCACGGACCCAGCGAATTTAACCCCAAAGTAATCAGTGCACGCGATCGTCGCGCCCGACTCATGACTCAACCCGGGCTCGTCCACGGCAGCGAACTCACCAGTCGCATCATTGCTCTTGCGCTGCGCGTTCACACGCGCTCGGTCCAGGCTTGCTTGAAAGTGCCTATGAGCGATGCCTCTGCCACGAATTCGAAGGCAACGCAGTGCCATATGCGCGCCAAGTCGAGCTGCCAATAGAATATGATGGCCTACGGCTCGACTGCGGCTACCGCGCGGACATCATCGTCGCCGACACGGTCATCCTCGAAATCAAGTCGATCGACCGCATCTTGCCGATCCATGAAGCCCAACTGCTTACCTATCTGCGCATAAGCCAATGCCGCATAGGCCTGCTGATCAACTTCAACACGACGTCGTTGAAAAACGGTCTTCGCCG
The DNA here is from genome assembly GCA_025452005.1 of Acetobacteraceae bacterium. GTDB lineage: Bacteria > Pseudomonadota > Alphaproteobacteria > Acetobacterales > Acetobacteraceae > JAMXLO01. Next base: position 2,321 of record JANWJK010000244.1, on the reverse strand, counting down.
CTGCGTGTTGTGACATATCGCAGCGCAGCCGCCACTCCTCGGCGTCCGCCTCGCTGGACGCCAGAGAGTGGACGACTACGACCGCGTCGTTTCTACCCGCAGGCCAGCGCGTAGATGTCCTTCGTGCCATGCGGCAGGTTCATCGACTGCCAGTTTGCGCCGCCATCCAACGTGCCGAAGATCTCGCCGTCGTAACGCGCGCCGAGGTACACCTGCTTCGGATCGTTCTGGTGCAGCGCCACCGACATGATCGTGCCATGCACCTGCACCTTGTCGAACCGCTGCCAGCTTTTGCCCTTGTCCTTGCTGCGGTAGACCGCGCCGTCCTTGCTCGCCGCGGCGACACTCAGCGCGGAATAGATCGTATCGGGCTCGCTGGGCGATGCCTTGATATCGCGGCCATAGGTGGTGGGCGAATAACGGCCAACCTCCATGTCCTCCCACGTCTCGCCATCGTCGGCAGTACGGAACAGCCCCATGCGCACCGCGACGATGACCGCATCGGGGTCTGCCGGGCTGATGGCGATCGCATGGCCGTCGAGCATGCCTTCGTCAGACGTGTCGCTGACGATCTTGCTCTTCAGATGCGGCTTCTGCGCCAGTTGAACCAGGCTGGGGCTGCAGTCCTTCCAGGTCTCGCCGCCGTCGGTGGTGCGCATCACGCCGCCTACCTCGAGTGCCGCGAAGATCGTTCCGGGCTTGCGCGGATGCTGCGCCATGCGCATCACGCGGCAGGAGAACGGCATCACGCAGCGCGTCGGCATGTTGGGATCGGGCAGCCGCTTCCATGTCTCGCCGCTGTCCTCGCTGCGATACACCGCGGTCGGCGAGCCGCCGGCGTACACCAGCTTCGGGTTGCCGGCATCGACCAGGAACGACCAGATCTCCATGTTCTTGTCAGGGAAGTTGGCACGCTTGAAGGTCTTGCCGCGATCGGTGCTGCGATACACGCCGTCATGCGTTCCGGCGAACACGATGTTCGGATCGGTCGGGTGCACATGGACCGTGTTGCTGTTGTGCTCGCTGATCACGTGCTCCCACACACCGGTCTCGGCCGGCCGACGGAATACCCCGACCGCTCCCTTGTCCTTGTCGCTGCGGCCGACTGTCCCGGCCACGCTGGCATAGACGTTCGCTGCACTTGCCATGGTTCGCTCCTCCCATCATCGGTGGCGACAGCTTACGCCGGATGCGCCGGGGTTGACAGTGGGGGCGCTTGGCCGCCTTGCTGATCGCAAAGTTTCGGAGGATCGCTGCCATGCCGACCGTCTCTGCCGATCGCCTCATGGACATCTGCAAGGCCCTGCTGCAGGCCGCCGGTGCATCGACCGAGGAGGCCGCGACGATCGCGCGCTACAACATCGGCGCCAATCTGGTCGGGCACGATTCACACGGCATCATCCTGATTCCTACCTACATCGATCGTATCAAGGTCGGCCACATCGTGCCTGGCGCGCCGTGGAACATCATGCAGGAGACGCCGACCAGCACCGTGATCGACGGCAACTGGGGTTTTGGCTACGTCGTGACCGACCGCGCGATGCGCTACACGATCGACAAGGCGAAGCAGCAGCAGGTCGCCGCCGCAACGGTATATCGCCAAAGCCATATCGGCCGGCTCGCAAGCTATCCGCTGATGGCGGCGCGCGAGGGCATGATCGCGATGATCACCGCGGACTCCGGCCGCAGCGCGAAGGCGGTGGCGCCGTTCGGCGGCGCGAAGGCACGGCTCGGCACCAATCCGATATGTTTCGCCGTGCCATCGAACCTGGAAGGACCGTTGTTCTTCGACATGGCGACCTCGGCCGCGGCTGCCGGCAAGATCAACGTCGCGACCGCGCGCGGCGAGCAGGTGCCGGCGGGCTGGCTGATCGACGCCGACGGCAAGCCTTCGACCGATCCGCGCGTGCTGCGCCAGGGCGGCGCGCTGCTGCCGGTCGGCGGCACCGAGGGCTACAAGGGTTACGGGCTTGCGACGATCGTCGAGATCCTGTCGGGGCTGCTGACCGGTCTCGGCTACGGCGTGGAACCGACCGGCCGGCACAACGACGGCTGCTTCATCGCCGTGTTCAATGTGGCGGCGTTTCGCGACCTCGATACGTTCAAGCAGGAAGTCACCGAGTTCGCCCGGTATCTGAAGGCGACGCCGCCGGCACAAGGCTTTACCGAGGTGCTGTATCCCGGCGAAATCGAATTCAACCGCGAGCAGGATCGGCGCAAGAACGGCATCCCGGTGGAGGACGCCACCTGGAAGAAGCTGCAGGACCTCGCACAGGGCTATGGGCTCGCCGACAAGCTGGGGCTTTGAACCATGCCGGACC
>JANWJK010000243.1 GCA_025452005.1 Acetobacteraceae bacterium | reverse complement strand
GCACAGACGTGGATGGCGTGGCCAAGCCACGCCATGACGATGGGGCACGAACTGTGCCGACACGTGATTCGCTTATTCCGCGGCAGACCCTAACTGACGCCGAGGGTCATCGCCATGCGGATCAGATCATTCGTCCGCGTCACGCCAAGCTTGGCCTTGATCTGCGTGCATGCGTTGGCGACGGTCTTGTAGCTGATGCCGAGTGCATCGGCGATCTCGGCCAGGCTCATGCCGTCCGCCAGCAGCCGGATAATCTCCAAATCGCGCTCCGTGAGATCCTGCAAACCGTGCCCCGAGGCGATCGTCTGGAGCGCCAGCTCCTGCGCGATCTCGCTCTCGATGTAGCGGCCGTCCTCGGCCACGCGGCGCACCGCGGTCAGCAGCTCCTCCGCCGATGCGTTCTTGCTGAGATAGCCGCGCGCACCGAGCTGCATCGCGCGAGCGGCATACAGCGGCTCGGCATGCATGCTCAGCACCAGGATGCGCGCCGTCCTGTCCTCCAGCAGCATCCGGCGCAGCAGTTCGAGCCCGCCAATCCCCGGCAGCTTCAGGTCGAGCAGCACGAGGTCCGGCCGATCCTGGCGCAGGCGCTGCAACGCCTCGCGGCCGGTCGCCGCCTCCGAAATCTGCGTGTCGCCGACCGACGCCAGCAGGCTGCGCAAACCCGAACGCACGATGACGTGGTCGTCAACCAGCAGGATCTTCATTCCGCCGCGTCCTGTATCGGCGCGTCGACCGAGCCGGCGCACGGCAACCGCGCAACCAGCGAAATTCCCTTGCGGCCCGAGCCCTGGCGGATCGACAGCGAGCCTGACATCGCCATGACGCGTTCGCGCATGCCCATCAGCCCCAGCCGCGCCGGGCCGTCTTCGTCGGTGCCATAAGCGGGCATTCCCTGGCCGTCGTCGGTCACCTCGACAATGAGCGCATCGTCATCGCTGGCGATGACCAGTTCGACCCGGGTGGGATCGCCATGGCGGATGGCGTTGCTCAGTCCCTCCTGGATCAGCCGATAGGCGGTCTCCTTGAGGTCATCGTGCAGCCACTCCTCATGGACCGTGATGCCGACGACAAAATCGATCTCCGGTCGACGGCCGCGCCAGAACGACACCAGCCGGTGGACCGCGGCCTCGAGGCCGACCGCCTGGAGCGGCCGCAAGCGTTCGAGGATCGCCCGCACGTGGCGCTGCATGCGACCGACCGCATCGTGGATCGATTGCACGTGCGCCGGGATCTCGGCGGCGCGGCCGTTGCCGGCGAGGCGTTCGATCGCCGCCGCCGTCATGTCCACGGCGAACAGCATCGGCCCCACCTCATCGTGCAGATCGCGCGCCAGTTCGGCGCGCTCTTCCGCCTGCAATGTGCGCAGGCGTTCGTTCAGCCGGCGGTTCTGCGCGGCGGCGGCAGCGAGCCCGCTTGCCATGCGATTGAAGCTGTCGGCGAGGCGCATCAACTCCGGCGGGCCATGCTGCGGCACCCGCCCGAGATAGTTGCCCTTGCCGATCTGGCTGAACGCGACCGACAGGGATTCGAGCGGCCGCAAGGCCCGGCCGACGCCGGCATAGATCACCAGCATCGTCAGCAGCGCGAACCCGGCCAGCACTGCCAGGGCATCGCGCGATTCCCCCCAAACCTCGCTGATCTCGCTGGTGGGATCGGCCTGCAGCACGATGGCGGCGGCATCGCCGGCCTGCGGCAGCGTCACGCGAACCCCGGCGGGCGCATCCGCGATCAGGCGGCGAAACCACCCTGGCGCCTTGCGCGTCGGCACCGTCAGGCTCGAGGCCGCGACCAGGCGATCCTGGTCATCGAGCAGAAGCGCACGGACATGGCGGTTGCCGTCGAAGGTCGCGACGAGGCGGCGCAGGTCGCCGGGCCGGTCGGCAAGGCCGTTCTGGATACCGTGCGTTCCGACGTCGAGCGCCGCGCGCAGTTCCGTCTGCACCGACTTGCCGGCGTGCCACACCACCAGGGCGCTGCCGCAGCCCAGGCTGACCAGCAGCACCGACCCGACCCAGACGATGAGCCGCACGCGAAGCGGCATGTCCGTTCCCCCCGTCACCGGCCTTGTGCGCATTTGTCCGCAAGCCGGCCGCTTTGGCCATAGCCAGGCACGACGGAGACTGAAAGCGGCCGGCCCATTCGACGCAGAGGTCGCCGAGTTGCGCAGAGGGCCTAGCGCGGCCGATCGGCCGCAAGCAAACCGAAGCAAGGATCGCGCCGGTGTCTCTCGGCGTGGGTATCGGGCTGGATCAGCCAACGGTATGGGGAACCGCAAAACACGCAAAACACGCAAATCACGCGCGTGCATCGCCAGGCCGCCAGATTTGAGGCGATGTCGCTGCAACCTGCGTTTGCGTCTTTTGCGTTATTTGCGGTTCCCTTTCCTTGCTTCGCTTCGCTTCGATACCCCCGCGCCATGACCCTTGCGGGAAAACGTCAGGCGAAACAGCGGGGCAGTGTCTCAGTGCATCGGAAAATAACCGCGGGCTGCGGTGATTTGCCAGGTTAGCAATCCAGAGAAGGACAACATGGCGCTTCGCGCGGAGCGCGTTGAAAACCTTCTCTGCGCGCTCTGCGGACCTCTGCGCACTCTGTGTCGAATAATCCGGCAGCCCACAGGCTCCTGCCCCGCGGACTTCGAGCTCCGCTCAAGCGATCGCCCCCCGCGCAGATCGGGAAGGATTGCGCGCCATTTCGGGAATGCGTGCCATGGCCGCCCCTGGGCCGGACGCGGCAGAGTGCCGGCGGGACAATTCCGACCCGGTGAGGCAATCCGATGGCCATCCGCTGGGAGGGCGCCGCTCTGCTCGCTGCCCTCGCGTTGCTGCGCGTGACGGCATCGGCACAGCCGGCGCCCGCTGCGCCGCCCGCCGATGCCCCGACAGCCCTGCCGCCGGTCGAAGTGATCGCGCCGCCGCTGCTGCCCGGCCTGCCCGACCTCACGAAGATGCCGGCCGCGGCCCAGGTCTTCAATCGCCGCGACGTGACGCGCGACGGCTATCCGGCGGTGCTACGCACGCTGGACGAGAGTGCCGCGGGCGTGACCCTCGATCACGCGCAGGGCAATCCCGCGCAGCCCAACCTGATCTACCGCGGCTTCGAGGCATCGCCGCTGGTCGGCAATGCCCAAGGGCTGGCCGTGTACGTCAACGGTTCGCGTTTCAACCAGCCGTTCGGCGACACGACGAATTGGGACCTCATCCCCGATATCGCCGTCGACCGGATCGATCTGGTCGGCTCCAATCCTGCCTTCGGTTTGAATGCGCTGGGCGGCGCGATCGCGGTGCGGCTGCGCGATGGGTTCGGCTATCACGGTGCCGAGGCCGAGATGCTGGGCGGATCGTTCGGGCGGATCCAGGGATCGTTCCAGTACGGCGTCGAATCGGACAACACCGCCGCCTATGTCGCCGGCACGCTGATGCACGAGAACGGCTGGCGCGACTTCTCGCCTTCCACCCTGCGCCAGATCTACGGCGATGTCGGCTGGCGCGGCGAGGCGGCGGAGCTGCACCTGAACATCATCGGCGCGAACAACGACCTGGTCGGCAACGGCACGACGCCGGTGGAATTGCTGAACGTGAACCGCGCCGCGATCTTCACCCACCCCGACGACACCAGGAACAAGTATGTCCGCATCGGCCTGTCCGGCAGCTACACGATCGACGACGACACCACCGTTCAGGTGAACGCGTACTACAGCAACCTGTCGCAGCGCACGATGAACGGCGATGCCGCCGAGGTGGAGACATGCGACGGCGACAGGACGATCGTCTGTCAGGAGGACGGACCGCCGCTGACCGACGTCTTTGGCAATCCGATCGCCAACTTCATCAGGAGCAGTCCGTACTTCACGACGTTCGGCTTCAGGAAGTTCCGCAATGGCGGGCCCTACGCGTTCCTGAATCAGACCGCGACCGACACCAACGGATACGGCGTCCAGGCGCAGGTGGAACGCGCCTTCAGCGTGCTGGGAATGCCGCACCACGTGACGGCCGGCGCCAGCTACGACGGCGGGTCGACCGAGTTCACCGCCGGCACCCTCCTGGGCGGGCTGTCGCTCGACCGCGGCTTCTTCGGCCCCGGCGTTCTGGTTGCGCTCGCCGATGGGTCGATCACCCCGGTCCGGCTGCATTCGTTCAACAACTACTATGGGGTGTTCATTGCCGATACGGTGGATATCACGTCCCGCCTGTCCGCCACGATGTCGGTCCGCTTCAACTCGGCGCAGATCACCCTGCATGACCAGATCGGTACCGACCTCAACGGTGCGCACAGCTACAATCGGCTGAACCCAGCCGTCGGGCTGACCTGGCGGATCCTGCCCGCGCTGACCGCCTATATCGGCTATGCCGAGAGCAACCGCGCGCCCACGCCGGCCGAACTGTCATGCGCCGATGCGCTGTCGCCGTGCAGCCTGACCAACTTCTTCGTCGGCGACCCGAACCTGAAACAGGTGGTCGCGCACACGATCGAGGCCGGCGTGCGCGGCAACGCGGCGATCGACGATGCGAAGCTCGGCTGGAAAATCGGCATCTTCCACACCAACAGCGATGACGACATCCTGTTCGTGTCCAGCCCGACCGTCGGGCGCGCGTTCTTCCGCAATGTCGGCACGACGCGGCGGCAGGGCGTCGAGGTAGAGCTGCGGGTCAGCACCGACCGGCTCAGCGCCTATGCCAATTACGCCTTCACCGACGCCACGTTCCAGACCGCGTTGACGCTGAGCAGCGTGGACAACCCGCTGGCCGACGCCGCGGGCAACATCCACGTGTCACCCGGCGACCGGTTGCCGGGCGTGCCGCGGCAGTTGTTCAAGCTGGGTGCCGACTACCGCATCACCGACGCCTGGACCGCCGGCTTCTCCGCCCTGGTGGCGAGCGGCAAGTACCTGTTCGGTGATGAATCGAATCTAAATCCCACCACGGGCGCCTACGCCGTGCTGAATGTCCACACCGCTTACCACGTCACGCAGAACGTGGAGCTGTTCGGACTGGTGGAGAATGTGACCAACGCACGCTATGCGACGTTCGGCACATTCTCCCCGGTCGGTCCCAGTGTGCCGATCATCCAGGCGCCGGCGGCGACCAACACGCGCAGCCTCAGCCCCGCCCCGCCGGTCAGCGGTTTCGCCGGCCTGCGGGTGACGTTCTGACCGTCACGCCGCCTGCTGGCCGCGCACCAGCCTACCCGGCAGGTCGCCCGTCGGCTCGCCATCGCGGTACGTCACGCATCCCGACACGATGGTCGCGTCGTAGCCGTGCACCTTCTGCATCAGCCGCTTCCCGCCGGCCGGCAGGTCGTGCACCACGTATGGCCGGTCGCAACCCAGGCGATCCCAGTCGATCACGTTGACATCGGCCTTCCTGCCGACCGCCAGCACGCCGCGATCGTACAGCCCCGCGGCATGCGCCGTGTCGGACGTGACGCGACGGATCAGCTCCGGCATCTCCCAGCGCTTCGTCGTGCGGCCCCAGTGCGTCAGCAGCCAGGTCTGGTATCCCGCATCCAGAATGAACGCGACATGCGCCCCGCCATCGCCGAGGCCCATGATCGTGTTGCGATCGGACAACGTGGTCTCGCTCACCGACAGATCGTAATCGGCGTAGTTGCCGAGCGGCGTGTAGATGAACGCGTTGCCGTCGTCCTCGAGCAGCACGTCGTAGGCGACGTCCTGCGGCGAGCGGCCCTCGCGCTCGGCGATCGCGGCCAGAGAATCCTCGCGCTTCGGCTGGTAGTTCGGCGGGTTGCCGAAGCGGAACATCTGCGTGAAGGCCAGCCGGTGGAACAGCGGGAAGGTGCTGTCCTTCTTCGGATCCTCGGACAGCATCTGCCGGCGGAATTCCGGATCGCGCATGCGGCGGACGCGCTCGGCCAATGGCAGATGCGCGATCGCGCGATAGGACGGCGTGGCGGAGAACGGGTTCTGGCTGCCCTCGAGCCCCAGCAGCACACCGATCGCGCGCGGCGCCACCACGGGACGAATCGGCACGCCGGCCGTCGCCGCTTCGTCAGCGTAGCCGAGCAGCTCGCGCCATACCGTCGGGCGGGCGTGGCGCTGCGTCAGCGTGAACACGCAGGGCCGGCCGCAGGCTTCCACCACGCGGCGGATCATCGCGAACTCGGCCTTCGGGTCCGGTGCCCATTCCGACACGATCTCAAGGAAGCCCGAGCCTGCGTCGCGCATGCCCAGCGCGATGCCGGTCAGTTCGTCCTCCTGCGCGCGCAGCGTCGGCGTGGGATCGCCCTTCAGGCTCTTGTGGCTCAGGCTGCGCGAGGTGGAGAAGCCGAACGCGCCGGCGCGCATCGCATCGGCGGCGATCTCGCGCATCTGCGCGATGTCGGCCTGGTTGGCGTTCTCCAGCGCGACCGCGCGCTCGCCCATAACGAACACGCGCACCGCCGCATGCGGCAGCAGCGCGCACAGGTCGATGTCACGGTTGCGGCGTTCGAGTGCCGCGAGGTACTCGGCGAACGATTCCCATTCCCACTTGAGGCCTTCGTGCATGACCGGGCCGGGAATGTCTTCGACACCCTCCATCAGTTCGACCAGCTTCTCGCGGTCGGCCGGCTTGCAGGGCGCGAAGCCGACGCCACAATTGCCCATCACCGCAGTGGTGACGCCGTGCATCGAGGAGGGCGTCATGCGGCTGTCCCACACCGCCTGGCCGTCATAGTGGGTGTGGATATCGACGAAGCCCGGCGTTACCAGTTTTCCCCGCGCGTCGATCTCCTCGGCACCTTTCCCGGCGATGCTGCCGATCGCGGCGATGCGATTGCCGGCGATGCCGACATCGGCCTCGATCGGCGCGCGTCCGGTGCCATCGACGACGGTGCCGCCACGGATGACCAGGTCGAAATCTGCTGCCATCAGATCGTTCTCCTCTGCGTTGGGCGCAGTGTGCGCCGGGGAGGCGCCGGCGTCACCCCTGGGGGGCTACTGCGCAGGGCAACCGGGCGAACGCGTGAAGATCTCTCGTCGCCCTGTCATTGCGAGCGAAGCGAAGCAATCCCCATCGATGGGGATTGCCGCGTCGCTGCGCTCCTCGCAATGACAGGACAACCCCAAACACCCGATTGCCCTGGGCTATTGCGCGTATTCCCCGCTTGCACAGGAATGCCGAATCGGCAAGCTGGGCAGCTACAGCCTGAGGGACCGCATCATGCCGCTCGATGTCAATTCCGCTCCGCCCGCGACCGCGCCGCGCGAGACGCGTCTGGCCGACTACCGGCCACCCACATTCCTGGTCGATACGGTCGCGCTCGCGTTCGACCTCGATGAGGCGGCGACGCTCGTTCGCTCGCGCATGGCGGTGCGGCGCAACCCGGCCTCGCGCGACGCCGGCGCCCCACTGGCGCTGGATGGCGAGGCGCTGACGCTGCTGCGCGTCGCGCTGAACGGCGAGGAGCTAGGTGCCAACCGCTATCGCATCGAGGACGGCAGGCTGCTGATCCCCGACATGCCGGACGCCGCAACGCTGGAGATCGAGACCCGCATTGCGCCAAAGGACAACACCGAGCTGTCCGGTCTCTACACATCCAACGGCAGCTTCTTCACCCAGTGCGAGGCGGAGGGCTTCCGCCGCATCACGTATTTCCCCGACCGCCCCGACGTAATGGCGCGCTTCACCACGACGATCACCGCCGACGCGACGCGCGTCCCGGTGATGCTGTCGAACGGCAATCCCGGCACCATCGAAGACGCCGGCGGCGGCCGGCACCGCGTCACCTGGGTCGATCCGCACCCCAAGCCCAGCTACCTGTTCGCGCTGGTTGCCGGCGACCTCGTTGCGGTGACGGACCACTTCGTCACGCGCTCCGGCCGTCGCGTCGAACTCGGCATCTGGGTGCGTCACGGCGACGAGGACCGCTGCGCGCATGCGATGCGTTCGCTGAAGACGTCGATGAAATGGGATGAGGACGTGTTCGGCCTGGAGTATGACCTCGACGTGTTCAACATCGCCGCCGTGTCCGACTTCAACATGGGCGCGATGGAGAACAAGGGGTTGAACGTCTTCAACACGAAATATGTGCTGGCGAAGCCGGATACCGCGACCGACGGCGACTACCAGGGCATCGAGGCGGTCATCGCCCACGAATACTTCCACAACTGGACGGGCAACCGTGTCACCTGCCGCGACTGGTTCCAGCTCTCGCTGAAGGAAGGGTTGACGGTCTATCGCGACCAGGAGTTCTCCGCCGATCAGGGCAGCCGCGTGGTGAAGCGCATCGGCGACGTGCGGTCGCTGCGCGCGGCGCAATTCCGCGAGGATGCCGGACCGCTGGCACATCCGGTGCAGCCTGACAGCTACATCACGATCGACAACTTCTATACCGCGACGGTGTACAACAAGGGTGCCGAGGTCATCCGCATGATGGCGACCATCATCGGACGCGAGGCATTCCGCCGTGGCATGGACCTGTATTTCGCGCGGCACGACAACCAGGCGGTCACGATCGACGATTTCGCCCAGGCGATGCAGGACGCATCCGGCGTGGACCTCACGCGGTTCAGGCGCTGGTATCATCAGGCGGGCACGCCGCAGGTTGCGGTGTCGGACAGCTACGACGCCGCGACACGCCGCTACACGCTGACGCTGGCGCAGCGCACGCCGCCGACGCCGGACCAGCCGGACAAGCAGCCGCTGACGATCCCTGTCGTGATGGGACTGCTCGACGGCGCCGGCCGCGAGATCGCCTCGCAAACACTGCTGTTCGGCGATACCGAACAGAGCTTCGTCTTCGACGATGTGGCGGAACGTCCGGTGCCGTCGCTGCTGCGGGGATTTTCCGCGCCGGCGAAGCTGTCGGGCGTGCCACTGTCGCAGTTGCAGTTCCTCGCCGCGCACGACACCGATCCGTTCGTTCGCTGGGAGTCGGCGCAGCAGTACGCCACGCACCTGCTGCTGGCGATGGCCGCTTCGTGGCGGCGCGACGAGACGCCCGAACTCGATCACGGGCTGATCGATGCGCTCGCAGCGACGCTGCGTGAAGCCGATGCGGATCACGCATTCGCGGCGGAGGCGCTGTCGCTGCCCGGTGAGGCGTTCCTGGCCGACCAGATGGCAGTTGCGGATGTGGATGCGATCCATGCGGTGCGCGACGGCGCGCGCACGGCGATCGGCCGGGCGTTGCGAGATGATCTGCGAGCGACCTACGAGCGCCTGACCGACAGCGGTCCGTATCGCATCGACGGCGCGGCGATCGGCCGGCGCGCGCTGCGCAATGCCTGTCTCGCGTATCTTGCCGCGGGCGGCGATGCCGACGGGATCGCGCGGGCGAAGGCGCAGTTCGATGCGGGACAGAACATGACCGACGTGCTGGCGTCGCTCGCCGTGCTGTCAGCGATCGACTGTGCGGAGCGGCGCGCCGCGCTGGATGCGTTCTACGCACGCTGGCGCGGCGACGACCTTGTGCTGGACAAATGGTTCGCGATCCAGGCGATGTCGCCGCTGCCCGACACCACGAGTGAAGTGCGTGCGCTGGCGAAACATGCGGACTTCGACCTGCGCAATCCGAACCGCGTGCGCGCTCTTGTCGCCAGCTTCGCCTCCGGCAACCAGGTGAGGTTCCACGAGCCGTCCGGCGGCGGCTATCGCTTCCTGGCCGACACCATCATCGCGCTCGATCCGATGAACAGCCAGGTGGCGGCGCGCCTGGTGCCTCCGCTGGGCCAGTGGCGGCGCGTCGAGCCGGCGCGACAGGCGCTGATGCAGCAGGAGCTGCAACGGATCCTCGATGCACCCGGTCTCAGCAAGGGTACCTTCGAGATGGCGACACGCAGTGTGACCTGAGGAGCAACGGACGGGCCTCTCCGGTTCTGGCCGCTTGCAAAGTCCATCAAGGAAACCCTCCATGACCCTCGCACCTATTCGCGGCGCCCCGCCCGGCGCACCTGTTCCTGACTTCCCCATCGAGGAAACGCAGGCAAAGCCTGCGCAACCGACGGCAGCGCCAGCCTCCGGCGATCAGCCTCCCATATTCCCTATGCGACGCAGGCAAACGCCGATCGAAATTGGCGGCAGCGGGATTACCTTCACATTCAGGGTCATTCCTGAACTGCCGGCCATCGCGCGGGCAAGCATGATCGTCGACATAGTCGCCGATGCGGTAGGATCATCGTCCTCGCACACGGTCGGCTTCCTTAGGATGTCAGCCGCGACCGCGAGGACGTTCCTTACCGACCTACGGAATGGGCGTTCTTCGATCGTCGCCACAGGCGATGAGGACGGCACGGTGCAGATCGAATACGAAATCACGGAGGCCGGGCCAGTTCTGTTGGTCCGCAAGCCGGGCCGGCGAGACGCCTTGCACCGCTGCGTCGTCGAACGGAGATTCGACTTGAATACTACGGCTGGCGAACTGCTCGCCGATCTGGGCGCCTAGCCGGCCGTCGTGGTGGCCAACCGCGGTTCTCGCTGTCATTGCGAGCGAAGCGAAGCAATCCCCATGGAGATTGCCGCGTCGCTGCGCTCCTCGCAATGACAGGGCCGCGTCGAATCCTAAGCTGGGACCGCGCCGCCCATGGTCGTGCGGTGCATCAGCCGCCGTTGCGGCATGTCGTAGTCCTGGATGGCGCGGTGCTGCACCGTGCAGTTGTCCCACATCAGCAAATCACCGGGACGCCACTGGTGGCGATAGACGAAGGCCGGCTTGACGATGTGATCGGCGAGCGCGGCGATCAGCGCCTCGGCTTCCGCCGCTTCGATTCCCTCGATGCCGGTGCAGTCGTCGCGCATGACGTACAGGCACTTGCGCCCGGTGTGCGGATGCGTCCGGACGATCGGATGCCGGACCGGCGGGTTGCGGTCGATTTCATCCTGCGTCGGCGGGAAGGCGCGCTTGCGGCCGGTGAAGTCGAACACCGCGCGCCGTCCGTCGAGCTTGCGGCGGAGCGCCTCGGGCAACGCGTCCCATGCCACGGCGGCGCTGGCGAATTCGGTATCGCCAAGGGCAAGGCCGAACAGGTCGGGGATTTCCAGCGCGTACAGCATCGTTCCGCGCGGCGGACGAGCGGTGTAGCACATGTCGCTATGCCAGTTCTCGCCGGCGCGGCGGACGCCGATGGGACGTCCGTCCTCGGTGATGTTGGAGACGACGACGATCTCCGGACAGCCCGGCACGCTCCATCGCTCGCCGAAGATGTTGAATTCGATCTCGCCGAAGCGGCGGGAGAAATCCACCTGTTGCTGCGGCGTGATCCGCTGGCCGCGGAAGAAGATGACACCATGCGCGTCGAACGCGCGCTCGATCGCGGCGAACGTGGCGTCGTCCAGCGGGCGGGCCAGGTCGACACCGCTGATCTCGGCACCGAGAGCGGCGCCGGTGGCAAGGATCTCGATGGGCATGCGCGATCCTCTCGCGGGTTGGCCATGACGTCAAACGACGGCTCGTGCAGGTCAGACGAGTGCCGCGCCCAACTTGACGGCAATCGGCTGGTTGCCAAAGGTACCGGCTGCGATCAGGTCAGACAGGAGATGCCGATGCCGCCTGTGATCCTCTCATCTGACTCACACGTGTTCGAACCGCCGGATCTCTGGCAGACCCGCATCGATGCACCATTCCGGGATCGTGCTCCTCGGATACAGCGGATCGACGGCGCTGATCAGATCGTGGTCGAGACAGATCAGATCCTCTCCGGGATCGGCCTGATCTCGAACGCCGGCGCGCGGTTCGAGGCCCCCGAGACCATCTCCGCCCAGGGGCGCTTTGAAGACGTGCATCGCGGAGGATACGACCCCGAGCAACATCTCAAGGACATGACGCTCGACGGGGTCTCCGGTGAAGTGCTTTATCCCTCGCAAGGGCTGTTTTACTTCAAGGTCGCGGACACGGCCCTGATGTCCGCCATTTTTCGCGCCTACAATGATTGGCTCGCCGACTTCTGCCGCGTGGATCCCGCCCGACTCAAGGGGATCGCAATGATCAACCTTGACGACATCCCAGATGCGATCAGGGAGCTTGAGCGGGCCGCTCGTCTGGGCCTGGCCGGGGCGATGATCACCGAGTACCCATTCGAGGACCGGCGTTACGACCAATCCGAGTACGATCCGTTCTGGGCCGCGGCCGCGGCGCTCGACCTGCCGTTGAGCCTGCACACGGCCACGCGACGGCAGGGCAAGATCCGTGGCGTCGGCGACATGACGCTGCGTGACGCCAGCAGCCGCGCGACGAAGGTGTTCTATCCGGCGCTGTCGATGTGCGACCTGATCTTCTCCGGCGTCTTCGAGCGTCATCCCCGCCTGACTGTCGCCATCGTGGAGTTCGAGTTGGCCTGGGTGCCCCACGTACTCTCCACCATGGACTATACCTACCGCGAGCGCCACGGCGAGGCGATCTACCGGTTCAAGGACGCTATGCTCCCAAGCGATTTTTTCCACCGCAACGTCGTACTGGGCTTCCAGGAGGACGCGATCGGTATTCGTCTGCGAGACGTCATCGGCGTGGACAACATGATGTGGGGCTCGGACTATCCACACAGCGAGTCGACGTTTCCCCAATCGAGGAAGATCCTGACGGAGATCCTGGCAGGGGTGCCGGACAACGAACAGGCCAAGATCGTCGGCGGCAACACCGCTCGCGTGTACAACTTCGATATGACGAGGCTGACCGTCCCTGTTTGAAGAGCCAGCCTCTCCGCAGGCCAACGGGCTCGGGGTGGCCGCGCTGTTCACGAAGGCCGTGATGCCAGTCCTAAGACGCGGTGCACGGATCTCCACCCTTCCGAACACGCACAACAGCGCCCCGCGCGCGACATGATGGAGTTGACGAACACGAACATCCTGACACTCCTCAACTGTTACGAGGCACATGATGTGATGCGACTGGCGGGCAAAGATGTCTCACTCGTTTGCTTGCCCGTGTTTCATATTGCCGGGACTGGAGTTGGACTCTTGTGCCTGGCGCAATGGGCGCATACTGTGGTGCTCGAAGAGGTCAGCGTGGCGGGAATCGTCGACGCAATATCCCGATATCGTGTCAATTCTCTTGTGCTGGTTCCTGCAGTAATCCTGATGCTCGTTCAACACGCGGAATCTATACCGACCGATTTCGGATGCGTGCGGTGCCTGGTCTACGGCGCATCCCCCATCGCGCAAGACGTCCT
>JANWJK010000242.1 GCA_025452005.1 Acetobacteraceae bacterium | reverse complement strand
TGGCCAAGCAGTTCGGTCCACAGGGCGGCCAGGACGGCAACGAGCAGGAAGGCGACGGCGACGGCCCGATGGGGCTGACGCTGCACGACGGCCAGGGTGACGACCAGGGCCATGGCTGGCGCAACAAGCCGCCGCCGGGCCGCGCCGATTCCGGCCGCGATCCACTGGGGCGGCGCTATGGGCAGGGCAGCTCAGGCGCCGACGAGAGCGCCGATGTGACGGTGCCCGAGGAGCGCGAGCGGCAGCGCACGCAGGCGATCCAGGAAGAGCTGCGCCGCCGCGGTGGCGAGCGGCTGCGGCCGCAGATGGAGCTGGACTACATCGACCGGCTGCTAAAGCAGTTCTGAGGGCGGCGTCTCAGCGGCGTCTCGCGTCCCCGTGGGTGAGACATCAGGCCACACTCTCCTTGTCGAGCGCGCGCAGGGTGGGGCTGGTGCCGGTGACGATGGCACGCACCAGCTCGGGCTCGGGAGGGCCGAAGTCGCACGGCTCAGGCAGGCCGCCCAGGGCGCGGATGCGGGCGGCACGCCGCGGATGGATCACGGCATACATGTCGGCCTCGGCGACCAGATCGACCACCGGTTCGTCGGAATCCGGCGCCTCGGGCTGCGGCGGCGCGGCGGCCGGCGGCTCCGGCATTGCGGGCGGCGGCTGCCAGCCCAGCGCCTCGGCCATCAGGCCGACGGCGCAGTACTCGGTCCAGGCGGCACGGTCGGTGGCGCCGCTGTCGGCCTCGCGTGCTCGCCGCTCGGCCTGCAGGCGTTGCAGCAGCAGCCTGAGCCCGCGCTCCTCGCGCGACGTCCTGGCGGCCTGGGCCATGCATTTCAGGTAGCACGAGGTGTCGGCTCGACTTTCGCCGGCGAGGCCCAGGCAGTCCAGGGCGTAGAACTTGGCACCGACGTACTGGGCGGCGAGGGTGGCCTCCTCGGCGTTGCTCGGCAGTATAGAGGCGACCTCGGCGATCGCTGCGCGGGTGCGGCGGTCTATGTCCTCGGCCGAGTAGTCCGGTGGCGGCGTCGGCATCCGGCGGCGCAAGGTGTCGACGACCAGCCAGTAGGTGTCGCGGGGGAGGTGGAGGGTGGGGTCCTGGGTGCGGGTCTGGGTGGGGGTCTGGGTGGGGGTCTGGGTTTCCATGGCGGGGGATATGGGATAGTATATATGTCTTTCAATGTTAGATGTGATCTGGGCTGCGCGACCGGCTGCCGGTGCCGAGCGGGGCGAGGCGTTGCGGCCGGGGGACAAAGCAGACTAAATCGGTATCGATGAGCTGCTGAAGCGCCGGAATGGCTCCCCCGCCCCTCAACCTTCTCGCCCAGGCCGTCCGCCTGTTCGGCATGGGACAACTCGAGCCGGCGGCGCAGGCCTGCACCACCATGGCACGCCTGCAGCCCAACAGCGCCGACCCGCTGTACCTGCTCGGCGTCATCCGCGACCGCCAGGGGAGGGCGAGCGAGGCGGTCGCCAGCTTCACGCGGTTCGTCACCCTCAAGCGTGCGGTCAATCCCAGACGCCGCAGCTTCGAGGATCATCGCAACCTGGGCATCGCCCTCGCCAGGCTCCAGCAGCACGACGGGGCGGTCGAGAGCTTCCGCGCGGCACTCGCCCTGCGTCCGGACGATGCCGACGTACACCGCAGCCTCGGCATCGTGCTGGCAACCGCAGGACGGTTCGAGGCCGCGGTGGCGAGCTTCGAGAAGGCACTGGCGGTCAGGGCAGATGCACAGGTCTACAGCCTGCTCGGCGACACGCAGCGCCAACTGCGGCGCTACGACGCGGCGATCGCGAGCTTTCGCAAGGCGTTGGCACTCGATCCGGTCGCCGCGGACGCGCACACCGGTCTCGGCATTGTTCACACCGAGACAGGCAACCCGAAGGACGCCATCGCGAGCTTCCAGGCTGCACTCGCAGCGAACCCAAAGGACGCGAACACCTATTTCAATCTCGCTGTCACGCTGAAGAATGTCGGCCGGCACCAGGCGGCCATCGCGAGCCTGCGAAATGCAATCGCGATCAATCCAAACCACATCCAGGCACTGAATAGTCTCGGCATCTCGCTGAAGCAGGCCGGGCAGTACGACGCGGCGCTCGCGAGCTATGAGACTGTGCTGGCCAACGACGATGACCACGCGAAAGCATTGAGCATGCAGGCGCTGCTCAAGCGGCAAACCTGCGACTGGGGCGGGATCGAGGCGCTCGAGTCCAGACTGATTGACGGCGTGCAGTCGGGGCGCGTTCCGATTGCCCCGTTTCCGATGCTCAGCATCACCGACGATCCGGCGGTCCAGCTCCGTTGCGCGAGGCAGTACTGGCGCAGTATGGCCATCGTCGCGGCGCCACGCGGATCGGGCGCTTTGCTACGGCATTCGAAGCTACGCATCGGCTATCTCTCGGCCGAACTGCGCGCACATCCGATCCCGTGCCTGGTGGCCCAGTTGTTCGAGGAGCACGACCGGTCGCGCTTCGAGATCTTCGCGTTCTCGTACGGCGACGACGACGGAACCCCGATGCGGCGACGCCTGGAGAATTCCTTCGACACATTCTTCGATGTTCGACGGCTCAGTGACGACGCCATTGCCCGACTGATCAGGGAGCAGGAGATCGATATCATGATCGACCTGACCGGCCACACCTCGGGCAGCCGGCTGGAAATCCTCGCGTCGCGGCCGGCGCCGGTGCAGCTTCACTACATCGGATATCCGGGCACGCTGGGTGTCGAGTTCATCGACTACCTCATCGTCGATCCCATCGTGGTGCCGCCCGATGAGCGACAGCACTACAGCGAAGCGCTGGTCTATCTGTCGCAGTGCTATCAGGCGAACGACCGGAAGCGGGCGGCGAGCGAGGCGCGGCCGGACCGCGCCGAGGCCGGCCTGCCGGCGGATGCGTTCGTGTTCTGCTGCTTCAACCAGACCTACAAGATCACGCCGGACTTCTTCGGCGCCTGGATGCGGCTTCTGGCGGCCGTGCCCGGCAGCGTGCTGTGGCTGCTGGCCGATAACCGATGGGTGGAGGACAACCTGCGGCGCGAGGCGGCGGCACGCGGCGTCGCGCCCGATCGGCTGGTGTTCGCGCCGCGCCAGTCGGTGCCTGACCACCTGGCGCGCCACGCGCTGGCAGACCTGTTCCTCGACACGTTTCCCTACAATGCCCACACCACCGCCAGCGACGCGCTGTGGATGGGACTGCCGGTGCTGACATGTTCCGGACGCAGCTTCGCATCGCGCGTGGCGGCCAGCCTGCTGCACGCCGTAGGCCTGCCGGAGCTGATCACGCACGACCTGGCGGAATACGATCGCCTGGCGCTGGCGCTGGCACGCGAACCGGTGAGGCTGGCGGCGATGCGGCACCACCTGGAGGCGGTGCGCGCAACCGCACCGCTGTTCGACATCGACCGCACGCGACGGGAGATCGAGACCGCCTACCGGCTCATATGGGAGCTTCACCAGCGCGGCGAGGCGCCGCGGACGATGACGATCGAGGCCTGACCGGTCAGCTCGGCTCGGGGAGCAACGAACGCAACTCGCCCAGCCACGGCTCGTAGTTGCGCCAACGCTCGACCGATGTGCGGTACACCGGTTGGCGCGCCTGCCACATGCTGGCGGTCTTCACCACGCGCTGGTTGTCCTCCGGACGCAGGCAGGCGTCGTCCCAGTCCAGGCCGCAGAACTCGATCAGCCGCCGCGCGCTGGCCTCGGGATCGGCAACCACCGCCGCGTAGTCGACCTCCAGGAAACGCTCCGCCGGCAGCGTGTCGCGCCAATGCCGCATCAGCCGTTCGTATTCCCGATAGCGGAACACAAGGTCGCCGCGGTCATGGGCAAAATCCGTCCGCTGGAGGAATTGCGTGAAGTAGAGCGACAGGCAGGTATCCACGGGATGGCGGCGGCAGTGGATGATGCGTGCCCGGGGAAACACCAGGTGGATCAGGCCGAGCCACATGAGGTTGAGCGGCAGCTTGTCGGTGACGCGCAGCGAGTCCGGCGCAATCCCTCGCAGCACAGCCAGGTAGTCCTCGGCGAGACGCCCGATCGCGCCCGGGGTCAGGCCCTCCGTCCCGCTGCTCTCCCACGCCGGCCCGCGCCGCAGCCAAAAATCCAGCTCGTCGCCGCCGCCCACCGTCGGATGGCTGGAAACGACCTGCTCGATCAGCGTTGTACCGGACCGCGGCATGCCCACGATGAAGACGGGCGTCTCGTCCGGCACACCCAGCCCGGCATGCAAGGCGAACCAGTCGGGCGTGCAGTGCTCGATGAGCCGGTCCACCCACGCCGTCAGCCGGTCCCGGTCGAATGTCGTCAGCCGCTTCTCGATCGCATTGGCCGCATCGAAATAGCGAATGGCCGTCGCGTAGTCGCCCAGGTCGTCGAATGCCTTGCCGAGGGCGAAGCCCAGCCTGATACGCGCGGCATCGCCCAGCGATCCGGTGTCGAACAGCGCGACCATGCGAGCGACCGCCGGCCGGTCCGCCTCGGTCAGCCGCCCGGCGAGCGCGCGCGAGGAGAACGGACCAACGGACGTCGGCGCCAATGCCATGGCGCGGTCCAGGTGCGGCACCGCCTCGTCGAAGCGGCCGAGCGAGATCAACACGGCGCCCAGCGTCCAGTGTGCGTCGCTGTTGTCGGGAGCGCGCGCGACGGTCCGTCGCAGCAGCACGACGGCCGCCTCGCGATCGTTCCCGGCGATCAGCGCCTTCGCCTGGTTCAGCCGGCCCATGACCGAATCGTCGGCTGCCGCGCGGCGAAAGCACGCGGCCGCCTCGGCCACTTCGCCGCGAGCCTCCAGCAGGTCGCCAAGCCGCGCATAGGCCTCGACGCGCCGTGCCCCGAGCGCGATGGCGGCGCGGTACGCCTGCTCGGCCGGCGCGTCGTGGCCCTGCCGTTGCAGCGCCATGCCCAAGCTGAACTGGGCCCGCCCGAAATCAGGCTGGAGGTCGAGCGCGTGGCGCAGGCTGGCGGCCGCCTCGGGCAGCAGGTTGGCCTTGAGGCAGGTGACGCCCAGGTTGAAATGCGCGACCGGATTTTCCGGGGTCAGGTGGACGGCGGCCCGATGCGCGGCGACCGCGTCCCCGAGGCGGCCGGCCGCCTCGTGCTGTACGGCCTGTTGGAGATGGGCCTGCGCCGAACGCGCCCGCTGCGCCGACGCGGCGGCAGACGCCGGGGTGATCTGGGGGCTCGCGGACCGTTGCCGGCCGCAGCATTGCTTGTACTTGCGCCCGCTGCCGCATGGGCACGGGTCGTTGCGTCCGGTCGCACCGGCAACTGTCATGGTCGGCTCTGCCGGGGGTGCATCCACATACGGTCTTCGGGAGGCCAGCGCACGAGTGGTTAGCGTCGACGTCCCCGTCTAAGCGGAACCCCGGCCAACATCAAGTACTTGCGAGCCATGGCCCGGCTTGCGAGATTACCGGGCCAATGAACGTCGACCTACCTCCCCCGCTCGATCAGGTCGCCGCACTGTGCGAGCAGGGCCGGCTGGACGAGGCGGCGGCGATCTGCCGGCGCACGTTGCAGGACTCGCCGCGCCACGGCGAGGCCCTGCAACTGCTCGGCCTCATCGCCCTGCAGCGCGGTGACGCCGCCGAGGCGGTGCGCCTGATCGGCGAGGCGGTTGCCGCCGCGCCGCGGGAGGCTAGGTATCGCATCAACCTGAGCGCCGTCCTCGGCCAGGCGGAACGCAACGACGAAGCGCTGGCGACCGCGCGGCAGGTGGTCGCTTCGCATCCGGACCTCTCCGAGGCGCACAACAACCTGGGCTCGGCACTGGTGCGCCTGGGTCACTGCGAGGAGGCGCTGGCCTGCTACGACACAGCGATCGGACTGCGGCCCGACTACGACGAGGCGCTGTACAATCGCGGCATCGCGTTGCAGTCGCTGGGTCGGCACGAGGCGGCCGCGGCAAGCTACCGGCAGGCGATCGCGCTCCAGCCGGACTACGTCGAGGCATACAACAATCTAGGCGTCGTTCTGGCGGCGCTCGATCGCTGCGAGGAGGCGATTGCCAACTACGACCAGGCGATTGCGCTGGACCCGGAGTATGACGAGGCGTTCTACAACCGCGGCGTTGCACTACAAGCGCTGGAGCGGCACGCGGCGGCACTGGCCAGCTATGACCAGGCCATCGCGCTCCGGCCCGACCACGCCGACGCGCTCAAGAATCGCGGCATGGTGCGCCAGGCGCTCGATCGCCACGACGCGGCGCTCGCCGACTATGCGGCCAGCCTCGCGCTGCGGCCCGACCATGCGCCGACCCATTTCAGCAGGAGCCTGTGTCTGCTCCAGTCGGGTGACCTGCAAGGCGGCTGGCGCGAGTACGAGTGGCGCTGGCGGATGCCGCAGTTCCAGCCGGGGTTGCGTGGCTTCGACCAGCCGCTCTGGCTCGGCGGCGAGCCGCTCGCCGGCAGGACCATCCTGCTGCACGCCGAGCAGGGAATGGGGGACACGTTGCAGTTCTGCCGCTACGCGGCGGCGGTGGCGGCGCGCGGGGCCACGGTCGTGCTGGAGGTGCCGGCTCCGCTCACGCGGCCGCTCGCGGGCCTTGCCGGTGTGGCCCGGATCGTCGCCCGCGGCGAGCCATTGCCGCCGTTCGACCTGCACTGTCCGTTGATGAGCCTGCCGCTGGCGCTCGGCACGACGCTGCCGACCATTCCGGTGACGCCAGGCTACCTGACCGCCGACCCCGCGGAGGTGGCGGCATGGCGGCAGCGTCTGGCGGCGATACCGGGCATGCGTGTCGGCCTGGCCTGGGCCGGGTCGCCGGACATGGCGCAGAACCGACTGCGCTCCGTGCCGCCCGAGGCGTTGGTGCCGCTCGCCGCGATACCGGGGGTCAGCCTGGTGTCGCTACAGAAGGGTGACGCCGCGGCCGAGGCCGGCGCACCTCTCCCGCTGCACGACTTCACCGACGAACTGTACGACTTCGCCGACACCGCGGCATTGGTCGCCAACCTGGACCTCGTGATCAGCGTCTGCACGTCGGTGGCGCATCTCGCCGGGGGGCTGGGCAGGCCGGTCTGGGTGCCGCTGCACTTCAATGCCTGCTGGCGCTGGCTGCGCCGGCGCGAGGACAGCCCATGGTATCCGACGGCGCGGCTGTTCCGGCAGACCGCCCCCGGCGACTGGGACGGCGTCGTCGCGAGCGTTGCCGCGGCGCTGCGGGATCACGCGGGCGGCCGGGACCGGGCCAGCGAGGCCCCCTCCCCCTAGCCCCCTCCCGCGAGGGGAGGGGGAGAACAGAGACAAAGCAAAGCCCAAAGCCACTCCCCCTTCCGGCAATCGTCGCGTGCCGATCTCCACCGCTCTTCGCGGGGAACGTGTATAGAGGCCTGATTGCAGTCAGTGCCGTCATTGCTTACATGACCGGCGGAGGGAGTCATGGCCACGCTGACCATCCGGAATGTCGACACGGCTGTTAAGGAGCGGCTCCGCATACGCGCGGCACGCCACGGTCAGTCTATGGAGGCGGAGCTGAGATCGATCGTCAACCAGGCTCTCGCGCTGGACGAGGAGCGCACAGCTCCCAATCTCGCCGAAGCGATCCGGCGGCGCTTCGCGCCATTGGGCGGCGTCGACCTGGAGCCCCATCCGCCGGTGCCGATCGGCGACCCGCCCAGCTTCGATCGGTGATCGTCCTCGACACCAACGTCATAGCCGAACTGATGCGCCCGGAGCCGCACACCGGCGTGCTGGGGTGGGTGGCGGCTCGGCCGCGCGCACTGCTCTACACAACGACCATCAACCAGGCGGAAATCCTTTATGGCATCGCCGCTCTGCCGGAAGGACGCCGCCGCAGCCTCCTTGCCTCAGCCGCCGAGGCTATTTTCGCAGAGGAGTTCGCCGGACGCATACTGCCGTTCGGGACCGCCGCCACGCTTCGCTATCCCGGGGTTGTGCTCGCGCGGCGGTTGGCCGGCACGCCGATCGAGGGATTCGATGCGCTGATCGCGGCCACTGCACTGGCGGCAGGCGCGAGCGTCGCCACGCGCGACATCGGAGGGTTTTCCGGTTGCGGCCTCGGGCTGGTCGATCCCTGGACGGCCAAATGAAGTGAAGCGCGGCGGGCCGGCGCAAAAGAAAACCCGCCCCACTTTCGTGGGACGGGCTTCCGGTTTAGTCGGATCTCCGGTCGGCTGTACCGCCCGGGGAAAGGAGTCAGTTCTTGCGGCGGCGACGCAGCAGGCCGAACCCAACCAGGCCAGCGCCGAGCAGCGCGACCGTGGCCGGCTCCGGCGTCGGGACGACGGTGGTGTTCAGGCTGGCCGGCTCCTCAAGCGAGAAGTAAGTCGAGCCACCAGGCGCGATACCAGGCGCGAAATTCACGTCGCCGGTGGAGGTGCCGACCAGGTTGGAGAAGAACCCAACTGGGCCGCCGTAGCCACCGCTCGCGCCGTCGTTGGCGTTGGTGGTGCACGCTCCGCTGTATGGGCAGATGCCGTCGCCATCGAACCCGAAGATGTTGCTGCCCAGGCCGCCGATCAGGTGAAGCGAGCTGATGGTGCCACTGGAGTTGTTGACCACGCCAATGACGTTGTCCTCGACGCCGTCATAGTTGGTCGACGCGCCCGCCGGAATGGTGGTCGTGATCGAACCGTTGGCGTTGATCGTGATGATCTCGTTGCAGTTCGTCGGGGTGTTCCCGGTGTTCGAGGGCGTCGCCGGGCAAAGCGCAGCATTCGCCGGGCCGGCGGGGATCGCCAAGCCGCCGGCAATCAACGCCGCCGCTGCTACCCCCGTAAACAGTAGCTTTCTCATTTGAACTCCTTTCCAGTCGGCGCGTCCGATTTCGTCGCCAACGGGTATGAAGCAATCGGCGTGCCAACTACCTACGATATTGAAAACGCTGTCTTTCCTGCAATGTGACCACGCAAAATTGACGCACTTGTAAAAAATTCCGACTCGCCATCGTCCCGATCACCGGACCCGAGACCCCTCGCGCCATGGCGCGTCGCGCGCGCCGCACCGTGCGAATTGCTGTCAAAGGACGTGCTCCGGTAATACGGTGCCGGCGGGGCAACGTTCTCGGATAGGATGCATCATGGACAACATCGGCGACCCGACATCCGCCGTGACGCCGACCTCGGCCGACGCGGCGTTTGAGCAGGCCATGGCACTGCACGGCGAGAACCGGCTAGACGAGGCGGAGCGGCTGTACCAGGCCGCATTGTCGCTGGATCCCGGCCATGCCGGCGCGTTGTGCTACCTGGGATTGTTGCGACTGCAACAGGACCGGCCGGAGGACAGCGTGACGCTGCTCCAGCAGGCGATCGAGCGGGATGCCGGCGCGGCCGAGGCGCATCACCATCTGGGCGTCGCCCTCGAGCGCCTCGGCGTCTACGGGCAGGCGCTGGCGTGCCAGGACACGGCGCTCGCGCTGATCCCCGACTATGGCGATGCCCTGCACCACCGCGGACAGGCGCTGCACGCGCTCGGCCGCGTGCCGGAAGCGATCGCCAGCTACGAGGCGGCACTGGCCCAATCGCCGGACGACCCGCAACTCGAACTCGCGCTGGCCGCCGCGCTCGAGGCATCGGGCCGCGACGAGGAGGCGTTCGTGCATTGCCGCAACGCGGTCGGGTTCGATCCGGCCCTGACGGATCAGTTGTCGCAGGCGCTTGGCCGCTTCGGGCAGCGCCAGCCGGCGAAGGCGCAGGCCGGCATGCAGCGGCTCAACCGCTACATCGGCACCTTCCTGACCAATCAGGCCAATGCAAGGATGGGAGTCTATCCGGGCCTGGCCTCGGCGCCATACCACGACGTCGCGCGCCTGCCTGGCGCGCTGGCGCTGGAACGCAACTACGCCGCGATCAAGGCCGAGATCGAGGCCCTCGCGGCCACCGAGTTCCAGGCGGAGGCCGAAAACCTGATGGAGCGCGGCGCCTGGGACGTGTTCCTGTTCTACGAGCGGAGCCGCAAGAACGAGGAGAACTGCGAACGCTGCCCGACCATCACCCGCATCATCGAGGCCAACAACACGGTGCGGACCCAGGCCGGGCTGCTATACGTGTCGAAGCTCAGTCCGGGCACCCACATCCGCCCGCATCTCGGGCCGACCAACCAGCGGCTGCGCTGCCATCTCGGCATCCGCATCCCGGAGGGCGACTGCGGCCTGAGGGTCGGCAGCGAGACGCGCAAGTGGCAGGAAGGAAGCTGCATCGTGTTCGACGATTCGCTGGAGCACGAGGCGTGGAACCACACCGACGAGCCGCGCATCGTGCTGATCATCGACTTTTGGCACCCGGACCTGACGCCGGCCGAGATCGCCTATCTGGAAGGGCTGCACCGGTTCGCATCGTTCCAGGCGGTGAGCCTGAACCGCTACTGGACGGCGAACGCCGAGTCGCGGTCCCAGGCGCGCAAGCACTACGACTGATCGACTCCATTGATGGCGACCCGCATCACGATGCCGGCAGGCGCGGCACGATCGACCCGTGGCCGGAACGATCCGTGCTCCTGCGGCAGCGGCCGCAAGTACAAGCACTGTTGCGGTGTGGCACCTGCGAAGGCAGCGAACGTTTCAGCGCCATCCGCGGCCCGGCATGCCACGCCCGACGCGAGACTGGCCGCATTGCTGGCTCAGGCCGCGCAACTGCGTCAGGCTGGAAGACTCGCCGCTTCCCTCGAGCCAATGTGGCAGGCCTCGCGCATGCAGCCCGGCAATGCGGTGATCCAGCACGATCTTGGACACACCTGCCTGCTGTGCGATCGTGTCCCGGAAGCGGCTGCGGCCCTACGTGCGGCAGTGGCGTGCAAGCCCGACTTCGCCCACGCCTGGTGGCGGCTTGGCGTCGCACTCGAACTGCTGGAGGATCAGGCAGCGTCCGTTGACGCGTATCGTCAGGCGGTCGCGCTGCTTCCCTCGTTGGCCGATGCGCAGTTTCGGCTCGCCTGCCTGCTCGAAGGGCATGGTCATCGCACGGACGCTGTCCGCCACTTCCGGCTGGCGGCTGCGGCGGAGGCCAAGAGCAGCCTGGGGCGGGTCGCCGAGGCACGTGCGCTGCTTGCCGAGGAACGCGACAGTGAGGCCGAGAAGGTGTTGCGGCAATGCCTCGCTCTCGATCCAAAGAATGCGCTGGCGCAGGACATGCTGGGAACCGTACTCGCCGATGCCGGCCGCTTCGACGAGGCGGCCGGCTGCTATGAGCGCGCCATTTCTCTGAATTCAGGCTTCAGCGGAAGCTGGTACGACTTTGCCCGTTGCCGCACGCTCTCGGATGCGGATCGTCCTACGATCGCGCGGATGGAACAGGCGTTAGCGCAGCCGAATCTCAAAGATACCCAGCGCGTCAGGATTCACCTCGCGATCGGCAAGGCTTACGACGATCTGGCGGATCATGCCACCGCCATACGGCAGTACGATCAGGCTGACACGGTGCGTGCGCGCGTCCTGTCATTCGACAGGACCCGGTTCGCCGCTCGTGTCAGCGCGCAGATCGCTCGCTTCACGCCGGAGCTGTTCGCGCAGCTACCGCGGTACGGATCGGGCGATGCGACCCCGGTGCTGATCGTCGGGATGCCGCGTTCGGGGACCACTCTGGTGGAGCAGATCGTGTCGTGCCATCCGGATGTGGCCGCCGGCGGCGAGATGCACTTCTGGAACCGCCGCGGAGCGATGTTCGAGGCGGCGGGCGCTCTCGGCACGGAATCTGCGTTCATTAAGACCGCGGCGGAGGACTATCTCCGCTGGATCAGGGCGCGCGCGCCCGCGGACGTGACCCGCATCACCGACAAGATGCCATTCAACTTCGTCTGGGCGGGGCTGATCCATCTGGTGTTCCCGCGGGCCACGATCATTCACTGCCAACGCCGGCCGATCGACACCGCCCTGTCGATCCACCAGACGCACTTCTCGCCGCTGATCGATTTTCCGACGGGTGGCAAGGACCTTGTATTCTATTACCGCGAATACGAGAGGGTGATGGCGCATTGGCGGCGCGTGCTGCCACCCGACCGGCTGCTCGAGCTGCGCTACGAGGAGCTGATTGCCGATTCAGAGGCGATAACCCGAAGGTTGATCGCGTTCTGTGGCCTGCCTTGGGACGATGCCTGCCTCCGCCCGGAACACAACCAGCGCGTCGTAAAGACCGCCAGCAAATGGCAGGCGCGCCAGCCGGTGTATCGCAGTTCGGTGGAGCGCTGGCGGAGGTATGAGCCGTGGCTCGGCGAACTGCGCGAACTGCTGGAACCGGCGGACTGATCAGGCGGGGTCGGGGAGCAGCTCCCGCAATTCGCCGAGCCAGGGCTCGTAGCGGCGCCAGCGCTCCACCGAGCTGCGGTAGATCGGCTGGCGCGCCTGCCAGATGCTCGCTGTGTGCACCGTGCGCCGGTTGGCCTCGGGGTGCAGGCAGGCGGGATCCCAGTCGAGGCCGCAGAACGCGATCAGCGCGCGGCTGGCGGGTTCGGGATCGGCGATCAGGTCCTCGTATTGCAGGTCGAGAATGGTGCCGGCCGGCAGCACCGCGCGCCAATGGGCCATGAGCCGGAGATATTGCCGGTAGTAGAACACGAGGTCGCTGCGATCGCCGGCGAAGTCCGTCTGTGCGCCGAACAGCGTGGTGTAGATCGAGATGCAGGTATCCAGCGGGTGCCGCCGGCAATGGATGATGCGGGCCCTTGGGAATATCAGGTGGATCAGGCCAATCCAGACGTAATTGTAGGGGTTCTTGTCGGTGACGTACTGCGCGCCGGGCGCGATCCGGTCGAGCAGCACGCGATACGCGCCGGCAATCCTGCCGGCCTCGGCGGTCAGCCGTTCCGTTATCGCGGGCGTCGCGAGCGGTGCCGCTTCGGCGGCCCAGAAGACCAGCTCGCCGCCGGCGGCGACCAGGCTGTGACTCGAGACGATCTGTTCGACCAGGGTGGTGCCTGAGCGCGGCATTCCCAGGATCAGGATCGGCCGATCGTCCGCCGCGCCGATCCCGGCGTGACGCGCGAGGAAGTCCGGTGTGAACGTCTCGATCATCCAATCGAACGCGCGCGCCATATCGTCGCGGTCGAACGGGTTCAGTTGCCGGCGAAGCCGGTTGGCCTCGTCGAAGATGTGTATGGCGGGGCCGTACTCCGCCAGGTCCTGAAGCCCTTTCGCGACGGCGAACAGCAGTTGCATGCGCTGCTCGGTGGTGACGCCGCCGCCGCGCTCCGTCAGTTGCCGCATCTGCTCCAGCATCGGGCGGTCGGCTTCCGTCGCCTTCACGCTCTTGAACAGGTTGTGGTAGGCGGGGATCAGGGCCGGATCGAGCTGGATCGCCCGCCGGTGCAGTGCCTGCGCCTCGTCGAAGCGGCCGATTTTGTCCAGCAGGTTGCCGAGTTGCCAGTTCGCCGTGGCGCTCTTGGGGTCCAACGCGAGGGCGCGCCGCAGACAGGTCTCGGCCTCGTCGTTGCGCTCCTCGGCCATCAGCGCGCGGGCCTGATTGAGCCGGCCCGACGTCTCGCGCGGTGCGGCGGAGGCGGCGCGCTTGTAGGCCTGCGCCGCTTCCTCGCGCATGCCGCGCGCCTGCAGCAGTTGCGCCAGATGTTCGTTAGCATCCGCCAGCTTCGGCGCCAGCGTGGTGGCGCGACGGAATGCGGCGATGGCGTCCCAGCCTTTGCCGAGCTGTTCCAGGGCAAAGCCCATGCCGCTGAAGGCGTGCGCGAAGTCCGGCTTGAGCGCGATCGCGCGACGGAAGCCGGCCGCCGCACGCTCCGCCAGACCGGCAGTCAGGCAGGCGAGTGCGAGGTTGTAGTGCGCGGCGGGATGGTTGGGTTGCAGCCGCACGGCCATTTCCAACGCGTCGATCGCGCCCTTGGTGTCGCCTGCCCGGGTCCGGCGTTCGGCGAGCTGGACATATGACTGTGCGGAAGGCTGTGTCGCGCTCATTGCCCCTGGATCGATATCATCCCGGCACGGCGCCCGAAACCCCCAGGCGATTGCGCGCGTGCCATAGCGCCGCCTACAGTCGCGCTACCGATCAGTAGGAAGGACCCTCCCATGGACCTGCGCTTCACCCCGGAGGAAACCACGTTCCGCGACGAGGTGCGCACCTTCATCCGCGACAACCTGCCGGCCGACATTCGCGAGCGCATGCGCCTGGGCTACGGCGCGCGCAAGGAAGACACCGTGGCGTGGCAGCGTATCCTCAACAAGCGCGGCTGGGCGGCGATCTCCTGGCCGACGGCGTGGGGCGGACCGGGCTGGTCGGCGATCCAGCGGATGATCTTCCTCGAGGAGAACCAGGTCGCGCCGGCGCCGGAGCTGTCCAGCTTCAACATCACCATGATCGGGCCGGTGCTGATCCAGTTCGGCACCGAGGAACAGAAGCAGCGCTTCCTCCCGCGCGCCGCCAACCTCGACGACTGGTGGTGCCAGGGCTTCTCCGAGCCGGGCGCGGGATCGGACCTCGCCTCGCTGAAGACCGCGGCGAAGCGCGACGGCGATGATTACGTGGTGAACGGGCAGAAGATCTGGACCTCCACCGCGCATCACGCCGACTGGTGCTTCGTCCTGGTGCGCACCAACCCGAACGCGGCGAAGCGGCAGGAGGGCATCTCGTTCCTGCTGGTCGATATGAAGACGCCGGGCATCACGGTGCGGCCTGACAACAAGTACTAGGTGCAGCAGCTCCAGAGGGACGAGCTCTTCCACCCCGAGCCCGAGCAGGAGAAGGACCGCGTCTGGCCTG
>JANWJK010000241.1 GCA_025452005.1 Acetobacteraceae bacterium | reverse complement strand
CACGGGCACCGACTTGCCCACTTCCGAGTCGGCGACGATGCGCGGCAGCGTGCGCATCTCCTTCACGTCCTGGTTGTTGAACTTCAGGATGATGTCGCCGTTGCGGATCTTCGCCTTGTCGGCCGGGCCGCCGTCGTTCACGCCGGCCACCATCGCGCCCGACGATTCCTTCAGCCCGAGGCTTTCGGCGATATCGGGCGTCACCTGCTGGATGCGCACGCCGAGCCAGCCGCGGCGTGGGTGGCCGAAGTCCTTCAACTGCGCGACCACCGCCTTGACCATGTTGGCGGGGATCGAGAAGCCGATGCCGATCGACCCGCCGGAGGGCGAATAGATCGCGGTGTTCATGCCCACCACCTGGCCGTCCATGTTGAACAGCGGACCGCCGGAGTTGCCGCGGTTGATCGCCGCGTCGGTCTGGATGAAGTCGTCGTATGGCCCCTGGCGGATGTCGCGCCCACGCGCCGAGACGATGCCGGCCGTCACCGTGCCGCCCAGGCCGAACGGGTTGCCGATCGCCAGCACCCAGTCACCCACCCGCTCGGCGTCGGAATCGCCGAACTGGACCGCCGGCAGCGGCTTGTCGGTCTTCACCTGGAGCAGGGCGATGTCGCCGGTTTCGTCGCGCCCGACCACCTTGGCCTTCAGCGACGTATTGTCCTGCAAGGTGACGTTGATCTCATCGGCGCCGTCGATGACGTGGTTGTTGGTCACCACCAGCCCGGACGCATCGATGATGAAGCCGGAGCCCAGGCTCTGCATGCGCCGGTCCGGCATCGGCGGCGTGTCGCCGTGCCCGCCGGGCGCGCCGGGCCGGTTGCGGTTGAGGAAGTCCTTGAAGAACTGCTCGAACGGCGAGCCGGGCGGGAACAGTGGAATCTCAGGGCCAGCCCCGGGACCGCCGGGCGCACCGGCGCGGGCCTGCACCGCCTGGGTGGACGAGATGTTGACCACCGCCGGCAGCAGCTTTGCCGCCAGGTCCGCGAAGCTGTCGGGTGCCGCCCTGGCAAAGGCCGGTTCGACCGGCGCTGCGATGGCGAGCGGCATGGCGAACGCCACGGCAATGGCGAGCGTGGCGGCGCGGGCTGATGGGCGACTTGACAGGCGCATGGTCGGTCTTTCTCTGGAGGATTGGCCGCATATGGTCCGACGCGCGGCGGCTGGCAACTGGACTATTCCCCTGCCGGCACCGGCAGAGATTGAAGATAGCGCAGGAAATCGTTGTCCGGGGTAAGTACCAGACGCGAATTGCCGGTGTCGAATGCGTCACGGTAGGCCTGCAACGTGCGCCAGATCGAGTAGAATCCGGCATCCTGTTGATAGGCCTTGGCAAATGTGCGAGTCGCCTCCGCCTCGCCCTCGCCGCGCAACCGGTCCGCGGTGGCACGTGCATCGGCAAGCAGTACGGTCCGATCGCGTTCGGCATCGGCGCGGATGCGGGCCGATGCCTCGGCGCCCTCGGCCCGTGCCTGCGCCGCCACACGCTGGCGCTCGGATTGCATGCGCGAAAGCACCGCCTTGGTGTTCTCGTCCGGCAGGTCGGCGCGGCGGATCCGCACGTCCTCGATCGCCACGCCGAAGCCCCTCATCTCGACGTTCACCTGGTCGCGGATCGTCGCCATGATCTGGTCGCGCCTGGCCGACAGCACGTCGAGCAGCTTGTTGTTGGCCAGCACCCGGCGCAGCGACGCCGATACGATCGAATTCAGCCGGCCGCGGATGCCGTCCTCCACCGGACCGACCGACTGGTAGTACAGCAGCGGGTCGACGATGCGGAACAGGGTGAAGCTGTCCACCACCAGCCGGCGCTGGTCGCCAAGGATGACCTGCTCACCCGGCAGCTCCAGATTGAGCAGCCGCTTGTCGAAGGTGATCACCGTCTGGATGAACGGGCTCTTGGTATGCAGTCCGGGCTGCGCGATCACCCGGACCGGATTGCCGAACTGGGTGATCAGCACCTGCTCGGTCTGATCGACGGTGAACAGTGACGAGTCCACCAGCACGAACAGCACCACCAGGAAGGCGATGACGGCGATCGTGATGCGGCTCATCGCGGCGCCGCCTGCGATGGTCCGGGGGATGCGGCGGTCGATGGACCTCCCGGCGTCGTTGGTCGCGGCGGCGCCGCCGTCGGCGCGGGCAGATTGAGCGGCAGGAACGGCACCAGCCCTTTCAGCCTGTCGTCCACCACAAGCGTTTGCGAGTGGGTCATGATGTCCTGCATCGTCTCGAGGTACATGCGCCGCAGCGTCACGTCCTTGGCCGTCTGATATGCCGCCAGCACCGACAGGAAGCGCTGGGTCTGCCCGGTTGCCTGGGCGATCGACGCCAGCCGCGCCCCCTGCCCTTCCGCGACGATGCGCGCCGCGTCGCCGCGGGCGCGCGGCACGATGTCGTTGCGGTAGGCCTCCGCCTCGTTGCGCAGACGTTCGGCGTCGGTGTTGGCGCGCTGCACATCCACGAAGCTTTCCACCACCTCGGCCGGCGGATCGACCTTCTGCAACTGCACCTGGGTGATCTCGACGCCCGATTTGTAGTTGTCGAGAATCTGCTGCGTCTGGTGCAGCACGTCGTTCTCGATCTGCGCGCGTAGCTCGGTCAGCGCGGGCTGGATCGGGGTGCGCCCGATCACCTCGCGCATGGAGCTTTCCGCGACCGCCTTGACGATCAGCGGCGGGTTGCGCGTGTTGAACAGGTAGGCGACCGCATTGTTGACCTTCCAGAACACCGCGAAGTCGATATCGATGATGTTCTCATCGCCGGTGAGCATCAGGCTCTCTTCCAGCACGTTGCGTCCGCCCTGGTTGCCGGTGTCGATCTGAGCGCTGCCGCTGCTGCGATAGCCGATCTCGATGCGGTTGATCCGGGTGACCGCAGGCGTCAGCACACGCTCGATCGGCCAGGGGAAGTGATAGTTGAGCCCCGGCAGCGTCGTCCGGTCGAACGCGCCGAAGCGCAGCACCACGCCCTGCTCGTCCGGCTGTACGCGATAGATGCCGCTGGCGAGCCACAGCGCGACGACGGCGAGGCCGATCAGCGCGAGGCCGCGGCCGCCGGTGAACCGCCCGCGCGGACCGCTGCCGAGGAGCGAGCGGATATAGGCCTGAAGCCGGGCGATGAGCGCATCGAGGTCGGGCAGCGGGCCTTGTCCGCCGCCGGGGCGTCCGCCGAACGGTCCCCCGGGGCCGCCGCCCCACGGTCCGCCGCCACCCGGCGGCCGCTGCCCGCCGCCGCCTCCGGAGCTGCCGCCCGACGACCCCCACGGGCTCTGGCCACCATTGTTCGAGGACATGCGGACGTTCCTGTGTGGTCTCGGCCGCAACGGGCGTTGGAGGATCGGGCGCCACGCGCCATATCCCGCACGGGCGGCGCACGGCAGCCTGCTTATCGGCCGGCGGCAGGAGGTTTGCAAGCAGATGACGACAGCACCGACGCCTGACGGCCTGCGCGAGGCACTCCGCGCGATCGCCGATCCCGCCTCCGGCAAGGACATCGTGACCGCCGGCCTGGTCGAGGGGATCGAGCTGCGCGGCAGCCTGGTGCAGGTGGCGCTGCTGACCGACCGGGCGCATGCCGAGGCGATGGAGCCGGTCCGCCGATCGGTCGAGACGCTGCTGTCGCGCCTGCCCGGCATCACCAATGCGACCGCAGTGCTCACCGCGCACAAGCCGCCGGCGCCGGCCGCACCGGCGGGCGGACACGGCCACGGTCATGGTCAGAAGCCGCCGCTGCTGCTGCCGGAGGTGAAGGCGATCGTGGCCGTGGCCTCGGGCAAGGGCGGCGTCGGCAAGTCCACGGTGGCGGTGAACATCGCCGTGTCGCTGGCGCGGGCGGGACACCGGACCGGGCTGCTGGACGCCGATATCTACGGACCGAGCCTGCCGCGCATGCTGGGCCTGTCGCGCAAGCCGGAGGTGCGGGCGGAAAAAATGATCCCGCTGCAGGCCTGGGGGATGTCGTGCATGTCGATCGGCTTCCTGGTCGACGAAGAGACGCCGATGATCTGGCGCGGCCCGATGGTGATGGGCGCGCTGGAGCAGATGATGGGCCAGGTGGAGTGGGGACCGCTCGACATCCTGGTGGTCGACATGCCGCCCGGCACCGGCGACGCGCAGTTGACCATGGCGCAGCGGGTGGCGCTGACCGGGGCGTTGATCGTCTCCACGCCGCAGGACATCGCGCTGATCGACGCGCGACGTGGCGTGCGGATGTTCGAGCGCACCCGCGTGCCGGTGCTGGGGCTGGTCGAGAACATGAGTTCCTTCGCCTGCCCGGCGTGCGGGCACACGTCGCACATCTTCGGCCACGGCGGTGCGCGGCTGGAGGCGCAGCGGCTGGGCACGGAGTTCCTGGGCGAGATTCCGCTGCTGCTGGATATCCGTACCGCCTCGGATGCCGGGACACCGATCGCCGCGGCAGCGCCGGACAGCGACGCGGCGAAAGCGTTCGCGGCGGTGGCGGCACGGGTGTGGGAGAAGGTATCGGGGGCCGGCGTGGCGCGAAGCAGCGGACCGCGGATCGTGGTGGAGTAGCGCCGCTACTACGCCTCGTCGATGATCGCGTAGACCTCGATCTCGACCTTCATCTCCGGGCGGACGAGGGCGCTCACCTGGACCATCGTGCTGGCAGGGCGGACGTCGCCGAACACCTCGCGATGTGCCCGTCCGACCAGGTCGGCGTCGCCGATGTCGGTCACCTAGATGACCGTGCGCACCACGTCCTCGACGCGTGCCCCAGCCTGCTCCAGCGCACTGCGAATGGTGGCGAGAGCGTTCTGCGCCTGCGCATAAGCGTCGCCCGCCAGCGCCTCGCCGCGCGCGACGGTTCCGGCGACATGCACCTGTGCCCCGACTCGCACCGCGCGGCTGTAGCCGTAGACCGGCTCGAGCGGACCGCCGGATGAGATCACCTGCCGTGTCATGCGCGCCATCCTTGTTCCGCCGGGTGGAGGTCTATTGCACCCGGCTCGGTGGAAAGGGCAAGGCTGCGCAGCCGATGGACGAGACCGAGGAGGCCGGAGCGGCTGAGTGATGCCGACGGTCATGTGCGAGACTGGCGCGATTCCCACGGCAGCATCCGTCGCAGCGTGGCGTCACGCAGCACGTAGTGATGGAACAGTGCGGCCGCGGCATGCACACCGGCCACGATCAGCAGCGTGTTGGCGGCAAGCGCGTGCCAGTCACCGACCAGATGCATCAGTGCGCGGTTGCCAGGATCATACGGCGGCACGCGAAGCAGATTGAGGATCGAATCTCCGCGCACCCACACATTGGCGGCTCCCAGTCCCACCGCGATGGCCAGCAGCACATAGAGCAGCCAGTGCGTGGCGCGGGCGATCGCTCGCAGCACACCGTGACCAAGCGGCGGCAATGTCTCGCGGCGCGTCAGCCGCCAGCCAAGCCGGACGAGCAGCACCGCAGCCAACGCCACGCCCAGCATGATATGCACCGAGCGATAGTCGATCCGCAGAGGTCCGTTGGGAAACACGTCCACGGTCTGGCCGATCGTCCAGAGGACGACGACAAGCAGAGCGCTGATCCAGTGCAGGGCGATGGTCGCGGAGTCGTGCCGCAGGCCCTGCGTCCCGGCAGGTTGCGTCACGATCGTGTGCCGCATGCAACCCTCTAGCTGCTGCCGATCAGGTACCCTGCCGCGAATACCAGGGCACCACCAAATCCTACCTGGACCGCCGCCGAGAACGGTGGCGTATCCATGTACTTCCACCGCACCCAACTGATCACCGCCAGCTCAACCACCACAACGGCTATGGCAAGGGTGGTTGCAGTCCAGAAGTCCGGTATGAGGAAGGGCAGCGTGTGGCCGATACCGCCCAGCGTGGTCATCAGCCCGGTGATCGCACCGCGGATCACTGGGGCGCCGCGCCCGGTCAGGCTGCCGTTGTCCGACAGCGCCTCGGCGAATGCCATGGAGATGCCGGCGCCGATCGAGGCGGCAATGCCGACCAGGAAGGCGTTCCACGACTGGCCGGTGGCGAAGGCGGCAGCGAACACCGGCGCCAACGTGGACACCGAGCCGTCCATCAGCCCGGCCAGCCCCGGCTGTATCACCCGCAGCACGAAAATCCGCCGCGCATGCGCGTCCTCGCCGGCCCGCACGTTGGCCGGCAGGTTTTCCTCCACGATCTGGTCGGCACGCTGCTCGTGCACCGCCTCGGCCTCGGCCAGGTCGCCGAGCAGCTTGCGGATGGAGGCATCTTCCGACCGCGACGCCGCGCGACGATAGAAGCGCTTGGTCTCCGTCTCCATGCTCTCGGCCAATTCGCGCACGGAATCGAGGCGGAGCGGCTGGATCTGCCACACCGGCTTGTGCTGGATGAAGCCGCGAATGTCATGGCGGCGGATCAGCGGGATGTGCTCGCCGAACTTTTCCTGGTACAGCTCGATGAGCCGGCGGCGATGATCGCTTTCCTCTCCGGCCATCTCGGTGAACACGTTCGCGCTGGCTGGATAATCCTGGCGTAACCCCTCGGCGATGTCGGCGTAGATGCGGCCGTCCTCCTCCTCATTGGCGATCGCCAGAGCGAGGACCTCTCGTTCGGACAGTTCGGAGAAGTTGCGCATGCCGCGCCAATGTGGCCGATGAGGTCAGCCGGTCAAGAGGCGACTGCAACAATGCCGACCGACCCAAGCGCCCAGCCGACCACGCGCCGCGCGTTGCCCGACCAGGTGAGATCGCGACGGGCGATCTCCGCGGCGGCGGCCGCTCCCAGCCGGTGGCGCAGGTCCGCATCGCCGGCCAGGCGCAGGATGGCCTGCCACATCGCCTCCGGCCGGGACGGATCGAACAACAGGGCGGTTTCGCCGTCGGACAGGATCTCGCGGATGTTCTCCTGGTCCGGCGCGACGATCGCGCGTCCCGCGGCCATATATTCGAAGATCTTCAGCGGCGAGGCATAGTCCACCACGCGCGGCTGCAAGGCGACGTCGAAGCCGGCGACGAGGGCCGGAATCTCCTCGCGACCCTGAAGGCCGGTGAAGCGCACGCGATCGGCCAGACCCGATGCCGCGGCCTGACGCTCGAGCGCCGCACGAGCCGGGCCGTCCCCTACCACCACCAGGTCCATCGGTGCGGCGTCGCGTGCCGTCGCCATGGCGGCGATGACGCCGTCAAGTCCGTGCCAGTCGCGTACGAAGCCGACGAAGCCGAGGACAACGCGGCCACTGTGCTGCGCGCGCCGCGGCGCGGCGGCGAATTCCGCGGGATCGATGCCGTTGGGCACGATCTCGATGCGATTGGCCGGCACGCCCGCCTGCTCGACCATGCGCTTCAGCACCCCGGTGACCGCCAGCACCTTGTCGGCGGAGCGCCAGACATACGCTTCCAGGCGCGCCGCAAGCCCGGGGAGGCCAAGGCCGCCAAACCGCGCGCGCTCCGCCGCAAGCGGAGCATTGACCTCCAGGAACAGCGGCACGCGCGACGAGTGGGAAAGCCAGGTCCCCGCCAGGTAGAAGAGGTTGTAGCGCTCATAGATCAGGTGCGGCCGGAAGCGGCGCGCGGCCTGCCGCAGACGCCACCACGCGGGGACGTTGTAGGCGATCTCGGCGAGCGCACCGACCGATGCCGGCAGATGCGCGCGGATCAGCGCCACCAGCCGGCTTTCGCCGCCGAATTCAGCCTGCCGATAGAGACCGGGCCCGACGACCAATACCTCGTGGCCTGCCGCGCGCAGGGCGGCAACCATCTCCTCCAGATGCACGCTCTGACCGTCGCGCGACTGGATGCGGTGGCTGTACAGGATGCGCAACGTCGGTCCAGTCGGCGGCAGTCTCGGATGGGCCTGCCCTCGCTGCTCCGCCAGGCCTCGCGCAGCAGCGTGTTGCTGGGCAGCGTCGGGTCCAGCACCTTGCGCGCCGTCTCGACCCCGCCCACCGGCAGATTTCGGGGATCGAGCATGCCGATCTGCACCAGTACCGTCGCCTGGTCCCAGTAGATATGTTCGTGCGCCACCTTCCCGTCGTGGAACTGCACGATAGCGACCAGCGGCACTTCCACTGTCCGGCCGGTGGGCGCGATGCCAGGCAGCATCCAGTCGACGGCCGAGGTATGGGTGAAGCGGAAGATCACCTCGTCCACGATGCGATCGGCGCCGACTGTGCGGCTGACCGGTATCATTTCCGTGTCGGGCGGGTTCGCCCCTATGAAGTGATACCGGTAGAACCGCTTGAGCTGATCATGCCCGACACCACCCGCCATGGTGGGGATGTGGTTCACATAGGGAGCAGCCACCATCGTCGCCATCGTCGCATCGACGTCGCGGGTCTCGAACTCGCACCGGCAATGCGCCTCCCAGAGCGCCGCGAGGTCATCGTCCGGCATCGGCCCTCCTATTTCGGCTTCAGGTGCGCCACGCGCGGCCCTACCTCCTCGGCCAGCAGGCGAAGCGAATGGTGCCAGGCCTGCGGATTGTCGGCATAGTCGAAGCCGAACACCAGCAACCCGCCGAAGCCACCCGCCTCGCGGTAGATACGCTCGAGTTTCTCCGCCACCGTTGCCGGCGAGCCGATCAGCCAGTTGTGCTGCGCGCAGTACTCCGGCGTCACATCGGAATCGGCCACATCCGGATCGTGCTTGAGATACTCGAGGAAGCCGAAATTGCCGAGCAGTGGCAGGAAGTACTCCCGCATCATCCGTCCCATCATGCCGCCCGCCGACAGGCGCCACGCCTCCTCGTCCGTATCGGCAACGAACACCTCGCGCACCAGCCGCCAGTCGGCACGGTGCGGCGTGCGTCCGGTGCGCGCCGCGCCGATCTCCACCGCCTCCCAGTGGCTCGCCACATAGGCTGGGTTGAGATTGAGGCTCAGCGGCAGGAACCCTCTCTCGCCCGCCAGCTTCAGCGTGTCCGACTGCTTGGAAAATCCGGCAACGCCGATCGGCGGATGCGGCTTCTGCAGCGGGTAGATGTGCGGCTTCAGGAATCCGAACATCGTTTCGGGCTTCGCCACCTGCCAGAACTTGCCTTCATAGGTGAACTGCGGTTCGTCGCTCCACATCCGGAGAATGATGTCGAGCGCCTCGCGCGTCATCTCGCGGTTGACGCCGGCCGTGCCGTCCACCTGGAACATCGCCCAGTCGGTCGGCAACCCTGACGCTGCGACGCCGAAATTGAGCCGGCCCTCCGACAGGTGATCCAGCATCGCCACGCGACAGGCGAGTTCGGCAGGATGATGGTAGGGCAGCAGGAAACCACCGGGGCCGATGCGGATGCGCTTGGTCTGCAGCAGCGCCTGTGCGATCAGCAGGTCGGGCGAAGGATGCGGCTCCCACGGGGCGGTGTAGTGCTCACCGATCCAGGCCTCGGCGTAACCGAGCTCGTCGAGCCAACGCAGCGTCTGCAGGTCCCAGTCGTGACCGGCCTTCAGTCCCCTTTCGGGCGGATGGGAGGGCATGGCGAAATATCCGAACTCCATGGCGCTTCTCCTTGCCTGGGCGACGCAGGCTACACCTGACGGCATAACGGTTGCCAATCGCGGCGGGCGTCTCCATATTG
>JANWJK010000240.1 GCA_025452005.1 Acetobacteraceae bacterium | reverse complement strand
GGAGATTTGTTATAAGGCGCAACGCATCGCGGGAACGGAGGAAACCAACCCATGAACGCTATCAGCCGCCGCAGCATGCTTGCCGGTGCCGCCGGCCTGCTCGCTGCCCCTGATCTCTCCCAGGCGCAGGCGGTGAAGCCGCGCCTGACGGTGATCTCGCAATGGTCGTCGGGCAGCGACGGCGCGGCTATCACGGCCCTCGGCAAGAAGTTCGAGGAGAAGGGCGGTATCTGGCAGCACTCGCCGGTGCCCGGCTTCACCACCGAGATGATGAACAAGCTGCGTGCGCAGATCATGGCGGGTGACCCACCGGCCTGTTCGCAGCTCAAGGGACCGGAGATTGCCGCCTGGTCGAACATCGCCGCCACGGTGAATCTGGACGCCCTCGTCGCGGCCGCCGGCTACGCAAAGGTGGTCGCCCCGGACCTCGCGCGGCTGCACAAGCCAGCCGGGAAATGGATCTCGCTGCCGCTGCAGATCTACAGCACCAACATGCTGTTCCTCTCCAAGCGGGCGATGGACAAGGCCAAGGCCGACAAGATTCCTGTCACCTGGGCCGAATTCAACGAGCTGGCCGAGAAGATGAAGGCAGGCGGTGTCACCTACCCCATCGCCAATGGCGGCACTCGCCCGGATGACGGGCAGAAGTTCGAGGCTTCGCTCGCCGGCATCAGCCCCACGGTGTACCGCACCGCCATTATGAACCTCGACGAGAAGGCCCTGAAGGGGCCCGAGATGAAGGCGGCCTTCGCCCAGGTCCGCAAGATCGCCGACTGGATGGACCCCAACACGGCCGCACAGCACTACTCGACCAACCTGCAACGCTTCATAGCCGGCGACATGGGCCTGATGATCCAGGGGGGCTGGGCGCAGGGTGTGCTGCTCAACGCCGGCTTCAAGCTCGACGACTTCATCATCGCCCCGGGTCCTTCCGACAACGGCAAGCCGGTATTCCTGCTGAATGCCGACGCCTTCATTTTCTGGCAGCGCAAGGAACCCGATCTGCAGGCCGGCCAGACGCTGATGGCCCAACTGGTGATGGATCCGGCAATCCAGACCATGTATTCGCAGATCACCGGATCGATCCCGGTGCGCACAGATGTCGACTTGTCCGGCGCCGGCTGGTCGGACGGCCAGCGCCGTACATCGGCGGCACTGAAAGAGGCCGTCGCCACCAACCAGGCCGTGCTCAGCCTGGCGCACAACATGGCGCAGGAGAACGGGTTGACGGCGGCGATGATCGACGTGATCACCGAGTACGTGAAGAACAAGTCGATTACCCCGGACCAGGCGATTGCCCGCCTCAGCGATGCGGTAGAAGGCGCGCGTTGACCCACGCCGTGCCGGCGGCAGTGCAACTGAGCCGGCAGGGGACGCTCAGCGCACTGCGCCGCCTGCCGGAATACCTGACGATCTGGGTGCCGCTGCTGCTGTCAGCCGGGCACCTCGTGTCGTTCGCGCTCTGGACGATCTGGGTATCGTTCACCCCATCCACGCTGCTGCCGGTGTCGGGCTGGGTAGGCCTGCGCAACTACACCTCGGTGATGGCGACGCGGAACTGGACGATCGCCTTCGACAACCTGTTGCTGTTCGGCAGCGGCTTCGTGCTGCTGAGCCTGCTGATCGGCCTGGTTCTCGCGATCCTGCTCGACCAGCGCATCCGCGGCGAGAACGTGCTTCGGTCGATCTTCCTCTATCCCATGGCCGTCTCGTTCGTCGTCACCGGTACCGTGTGGAGTTGGCTGCTCAATCCTGGCCTCGGCATCCAGAAGCTGGTCAACGGCCTTGGCTGGACCGCCTTCCGATTCGACTGGCTGATCGACCGCGACATGGCGATCTGGACCATCGTCATCGCTGCGGTCTGGCAGTCCTCGGGTTTCGCCATGGCGCTGTTTCTGGCCGGGCTCCGCTCGGTCGATGCCGACCTGGTCAAGGCGGCGCAGATCGACGGTGCCGGACCGATCCGGCTGTACCGGCGGGTCATTCTTCCTACACTCTGGCCGATCACGGTGACGGTTGTGGTGATCCAGTTGCAGTTCGCCATCACAACCTTCGACCTGGTCCGTGCGCTTACCGGCGGCGGCCCTGGCATCGCCACGCTGTTGCCAGCCCTGGTGGTCTACGACTTCATGTTCCAGCGTGGGCTGCTAGCGCGCGGTGCAGCGGCGGCGGTTCTCATGCTGCTGACATTGCTCGCCGTGCTGCTGCCATATGCAGCATGGCAATATGCCCAGCGCAGGAAGGCCGCCCGTGCGTGACACGAGTTTCGCGCCGGGCCGCATACTGATCTATCTCATCGTCTCGCTGATCGCAGCGGCCTATCTCGTGCCGATCATCGTCGTCGTACTGAATTCGCTGCGCACCTCCGAGGAGATCGCACAGACCTCGATGATCGGCTGGCCGCAGCGCTGGGCCTGGAGCAACTACGGCATTGCCTGGGCCGATTTCTGTGTCGCACAAACCTGCGCCGGCATCCGGCCCTACATGCTGAACTCGGCACTGGTGACAATTCCGGCGACCATCATCTCCACTCTGCTCGGTGCGGTTGCCGGCTATGCCGTCTCACTCTGGCGCTTTCCCGGTGACCGCTGGATCTACGGGATCGTGACGCTCGGCTTGTTCCTACCGCAGCAGATGCGCCTGCTGCCCTGGACCATCGTGCTGCGCGACGTTGGCCTCATCAACACGCTGAGCGGACTGGTGATGATCCATACCATCCAGGGTCTGTCGTTCACGACGCTGTTCTGCCGCAACTACTACGTCGCGATCCCACAAGAACTGATCCGAGCCGCGCGCGTCGATGGCGCCGGATTCTACCGCATCTTCTGGCGTATCGTACTGCCGCTGTCACCGCCGATCCTGATCGTCACCGTGATCTGGCAGTTCACCCATATCTGGAATGAGTTCCTCTATGGCGTGACCTTCACCACCGGCCAGCAGCAGCCCGTCACGGCCGCACTCATCGCATTGACTGCCGCGGTGGCCGACATTCCGCAGTACGGGGTGCAGAGTGCGGCGGTGATGATTGCCGCTTTGCCCACCTTGCTAGTCTACGTGTTCGGCGGCAGGTATTTCGTGCGCGGTCTGACCGCCGGCGCCGTCAAATAGGAGGCACGCATGGCGGCGCTCACCATCCGCGATGTTTACAAGCGGTTCCATTCAGTCGAGGTCCTGAAGGGCATCGATCTCGAGATGGACTCGGGCGATTTCACTGTCCTGGTCGGACCGTCAGGTTGCGGCAAGTCGACGCTGCTCAACATCATCGCCGGCCTCGAGCGGCAGAGCTCCGGCAACATCGAGATCGGTGGACGCATCGTGGATAACATTGCGCCCAGGGACCGCGATATCGCGATGGTCTTCCAATCCTACGCGCTTTATCCGTCCATGACGGTGCGCCAGAACATCACCTTCGGCATGGAATGCCGAAACGTGCCGCGCGTGCAGCGCGACGAGGCGGTGGGGCGCGTTGCCAAGCTGCTGCAAATCGAGGCTTTGCTGGACCGCAAGCCCGGCCAACTGTCCGGCGGCCAGCGCCAGCGCGTCGCCATGGGGCGCGCCCTGGTGCGTGATCCGCTGCTGTTCCTGTTCGACGAGCCGCTGTCCAATCTCGATGCCCAGCTACGTGCCGAGATGCGGATCGAAATCAAGCTGCTGCACCAGCGCCTGGGCTCGACGATCGTCTATGTCACCCACGATCAGATCGAGGCGATGACGCTCGCCACTCGCATCGCGGTCATGCGGCAAGGCGTGGTCCAGCAGTTCGCCGACCCGGAGACGGTGTACAACCGCCCCGCCAATCTGTTCGTAGCTCGGTTCATGGGGGCACCGCCCATGAACACGCTCGCCGCTCGGCTGGAGGCGACGCGCGGAAGAACGGTCGCCGTCATCGGATACGGTGAGGCGGCGATCAGGTTTCCTGTTCCGCCCGAGGCCGAAGGCTGGAACGGCCGTGACGTTGTGCTCGGCATCCGGCCTGAATGTATCGCCGAACCGACACGACATTTCAGCGACCTCCCCGGGGCGGTCACCACGATCGTTGCTTCGGTCGAAATGGTCGAGCCAACCGGAGCAGAGACGATCGTTGTCCTGCGTCTTGGCGATGAACGCGCGCTCGGCCGGGTGTCGCCGGATGTCCGCCACCGTCTGAGCGAAACGGCGCAATTCGCGGTCGATACCCGCAAGATCAGCCTGTTCGATCCTGCGAGCGGCGATCGCATCACTTGATGGCGTTCCGACGCACGGGCGTCGTCACGACCCAGAGCTCCGCCAGCTTACCCAGAGGGTCAGCTCTTCTTCAGGTTCCAGTGCAGGATGTTCGGCGACCGGACGATATCGGTGACGGTGTTGCGGAAAGCGGTCGGATAGAACCACTGTCCGATCGGAATGAAGGGAACCTGCTCGAAGGCGTAGGTCTGCATGTCCTCGCAGATCTTCTGCTGCGTCGGCAGGTCGGGCGCGTCGAACCAGGAGTCGCGCAGCGCCTCCATCTTCTGATCGGTCGGCCAGCCGAACCATGCGCCGCTGCCATTGCCACGGATCGGAAAGTGACCGCCTGGATCGGCAACGGCCAATCCGGACCAGGATGTGCAGAATGCATTCCAGCCGCCCTTGTCCGGCAACTCGCGTGAGGCGCGCCGTGCGACCAAGGTTGACCAGTCCATCGCCTGATAATCGACCTTTATTCCGACCTTCTCGAACACGTCGCGCGTCACCTGGCAAACCTGCGCCAGCGCCGGCTGGTCGGTCGGCGACATCAGCAGCACCGGCTCACCCTTGTAGCCGCTCTCAGCGACCAGCCGCTTCGCCTTCGCCACGTCACGCGGACCGGACAGCGCCTCCAGGCCAGCCATGTTCGCCATCTTGCTGCCTACGGTGAAAAAGCCGGCGGGCAGCTTGCCGAGATCGGATTGCTCGCCGATGACGGCGGC
This sequence comes from Acetobacteraceae bacterium, assembly GCA_025452005.1. Lineage (GTDB taxonomy): Bacteria > Pseudomonadota > Alphaproteobacteria > Acetobacterales > Acetobacteraceae > JAMXLO01. Next base: position 2,278 of record JANWJK010000240.1, on the reverse strand, counting down.
GAGGAATTCGCGCTGGTCGATCGCCGGCAGGATGGCGCGCAGCAGCTTGCGGTTGTCGAACGGCGGATACAGGAAGTTCGGCCGGATAACGCCGAGCCAACCCAGCGGATCGTAGACCGCGACGGTCACGCCGGCGCTCCTCTTCAGCATCGGCACCAGGTCGATCAGCGGCACATGGACCCAGTCGACTTCGCCGGTCTGCAACGCCGCGGCAGCTGTGGCACCGTCGGGCATGACAGTGTGTTCGACGCGATCGACATACACCCGCTTGCCGCCGGCGAAGAAGTCCGCGGGTTCGTCGCGCGGGATGTACTTGTCGTTCTTCACCCAGGCGGCCTTCGCGCCTGCGACCCAGTCTTCCTTGACGAATTTGAACGGGCCCGAGCCGACCGTCTCGGTGATCTGTTTGAACGGGTCGGTCTTCGCGACCCGTTCCGGCATGATGAAGCAACCGGCGACACCGAGCGCATATGTCGTCAGGGCAAACGGCTTCTTGAGCTGGATGGTGAATGTCTTGTCGTCTTTCACCGTCATTTCCTGAGTGACGGCGCCGAGTGCCTGGCCCCAGGACGAGCGCTTCGACCATCGGTCGATCGATGCGATGCAATCGGCCGAGCGGACCTTCTCGCCGTCGTGGAAGAACAGTCCGTCGCGCAGCGTGATCGTCCAGGTCCGACCGTCATCCGATACGGTGTGCCCTGCCGCCATCTGCGGCTGCGGCGTCAGCGACAGGTCAACGCCGAACAGCGTATCATAGACCATGTAGCCGTGGTTGATCGCGACCGTTGCCGTGGTCCAGATCGGATCGATGCTGGCGAGATTGGCCTCCGGCGCACAACGCAGCACCTTGGCATTGCCCTGGGCGATGGCGGGCGCGCTGAGCGCGCTGGCGATGGCGGCGGCGGAGGCTTTGAACAACGTCCTGCGATGCATATCGGTCTCCCCGAATCCCGGTTGACGAACGCGGCCCCCAGCTTGTTTTGACGGCTACAATCCCGCGGTCGTCAGGCGGGCGCAAGGGCGTCCGTGCGCTGCGCGCCTTGCGTCGGACGTGGCGCCGGCGCCTGACAGTTGATAGCGTCAGGTGATGAATGTGCCCAGCTATCACGGTCGCAAGCCTTGCCAGGAGGCGAGCATGAGGGTCCGCAGTCATCTCCTGCGCCTGCTGGCGGCGATTCTGTTCGCTGCGGGCTTGTTTCTGTTCGGCGAACAGCGGGCGAACGCCGACGACCTCGCGATGATCAAACAGCGCGGCACGCTGATCGTCGGCGTGAAGGTGGACTATCCGCCGTTTGGATTCCGTTCGCCTTCCGGCGAGATCGAAGGGATCGAACCCACGCTGGCCGCCGACGTGGCCAAGAGCCTGGGCGTGAAGCTGGAACTCGTGCCTGTGGCTGCTTCGAATCGTGTCGAATTCCTGGAGCAGGGCAAGGTCGATCTGATCATCGCCACGATGAACGGCACGATGATGCGTAGGATGGCGGTCGATATTGTGAAGCCCCACTACTACGCCGCCGGCTACAACGTCATGGTGCCGAAAGCGATGAAGCTGAAGTCGTGGGCCGAGTTGAAGGGCAAGCGCGTATGCGGCATCGAGGGTGCATACTACAACTACGCAGCGACGATGAACTTTGAGCTTCAGGTCATAGCCTACAACGGCACTGCCGAAGCCCTGGCCGCGTTGAAGCAGGGACATTGTGTGGGGCTGCTGTATGACGACACCTCGATCGAGGGCAACCTGCTGATGCCGAACTGGAGCGGCTATGACATGCCGCTCGAGTCGCAGGAGGTGCAGCCATGGGGTCTCGCCGTGCGAAAGGGCGAGCCGGAATGGGCCGCGTACCTATCCGGCATGGTCAAGAAGTGGACGAAGGACGGGACGATCCTGGACCTTGAGACCAAGTACCAGATCAAGCATTCGAAGTTCGCCGAAGATGCGCACCGGAAGGCGTCCGTGTCTTCCGGAGATTGATGAGAACGTGCCGGACCAGCGGGGTTCAATCGGCCGCGGACGCTCGGCGTTCAGGGCGGGCCGGTGGCTGGCACCGGCAATCGCGTCTGTGCCGCGGGCCATCCGGGGTCCGCACCATCGGAGAGGTGGCCCAAGAGGAAGGCGGACGAGCGCTTTCTCAGGTCGTTGAAGAAGCGGACGCCGCTGCCGCCATACATGATGATGGCGATGTTGATTTCGTCCCAGAACCCTCGTTCGAGGTCGCCGGGCGCGATGCCGAGATCGCAGCAGATATCGACGATGACGGCGCCGATGGGCCGGCGGCGC
>JANWJK010000239.1 GCA_025452005.1 Acetobacteraceae bacterium | reverse complement strand
CGCCGCCACGTCGGGGTCGACGCGCGCAACGCCGAGATCGGCGCTGTAGGCGATGCGCTTGCCGCGAACGCCGTCACGCAGCCGGCCGAGATAGCCCGCGGGTCCCGCCTCGCATGTCGTGTGGTCGAGCGGATGTGGTCCCGCCATTACCTCCAGCATCAGCGCGCTGTCCGCCACGGTGCGCGTCATCGGGCCCATGTGCGAGGTGTAGTCGCCGCTGCCCACCGGATAGTACGGCACACGGCCGAAGGTGGGCTTCAGACCGAACACGCCGCAGAAGTGCGACGGCATACGGATCGAGCCGGCGCCGTCGCTGCCCTGGTGCAGCGGCCCGAACCCCGCCGCCGCCGCGGCACCCGCGCCAGCCGATGACGCACCGGCGTTGTAGCCGTGCTTCCACGGATTGTGCGTGATGCCGGTCAGCGGGCTGTGGCTGACGCCGGTCCAGCCGAACTCCGACGTGGTGGTCTTGCCGATAATGATCGCACCTTCGTCTCGCAGACGCGGCACGATGGGCGTGTCCTCGGTCGGCTGATTGCCGGCGAAGATGTTGCTTCCCATCTGCGTCGGCATGTCCTTGGTGATCGCAAGGTCCTTGATGGTCACCGGAATGCCGTGCAGCCGACCGATCCGCCCTCCCTTCATCTGCGCCGCTTCCGCGCGCCTGGCCGCATCCATCGCGACGTCGGCGGCCAGATGGGCGAACGCATTCACCCGCGGGTTCAGCGCCTCGATCCGCGCCAGCAGGGCGGTCATCAATTCGACCGGCGAAAGCTGCTTCCGCCGGATCATCTCGGCGAGCCGCACGGCCGGCGTGAAGGCAAGTGTTTCGCTGTCCATTCCTGTGTCCCTGTTCAGTAGGTCGCGCGGCCGCCGGAGCTATCGAATACGCCGTCGGTGGAGAAGCTGCATTCCTCGCTCGCCAGTCAGCACACCAGCGCGGCGATCTCGCCGAACCGGCCGAGCGGGATCTTCGACAGCATGAAGGCGATGTGCTCCTGCGTCATCTGTGCGAAGAGTAGTGTGCGACCGCCGCTGGCGTCGCGCAGTTCACCCGGACGTTGGTGTTCGCCAACTCCTTGCCGAGTGACTTGGTGAGGCCGATGACGCCCGCCTTCGAAGCGGAATAGGCGGCAGCGTTGGGGTTGCCTTCCTTGCCGGCGATCGAGGCGATGTTGACGATGCGGCCGTAGTCGTTGCGCAGCATATGCGGCACGACGGCGCGATTGCAGCAGAATACGCCGTTCAGGTTGACATCGATCACGCGGTCCCAGTCGGCAACCGGATACTGCCACAGGGGCGCATTGGGTCCGGCGATGCCGGCGCAGGCGCTCAGAATGTCGATGCGGCCGAGTGCAGCAACGCTATCGGGGGCGGCGCACTGCACAGCTTCGGCGTCAGTGACATCGACGGTGGCCTTGTGCGGCGCGTCGGCCTTGGCGAGTGCCGTGGCATCGAGATCCCAGAGATTGATGTGCGCGCCCTCGGCCGCCAGACGCGCGGCGATGCCCGCGTCAATGCCCAACACGCCGCCGGTCACGATAGGAACGCGTTTCGCAAAGCACTCGGCCATGGATTCACTCTTCCCGTATCTGGTACGGCTATCAATGCCGGAGCCAGTTGATCGAGCAAGCGCGGGATTGTGTTGGGTGTCTGACTTCGCTGGATATATCTTTACAGACCTTATGTCAGTACTGCTATAAGGCACATGGCATGAAGCCGTTGGGTTGGGTCGGAAGTGCAAGGAATGACCTCCTTGGATTTCCGGACAGCGTCGTGCGCGAGATCGGACACGCACTCTATGTCGCCCAGATTGGCGGCAAGCATGGCCGGCGAAACCGTTGCAAGGATTTGGTGGCGCCGGGGTGCTTGAAATTGTGGAGGATTACGCCGGGAATGCATATCGTGCGGTCTACGCCGTTCGGTTTGCCGAGGTCATATACGTCCTGCATGCCTTCCAGAAGAAATCCACGCGTGGAGTCGCGACTCCACGTCAGGAGATCGAAATGGTCAGGACCAGACTGCGACAGGCCGAGGAGGAGTACCAGAGATGGCAAAACGCGAAGCGGTGACCTATTCGACCGAGAGCGCCTTCCATGCGCTTGGCTTGCCCGACGCTGATGACTTGGTTCTGCGGGCCGAGTTGATGCGAAAAATCGGCGAGATCGTCTCGGCACGCGGCCTGACGCAGACTCAGGCTGGCGCGCTGATGCGCATGGATCAACCGCGCGTTTCGGCGCTCGTCAAAGGCAGAATCGGCAAGTTCTCCACCGACCGGCTGCTACAGGCCTTGAGCGATCTAGGCCAGGATGTTGAGGTGCGCATCACGCCGGCCCGGACGGGCAAAGGACGATTGCGTGTGGCGGCGTGAAGCAGGCGGTCATGCGACACTGCGAACTGGCGCCTGGACTCGGAGGACGCGCGTGGTGATGCGGGAGGCCAAAGGAGATCTCTGGAACTGTTCTTCATTGTTGGACGACCGGATGGGATGCTTGCGGCGGAGGTATTCGGCTGGACAGGGCATGTGTTGATGACGCCTCGCACTCAAAATCAGCGAATCCTCAAGGAGAATTACGCATTCAAGAGCACAAGCGCGGCCGGATGGGTCGTGATGGGCTACCCGTCCCAGGGTCCAATTGTCTGGAAGCTTCAGGGGCGGAAAATGACCTATAAGCAATGGGAAGCTGAGACACTTGCCAATAGTGTTACAGAACATAAATGACCGGCGCCGCAACCCGCTACATCGGCGCCATCGACCAGGGCACCACCAGCACCCGCTTCATTGTGTTCGACCGCGCCGGCGAGACGATCGCCACGGCGCAAACCGAGCACCGGCAGATTTACCCGCTTCCCGGTTGGGTCGAGCACGATCCGATCGAGATCTGGCGCAACACGCAGGCAGTGATCGCCGAGGCCTTGCGCAGCAGCGGACTGACGCGTGGCGACCTGGCGGCGGTCGGCATCACCAATCAACGCGAGACGACGCTGGTGTGGGACCGCACCACCGGCCAACCGATCCACAACGCGCTGGTCTGGCAGGACACGCGCGTCGATCCCCTGGTGGCGGAATACGCGCGCGACGGTGGCCAGGACCGGTTTCGCGCCAAGACCGGCCTGCCGCTGACCAGCTACTTCAGCGCGCTGAAGTTGCGCTGGCTGCTCGACAACATTCCGAACGCGCGACTTCGCGCCGAGGAAGGCGATCTGCTGTTCGGCACGATCGATACCTGGCTGCTGTGGAACTTTACCGGCCTGCATGTGACCGACGTGACCAACGCCAGCCGCACGCAACTGATGGACCTGCACACGCTGGACTGGGACGATGGGCTGATCGAGGCATTCGGTATCCCGCGTGCCGTGCTGCCCGGCATAGTGCCATCCTCCACGGTCTATGGCGTTGCGACCGGCGAACTGGACGGCGTCCCCATCGCCGGCATCCTCGGCGACCAACAGGCTGCGCTGGTAGGGCAGACCTGTCTGCACCCGGGCGAGGCGAAGAGCACCTACGGCACCGGCTGCTTCCTGCTGATGAACACCGGCCTCGCGCCGATGCCGTCGACCAGCGGGCTGGTGACCACGGTCGCCTACAAGTTCGGCAGCCGGCCTGCCTGCTATGCGCTTGAAGGTTCCATCGCGATCACCGGCGCGCTCGTGCAGTGGTTGCGCGAGAACCTCGGTATCATCAAGACCAACGCGGACGTCGAGCGGCTTGCCCGATCGGTGCCGGACAATGGCGACGTCTATTTCGTTCCTGCCTTCTCCGGGCTGTACGCGCCGTATTGGCGCGCCGATGCGCGCGGCATCATCGCCGGGCTGACCCGTTACGCCACCGCCGGCCACATCGCGCGTGCCGCGCTGGAGGCCACCGCCTACCAGACCTTCGACGTGATCGATGCGATGCAGCGCGATTCCGGCGTGGCGATCCGCACGCTGCGCGTCGATGGCGGCATGGTGCAGAACCATACACTGATGCAATTCCACGCCGATCTGCTCGGCGTGCCGGTGGTACGCCCGCAAACGGTGGAGGCGACCGCGCTCGGCGCCGCCTATGCCGCGGGCCTGGGGGTCGGCTACTGGCGCAGCACGGAGGACCTGCTGCGCAACTGGACGGTGCAGCACACGTGGCAGCCGCAGATGCGCGAGGATCACCGCGCGCGGCTGATCGCCTCATGGCGCAAGGCGGTCACCCGCACGTTTGACTGGGCGTGACCCTCACGTGCCAGCCGCAGCGAAGATGGCGGCTATGGCATTGACGCTGTCGGCCGACTCGACGTCGGCGATCTGCTCCCTGAGCGCGTCGATGACATCTGGCGAAAGGGCACGCCTGGCGGTGTCGTGGAACTTGATCGCGAGCTCATGCTCGCTCAATGGCCGTTCCGGGCCACCGCGATTGACCAGAATCTCCTCGACCAGCCGTTCGCCATTCCGCCTGACGATCGTCAGGATTGCCGGCGCCTGATCAGGAAAAATCGCGTCGCAGCGCGGGTCGCTGCCGACGGTGATCCTGGACATCAGCGCACGCCGCGTCGGATCTGTAACGAGCTCATCGGTGAAATCGTCGATGCCGACGCCAAGGCCGGCGCCCCCGATCAGCGCCGAAGCAACCGTGTAGGGCGCGCTGAACTTCGCCTCGTACGCGGTGCGCGGCGCCTGTTTGCGATCCAACGGTTCGCCTACCGTATGCAGCATAGGCGTGGCGATCGAGAGCTGCGCGGATTCGACTTCGTCAGCCCTGACACCCTTGCCGCGGTGCGCGAGCGCCGCGTCGATCCCCGGGTGCGTGTAGTAGTTCGACGGGTACGGCTTGAACCGCAGGCTGCGCATTCGCCAGTCGTCACCCAGTCCACCTGCCAGGACCGCGGCATCGAACGTGCCGTCGATGAAGCATTGATAGAAGCCGTAGCGGCCCTCGAACGCCTGAGCGGGTCCTTCGATCCCGGCGGCGGCAAGCGCGGCAGCCTGGACGGCGGACTTCGCCGCCCAGCCGGACTGGAAGCTCTTGATCGTCCCGCCTGATCGGTTGGATTCCAGCGAGCCGCCGGCGAAACTCACCGCGATGCCGATCGCATCGGCGATGCCTTTCGCGTCCAGCCCCATCAACTTCGCCGCCATGGCCGCGCCGGCCAACGTGCCGCAGACCGCACTCGAATCCTGGCCACGATTGAGGAACCGCGAGGTTCTCGCCGCGCTGTCGAACCCCGCCCGGCCGATGCGCACGCACAGTTCCAGACCGAGAGCGATGGCGGCGATCATGTCCGCGCCTGCGATGCCGCGATGTTCTGACACCGCCAGCGCCACCGGTATCACCACGCCGGCCGGATGCAGGTCCGGCATCGCCATGTCGTCGAACTCGAGCGTGCGCGCGAGCAACCCGTTCATGAAGGCGGCCTGTGGCACCGGCAGACGATGCGGCATGCCGATTGCGGTTGCCTGTTCCGTCCCGCCTTCCGCCAGCAGATAGCGCCTGAGCTGTCGGGTGGTGTCCGCTTTCGTAGCGGCGAGGCAGCAGCCGGCGGTATCGAGAAGGTGCTGCCGGGTGATGCCGGTCACATCGTCTGGCAGGCCCGCGTGCGTCGTCGCGTGCACGAACGCGGCGATCGTCGCAGCAAGCGGTCCGGAGGCCACTTCGCCTACATCCCGATGGAGTATCCGCCATCCACCGGGATAGCCGTGCCGGTCACGAAATCGGATGCCGGGCTGGCCAGGAATGCAGCGATGCCGGCCATATCCGGCGGCGATCCCCAGCGCCCCGCGGGCGTGCGGTTCTCTACCCGCTCATGCAGTCCGGGCACCTCGCGCCGCGCACGCTTCGTCAGGTCGGTATCGATCCAGCCTGGCAGCACCGCGTTGACCTGGATGTTGTCCTTTGCCCACGCCGTCGCCATCGCGCGCGTCATCTGCACGATGCCGCCCTTGCTCGACGCATAGGGCGTCGCGTACGGCGCGCCGAACAGCGACATCATCGAGCCGATGTTGATCATCTTGCCGCCGCCCTGCGCCTTCATCGGTGCGTAGGCCGCCTGCGAGCACAGGAACGCGCTCGTCAGGTTGGTGTCCATCACCAGATGCCACTCTTCCTCGGTGTAGTCCTGCGGCATCTTGCGCACCGCGGTGCCGGCGTTGTTCACCAGGATGTCCAGCCTGCCAAACTCCGCCACCGTGTCGGCGACCAACTTCACGCATGCCGCCTTCTTCGTCACATCGCCGGTCAAGAACGCGCAGCGCGTACCAAGCTCGCGCAGCGAGGCGAGCGCGGGTCCCGCCTTCTCCTCGTTGCGCCCGGCGATCACGATCGAGGCGCCACACGACGCCATCCCCTGTGCCATCGCCAGCCCGATGCCGCCATTGCCGCCGGTGACCAGCGCCACCTTGCCGCTGAGATCGAACAGATTCATGCCCGGTCCCGGGCGCCAGCCCGGCCTCCAATCGTCATGGCCGTTACGCCGCCCCGCGCTTCATCTCGGCGCGCGACTCCGCCAGGTGATCGAACTTCCGCCGATACGTCCCCAGCCCCAGCGTTTGCGATCGCAGCTCGATGATCAGGTCGTGCAACTCTGCCTCAGGCACCAGGGCCACGACGTCGTCCCAGCCGGGCCAGCCTTCCTTCTCGGCAAATCCGAGGATCTGTCCGCGCCGCCCGGTGAGCAGACGCTGCGCCCGCGGCGTGAACTCGTTCGGCACGCTGATCGTCACGTGATCGACCGGCTCCAGCAGGATCGGCTCCGCTTTCGCCAGCCCTTCCCGCATCGCCACGCTCGTCGCGGTCTTGAACGCCATGTCGGAGCTGTCGACCGAATGGAAACCACCATCTACCAGCGTCACAGAGATATCGACCACCGGGAACCCGAACGGTCCCTTCTTCGCCGACTCCTCCGCTGCCTCCGCGACCGCCGGGATGAAGTTGCGCGGCACCGAACCGCCGACGATCTTGTCGATGAACTCGAACCCCTCGCCGCGCGGCCGCGGCTTGATGTCGATCTTCACGTCGGCAAACTGTCCGTGTCCGCCGCTCTGTTTCTTCAGGCGGCCATGCTCGTGCACCGCGCGGCGGATCGTCTCCTTGAACGCGACCTGCGGCTTGTGCGTCGTCACCTTCAGCCCGTAGTCCTTCGACAGCCGGTCCACCGTTGAGATCAGGTGCATCTCGCCCTGGCCGTGCAGCACCGTCTCGCTGGTGTCCTGCTGCTGCTCCATCGACAGTGTCGGGTCCGCCTCCCGCTGCTTCTGCAGCGCGCCGCTGAGCTTCGCGTCGTCCTTGTGATCCGAGGTCGCGATCGCCAGCGAATAGACCGGCTGCGGCGCCGCGGGGAACGCCAACTGCTCCGGCGTCGCCGCAGGCGACACCGTGGCGCCGGTAGGCACGCCATCCAGTCGCCCCAGCGCGACCACATCTCCTTCCGCCGCGTCCGTCACCTTCGCGAGCTCGCCGCCGGGCATGCGATAGATGCCACCCAGCCGCGTACCGCCCAGCGTGGCGCCGTCCTTGATAGACCCGCGCCAGATGCGTGCGTAGGACAGCTTGCCGGTGTGGCCGGCATGCACCGTCTTGAACACCTGCGCGAGCGGTGCTCCCTCCGCGTCGATGGTCTTGCGCGCGGCGGTCTCCGCCGCCATCGGTGTGTCGTGACGCAGCGCCTTCCACAGCCGCCGCACACCGCCGGAATTCTCCGCAGAACCGAGCAGCACCTCGATCACCGCGCCCGCCGCCAGGTCCTTGCGCAGATCGCCATAGATCTCCGCGGTCGTCGGCTTCACATCCTCGAGCACCTTCTCAAGCAGCGCATCGTCATGATCCGCCAGCACCTCGACCAGCTTGTTCAGCGCATCCTGTTCGTCGTCGTGCATCTCGGACGGAATCTGCATCAGCTCGGATGCCTGACCCTTGCGGTAGCGATACGCCCGCTCGCTCACCACATCGACATAGCCGCTCACCGCCTCGCCATCCATGATCGGCACCTGGCGCAGCACCAGCGGCGACCCGGCAAATCCCTGCAATGCAGCGAGCGTGTCGCTCACGCTGCCTTCCAGCGTATCGATCTTGTTGATGAACAGCATGTGCGGCACGCCGTCGTCCGCCAACTGCTTGAGGATCGGCGCGACCGTCAGTGCGCGCGCCGGCGCCGGTTCGCACACCACAACGGCGAGATCGACCATGGCCAGCGCGGAAGCCGTTTCGTAGGCGAATTCAACCGAACCTGGGCAGTCCAGCACCGTCCACGCATCGCCGAGATACGAGCAATGGCCCAGCCGGACCTCGGTGGTGGCCGGACGGTTGCGTGGATCGGCCGGCCGCTTGACCGGTGTGCCGGCTGCCTCCATCAGCGCCTCGAACAACGTCGACTTGCCGCTGCTGTACGGCCCGACCAGCGCCACCGAGCGGGGACTTCTGCCGTTCTGTGTTCCTGACATGCGGGCGCCCTCCCAAAAGCTGCTTCGCCCCCGATCCTAGCGAAGTTTCTGTGACAGGCGAGTCCCGCCCTCAGTCCAGCGATGCGCCGTGGTTGACACCCTCGAAGCCCTTGGCGTGCGAGCTGAGCTTGTCGAGCGCCTTCAGCAGCACGTTCCATTCCGACCGGCTCAGCCCTTCGGCAAGCTGGCCCTCCAGCTCGCAGGCGAGCGGCACCATGCCTTCATAGACCGTGACCCCACGCCGCGTCAGACGCAGCAGACGTCCGCGCCCGTCGCGCGGGTCCTGCGTTTGCCGCACCAGGCCGCGCGCCACCAGGCTCGCCGCGGCGCGGCTCACCTTCACCTTGTCCATCGCCGACCATTCGCCGACCGCGCTTGGCGACAGCGTGTCGAATCGGCCGACGATCGCCAGCACACGCCATTCGGGAATGCTGAGACCATAGGCCTCGGAATAGCGGCGCGCGAACAGACGTGAGACGCGACTGGCAGCAACGGACAGGCGATACGGCAGGAAGTCCTCCAACCTGAAGGCCTCGCCATTCGCTGCCGGCATTTCCCGGCGCGTCCTCCCGGTTTTTGTTTTCATTTGCAACTACCCCCCAGGCTAGCGCCCCCTGGTATATCGCGCCCGCGCGATGCACGCTAGACTGGCCAGGATACGGAGCGCTGACATGACCGACGCAACGCATGATCCGGCCCGTCTGAGCTGGGTCGCATCCGCCAACGGCCATGCGGAGTTTCCCATCCAGAACCTTCCATTCGGTGTGTTCAGTATCGCCGGCGACAGGCCGCGTGGCGGTGTGGCGATCGGCGATGCGGTGTTCGATATCGGCGCCGCTCTGGAGCTCGGGCTGTTCTCCGGAACCGCCCGGGATGCGGCAGAAGCGGCGGCGGGGCCGGCGCTCAATCCGCTGCTCGCGCTGCCGGCGAGCGCGCGGCGGGCGTTGCGCCAGCGCCTGTCGGATATCCTTTCGGTGGACAGCGATGCGCGTGGCAATGCATCGCGCCTGCTGCACGACGCCGCTGCCTGCACGCTGCATCTGCCGGCCAACGTCGGCGACTACACGGATTTCTTCGCCGGCATCCATCACGCGCGCAAGGGCGGCCAGATCTCGCGCCCCGAGAATCCGCTGATGCCGAACTACAAATACGTGCCCGTCGCCTATCACAGCCGTGCTTCGTCGGTGCGGCCGTCGGGCGAGGACGTGCGACGGCCGAAGGGCCAGCGCAAGCTGCCGAGCGAGGCGACGCCGACGTTCGGCGCATGCCGCAATCTCGATTACGAACTGGAGCTCGGCGTGTGGATCGGCGCGGGCAACCGGCAGGACGAGCCGATACCGATCGGCGAGGCGGCCGAACGCATCGCCGGTTTTTGTCTGCTGAACGATTGGTCGGCGCGCGACATCCAATCGTGGGAATCGCAGCCGCTCGGGCCGTTCCTGGGAAAGAGTTTCCGTACCACGGTCTCGCCGTGGATCGTCACGGCGGAGGCGCTCGAGCCGTTCCGCATCGCACAGCCCGCTCGACCCGACGGCGATCCGCCGCCGCTGCCGCATCTTCTCGACGCGGCGGACCAGGCGCATGGGGCCTACGACATCGACTGCGATGTGTTCCTGTCCACGCCGGCGATGCGTGCCGCAAACGCCGAGCCATATCGGATGTGCCGCTCCAATACGCGCGAGCTGTACTGGACTGTGGTGCAGATGGTCGCGCACCATGCGTCAAACGGCTGCAATCTGCGCCCGGGCGATCTGTTCGGCAGCGGCACCATTTCCGCAACAGATGCAGGCGGCATCGGCTGCCTGCTGGAGATGACCTTCGGTGGCCGCGACGCGATTACGCTCGGCAATGGCGAGACCCGCCGCTATCTGGAGGACGATGACGTCGTGGTGTTACAGGCGCATTGCCGTCGCCCTGGCGCGGTGCCCATCGGCTTCGGTGAATGTCGTGGACGGATCGTGCCGGCCACAGCGGCGTAAGCTGTCATTGCGAGGAGCGCAGCGACGAAGCAATCTCGTGCCAGGCATGCGCGTCTGGATGGAGATTGCTTCGTCGCTGCGCTTCCTCGCAATGACAGTACGAACGCTACGCTGGTGACAGCGCCAGCAACCCATACCCCGTGATCATCGGCGCGTGATACGTCCGCGCCACGCGCTTCACCGTCGGGCCTAGCGCCGATCGCATCGGCAGCCAGTTGATCATCTCTATGCCTTCGGTACCGCCGCGCTCCATGTAGTCGCGATGCGACAGCGTGGTGAGCGGTTCGGGGTCCGCCTCGAGCCGATCGAGGAACTCGTTGTCCCAGTCCCGGTTCACGAACCCGAAGCGCGGGCCCTGCAACTGATGCGACAGGCCGCCGGTGCCCATCACCACGACGCGGATATCCTTCGGATAGCTCTCCACCGCACGTCGCAGTGCCGAGCCCAGTTTATATAGCCGGCGGGCCGTCGGTACCGGCTGCTGGATTACGTTCACCGCCAGCGGCACGATCGGCACCCAGCGCTTGTTCGTCAGCATCGGCATGAACGACAGCACGCCGTGATCCACTGCCATCTCCTGGCAGATCGTCGGATCGAACTCGTCGTCCACCAGACTCTGTGCGAGGTGCCACGAGAACGCCGGATCGCCCGGCATATCCGGCAGATCGCGCTTGCCCCAGCCTTCGTCGGCCTGCGGATAGATTTCCGCCGCGCCCAGAGCCAACGTCGGATAGGCGTTGAAGAAGAACTGGTTCGCGTGGTCGTTGTAGACGACGATGAACAGGTCCGGCCGCAGCGATTCGAGCCACGCGCGTACCGGCTCGTAGCCATCGAACAGCGGTGCCCACATCGGATCCTTCTGCTGGCCCTTATCGAACACCGGCCCGAACGAGGGCGCATGCGACGAACCCACGCCACCAACAATCCGTCCCATCGTTCAGCCTCCCTTTCGCTGCGACATGAACTGTTCCAGCGTCATGCCGGCGGTCTGCGCGCCGACCGCGTACAGCGGGACGCCCAGCGCACCGGCGATCTTGATCAGGAGATAGATGCTGCCGCCGGCCTCGATCATCGCCTTCCAATCGCGTTGCCGCACCATGTCGATCTCGGTGTCGTTCAGTCCCATTCCGCGCAGGTAACCGGTTTCATCGGCAACGAACGCCGCACGATTCGCCGCATCGGTCAGCGACATCGCCATGCGGTTCAGCCGATACCCGGCGCGCGAGCGTTCGCCGGTGAACACCAGCGTGCCGGCAACCTCATCCAACATGACCAGTCCTCCGCTATTTCAGGTGGCGATCCCACAGCGCGAAGATCTTCGCCCATGTGGTCTCCGAAGCCTGCGTGTCGTACACGGCGCGCTCCGGGAAACAGAAGCCGTGATGCGTGCCCGGAAACACCTCCACCGTCGCCTTCACATCGGCCTTGTTCAGCGCCGCCTTCAGGTCCGGGATGACGTTCGCCGGCACGCCCTGATCGTGTTCGGCGAACGCGTAGTAGAGTTCGCCCTTGATCTTGCCCACCGACAAATGCGGCGAGTCCTCCTTATCGGTGACGATCTGCACGCCGTACAGCGATGCCGCCGCGGCCATGCGATGCGGGAACGCCGCGGCGACCGAGGTGATGTAGCGGCCGCTCATGCAATGTCCGACGCAGCCCACCGTCCCCGGCTTCACCCGGTCGCTGGCATCGAACCACGCCAGCATTGCCGCGGTGTCGTCATTCACGAACGGGATAGACAGGCTGTTCATCGACGCGCGGATCACGCCCGACATCCCATCGTCGCGCCGCGGCATGTCGAGACGCACTGTGCCCAGGCGATAGTACATGTCCGGCAGCAGGACGACATAGCCGTGCTTGGCGATGCGCCGCGCCATGTTGCGCAGCTCCTCGCGGATGCCTGGTGCGTCCATGTAGAAGATGATGCCGGGATGCTGGCCTTCGGCATCGGGCGCCGCCATGAAGGTCGGCATCCTGCCGTGTTTGGTCGTGACGATGACTTCGCTTTCGATCATGCGGACGCTCCCAAGGCCTGGAAGCGGTATTGTCGCGCCGCTGGCCAGAGCGTGCAACAGCCGATAGTTCGGGTTGTCCTGTCATTGCGAGGAGCACAGCGACGCGGCAATCCCCATGGGGATTGCTTCGCTTCGCTCGCAATGACAGCGAGAACCGCGGCGACGAGAGGTCTTCACGCGTTCACCGCCTCGCGGTGCTCGTTGCAGGCAGTGCTTCGTCGCTGGCCTAGTGTGGCCGGCAAGATCACCCACCAAAGATCAGTGCATACCCTGCCATCCCGTACAACCAACACATCAGCAGGCTCACGGCACCGAACCCGACCAGGATCAGTGTGCCAATGAAGCTCCGCCCGGTGTGCCACCGCAATGCAGCCGTGGCCGCCACCAAAAAGACCACACCGAAAAGAGTACCCGGCATGCCCAGCACGCTGATTGCCAGTAGCCAGAACAACCACACCGCGACCGCGAGGGACGCCGCCAGCAACGCCAGGACCAGCAGCGTGAGGATGATGCCTCCTGCGCTGTAGCGCCCGCTTCGCGCGCTTGGCAGGGTACGATGGCCGCGCCAGCTCGGGGTGGCTCCGTCATTGGCAAAGTTGGTTGAGATATCGAGTAGTGGCATGTCGCTGCCCTCGTCGCTTCCGTGCGCCTTCTAGCGAACAACCGGTCAGGTATGGGGTGGTAATTCGGCAGGACATTCGACTGGAATCTTACCCGCCAATTTTCGCCGGTGCCGAGCGGCGCCAGATCGACCCTCCCCTTTACTCCTGTGGTTCCCTGTTGGGTTGCAGGAAAAATGTGGCTGGTATGATTTGTTTGACAGACCGATACCGAGCATGATCGCATGCCCAAACAGCATACGCGTATAGAGCGGCGAACTCCGGAGGTTGCCATGGCACAGCACGAGATCGACTGGCTCCCGCGCGGCGCTGTGGACGACGGGCGCGTGCCGTGCTGCAACTTCTGACCGACTTCGAAACCGCCGTATACCGGACAACAACGGAGAGCGCTTCCCATGGCTGAGCGGACCGAGAGCAACGCCAATCCCTACCTCGCGCTTGGCGTGCACCCGTTCATCAACTGTTGCAGCGTGCGCACCATGCACGGCGGCAGCCTGATGCTGCCGCGGGTACGTGCGGCGATGGACGCCGCATCGCGCCAATTCGTCAACCTGGACGAGCTGATGGAAGCGGCGGGAAAGCGACTCGCGGAGCTGACCGGCGCCGAATGGGGCATCGTGACCTGCGGCAGCGCCGCCGCCGTGGCATTGGCGTCCGCGGCGTGCGTCGCCGGCAACGATCCGGTTCGCATGCTGCGCCTGCCGTTCACCGACGGCTGGGTGAACCGCGTGATCCTGCCGAAGAACCAGCGCTTCGCCTACGACCAGGCGATCCGCATGGTGGGCGCGCATATCGTCGAGATCGATTCCGT
>JANWJK010000238.1 GCA_025452005.1 Acetobacteraceae bacterium | reverse complement strand
TGGCCGGGCTTGGCCCGGCCATCCATGTCTTCTCCCTGCTACAGGCTGCACAGACGTGGATGGCGTGGCCAAGCCACGCCATGACGATGGGGGCACGAACTGTGCCAACACGTGATTCGTTTATTCCGCGGCAGACCCTAAGGTTGCATCCGAAACGGGCTAGCCAAGACTCGGCGCATTGGCCACACTGGCCGGATAATGGAAATGTCCCTAGACCTCCTCGGCAACGCCGTGGTGTCCGGCCTATTGCTCGGCGGCTTCTATGCCGCCGTCACGATCGGTGTATCGATTTCGTTCGGCATGCTGGACATCGTCAACATCGCCCATCCTGCCTTCATCATTCTGGGGTCCTATATCGCCTACATCGCCAACACGACGTGGGGCGTCGATCCGATCCTGGCAGCGGTGATCGTGCTGCCGGCGTTCTATGCTCTCGGCGCGGCAGTCTATCAGGTGTACTACGTCGCGTTCGAGCGGCGCGGCGACGAAGCGTTGCGCGGCCTGGCATTCTTCTTCGGTCTGCTGTTCATCACCGAGGTCACGCTCGTGCTGGTGTTCGGCGTGGACTATCGGCTGGTCGAGGCGCCGTATATCGGCCCTTCCCTGCACCTCGGCATCGTCGATCTACCGCTCCGGCTGCTGGTGCCCTGCCTGGTCGCGCTGGCGATGGTCGGCGGATTGCAACTGTTCATGTCGCACACGTTCCTGGGCCGCGCGATCCTTGCGGTGGCACAGGACCCGCTGGCGCTGCGCCTGATGGCGGCCGATCCCACGCGCATCAAGCGCATCGCCTTCGCGCTGTCGATCGCCACGACATCGCTGGCCGGCGCGGTGCTCATCGTGATCCAGCCGGTCGAGCCGTCGATCGGCCGCGACTACATCGGCCGGGTGTTCGCGATCTGCGTGCTGGGCGGCATGGGAAGCTTCGCCGGCACGCTGGTCGCGGCGATGGCTCTGGGCATCGTCGAGAGCCTGACCTCGACGTTCTACGGCCCGTCCTGGTCGCCGGCCGTGGCGTTCGGCTTCCTGCTGGTCACCCTGGCGGTGCGCCCCGCCGGCATCTTCGGCCGCTGACGCGTGAACGGAACGAAGTTCGTTCTTGCGCTGCTGATCGCCGCGGCCGCGACATTCGGCGCCGCGCGGCTGATCGACAATGCCTATGTGTTCTTCGCAGGCTACGTCGTGCTGCAATACATCGCGCTGGCGACGGCATGGAACATCCTGGGCGGCTACACCGGCTATGTGAACTTCGGCACGGCGGCGTTCTTCGCACTCGGTGCCTACACGACCGTGGTGCTGCACAAGCTGACCTCGCTCCCTTTGCCGCTCATGATGCCGATCGGCGGCATCGTCTCCGGCATCGTCGGTCTCGGCACGGGCTATCTGACGCTGCGCCTGCGCGGCGCGTTCTTCTCGATCGCAACGCTGGCCCTGGCAGTGGTGGTACAGACGCTGATCACCAACTGGGACTTCGTCGGCGGGTCGCGCGGCGCCTATATCATACGCCCGCCGCAGACACCGTTGCTGGGCATCGACTACATCCAATACCTGTTCCTGCTGATGCTGGGCCTGGTGGTGATCGTGCTGGCGACCGCGCGCGCGATCGAGGGTTCACGGCTGGGATATGGCTTCGCCACCATCCGCGACGACGAGGTGGCGGCGGAGGCGTCCGGCGTGCCGACGCTGCGGCTGAAGCTGCTGGCGACGACATTATCAGGCGCGTTCATGGGCATGGTCGGCGCACCGTTGCCGTACTACGTGACATATCTCGATCCAACGTCGGGGTTCAGCCTGGCTTACGCGGTCAACGGCGTGGCGATGCCGTTGGTGGGCGGAACGTCGAGCTGGCTGGGGCCGGTGATCGGCGCGATCCTGCTGGGGACTTTGCAGCAGGTCGTCACGGTGACGATTTCCTCCGCGGTCAATCTGCTGATCGTCGGGCTGATGCTGGTGGGGTTCGTTATTGTGGCGCCGAATGGGATTTTGGGGCTGGTCGGCGTCCGCGGCAGGCGGGCCGGTTGATGAGCGGTTTCAGGGAAGATTCCACACGGAGACCACCGAGAACCACGGAAATCCACGGAGGAAGAAATGAATAGCGCTTCGCGCGAAGCGCCATTTTCTTCCTCCGTGCAACTCCGTGGTTCTCGGTGGTCTCCGTGTGAACCCTTCCTTCCCAGGCCCACAAAATGACCGAAGAGGCGCTTCTTACAGTCTCCGGCCTGAGCAAGCGCTTCGGCGGCTTCGTCGCGCTGGAATCAATCGGCCTGACAGTGAACGATGGCGCACGCGTCGGCCTGATCGGCCCGAACGGCTCAGGCAAGAGCACCCTGGTCAACTGCATGTGCGGCACGCTGCGCCACGAAATGGGCAGCGTCCGCTTCGCCGGCCACACGCTCGACGGCCTGTCCGCGCACGAACGCACGCGGCTTGGTCTCGCACGCAGCTTCCAGTTGCCCCGGCCGTTCAACACACTGTCGCTGGCGGACAATGTGCGCATTCCGCTGCTCTACACGGTGAACGCCCGGCACGGCCGGACGCTCGGTGCACGCGCGATAGGCGAGCGCTGCGCGGAGCTGCTGCATATGGTCGGGCTGGCCGACAAGGCCGGCCGCCTGCCGCGCGACCTCACGCAGATCGAGATGCGCAAGCTGGAACTCGCCCGCGCCATGGCCACGGCGCCGCGCCTGCTGATCGCCGATGAAGCGATGGCCGGCCTGTCGCACGGTGAGGTCGACGACATCCTGGCGCTACTGATCCGGCTCAACGAACAGGGCGTCACCGTCATCCTGATCGAGCACATCATGCGCGCGGTGATGCATTTCTCGCAGCGCCTGGTGGTGCTGGTCGCCGGCCGCAAGATCGCCGACGGAGACCCAGCCGATGTCGTGCGCGACCCCGATGTCGTGCGGGCGTATCTTGGCGAGTAGCCTCGCCATCACCGGCATCGATGCCGGCTACGGCGCGGTGCGCGTGCTGCACGACGTGTCGCTGACGGTCGCCGCCGGCGAGACGGTGACGCTGCTCGGCACCAACGGCAACGGCAAGAGCACGCTGCTCAAATGCGTCATGGGCATTGTGCGGCCATCCGCCGGCACCATTGTCGCCGAGATCGACGGCGCGCGGCACGAACTGATCGGACTCTCCACCGAGGCGATCGTCGAATTGGGCATTGCGTTCGTGCCTGAAGGCCGCAGGCTGTTTCCGAAACTGACGGTGACCGAGAACCTGCTGCTCGGGGCGTTCCGCCGCAAGGCGCGCGCCGCGATCGCCCGCAATCTGGAGTTCTGCTTCGAGACGTTCCCGCGACTCCAGGAACGCAGCCGGCAACTGGCAGGCAGCATGAGCGGCGGCGAGCAGCAGATGCTGGCGCTGGCCCGCGCCCTGATGTCGGCGCCGCGGATGCTGCTGATCGACGAGCCGTCGGTCGGGCTGGCGCCGCTGCTGGTCGCGCGCACGATCGACAAGATCAAGGAGCTGAAGGAGGGCTATCAGCTCACCGTGCTGATGGCGGAACAGAACTTCACCCAGGCGATCCGGATCGCGGATCGGGGGTACGTCATCGTGCACGGCAGGATCGAGTTCGCTGGCAATTCGGCCGGCGAACTCAACGACAACGAGCTGATCCGGCAGTTCTACCTGGGCACGTAACGTCGGTCACACCACGGGGTGCAGCGTCCACGCCGTCTCGCCCGGCCGTGGCGGTTCGCAGAAGATCGGCACCGCATTCTGCGTACGCATGTTCGGCACGATTCCCATCGCCGCGCGCAGCGAGCGGAACAACGCGCCGTGCGATACGACCAGGACCACAGGTGGCAGCGCGGTCGCGCGATCGACCGCCGCCACCGCGCGCTGTCGCAGCGCGGCGAACGTCTCGGCACCCTGCGGCGTGAATGCACCGCTTATCCAGTCGGCGAACCAGCCGCTCATGGACTGGCCTTCCTGCACGCCGAACGCCACCTCGCGCAGGTCGGCATCGAATGCGACCGGCAGGCCCAGCGCCTCGCCGACGAATTCGGCCGTGACGCGTGCACGCGACAACGGCGATGCCACGATCGTTGCGATGCCGCGAGTGCGCAGCTTCTCCGCCGCCCCGCGTGCCTGCGCAATGCCGGTGGCATTCAACGGGATATCGACGTTGCCCTGTGAAATGCCCTGGGCGTTCCAGTCGGTTTCGCCATGCCGGAGAAACCAGAACGGGACCGGCGCGAGCGTGGCCTCCTGGAACGCCCCATGCACGTCAGTTCAGACCCTCCTGCTGGAGCACACGCTGCACCGCGGGCCGCGCCATCATCCGGTTGAGGTGCGCCTCGCAGTTCGGCGGCAGTTTCATGTTCATGCGCTTGCCGCCCCAGAACTCGACATAGAATAACGCCGAGTCGGCGATGGAGAAAGATCCGGCCAGGTAGTCCTTGCCGGCCAGCGCCTTGTCCAGCACAGCGAAGCCCTTCTCTACTAGCTCCTTGCCCCGCTCCTTCACCTTATCCTCGTCCTCGGGGTTCGGCGTGAAGTTGGCCGCGCGGAACAGCCGTCCGAAGCCTTGCATGTGCACGGTGGCGACGGCGTAGTCCAATGCCTCGATCATCCGTGCCTGCGCGTCCACGTCGTCCGGCAGCAGCTTCTTCTCGGGATTGGTGCGCGCCAGCCAGTAGGCGATCGCCGGATACTCGGTCAGCACCGAGCCGTCGTCGCGCACCAGCGTCGGCACCTTGGACTTCGGATTGACCGAGGTGAAATCCGGCTTGTACTGGGCGCCCTCGCGAAGGTTCACCAGTTGCGTCTCGTACGGCTTGCCGATCTCCTCCAGCAGCACATGGATGCCGATCGAGCAGGCACCAGGCGAGTACATCAGCTTCATGACCTCTCTCCCTCGTCAGTTGAGAACCTCGCGCCACGCACCAATGCGCGGGCGCTCGAGACCGAGGTTCTCGCGCAATGTGGTGCCGCGGTAGTCATTGTGAAACACCCCGCGGCGTTGCAGTTCGGGGACAACGTGGCGCACGAACTCCTCGTAGCCGCCCGGCACGTGCGACGCCGCCACCACATAGCCATCGCAGGCACGCGAGGCGAACCACTCCTCCATTCCGTCGGCGACATCCTTCGGACTGCCGACGAAGCGCGGATGATCGCGGAACGTGCCGCGATGGCTGACCTCCATGAAGTCTCGCGTCGTCGGATTGCGCTTGCCGAGTACGCGATGCACCCGATCGCGCAGGCCCTGCGCGCCGGTCCAGCTCATGATCTCCTCCTCGCTCCATGGCTCGTCGAGCGGCTTCTTAGAAAGATCAACGTTCAGTACCTCGCAGAGCAGGGACAACTGGTCGATCTCCTTCGGCAGCCGGTCGATCAGCGCCACCTTGTCCTCGGCCTCGGCGCGCGTGGCGGCGACCACGGTATAGACACCGGCGGCGACAACGACGTTTTCCGGATCGCGTCCTGCCTCGGCGATCTGTTGCTTGAACACGGCGTAGTCCGCCTTCGCCTGGTCCAGCGAATGGTAGTTGACGAACACCAACTCCGCCCAGCGTGCGGCGAAACGACGCCCGCGACCGCTCTGCCCAGCCTGGATCAGCACCGGATGGCCCTGCGCCGAACGCGGCACGGTGAACGGCCCGCGCGAGCGGAAATACTCGCCGGAATGATCCAGGCGCCGCACCTTGTCGGGATGCGCAAACAGGCCGCTTTGCTTGTCCAGTGCAATCGCGTCGTCGTCCCAGGAATCCCAGTGTCCGACAACGACTTCGAGAAACTCGTCGGCACGGTCATAGCGCTCGTCGTGGTCGCCGTGCGCGGCGTGACCCATGTTCAGCGCCTCGCCGTCGTTCATCGAGGTCACGACGTTCCACGCGGCGCGGCCGTCGGTCATCAGGTCCAGCGTCTGGAACACGCGCGCGACATGGAACGGTTCGTAATAGGTGGTGGAGCATGTCGCGCCGAGGCCGAGCCGCTCGCTCGCCATGCCCATCACGGTGAGGATGGTGATCGGGTCCATCTTCACGCAGCGGATGCCGTTGGCCACCGTGTGGGCGTGATCGCCGCCGAAGCGGTCCGGCATCGCCAGGCGGTCGTCGAAGAATCCGACATGGAATTTTCCGGATTCCAGCACGCGGGCGAGGTGGCGATAGTAGTCGGCGGTCATGAAGCCGGGCGAGGCTTCCGGATGCCGCCATGATCCGACGAAATTGGTGCAGTTCTGGGCTTGCAGAAAGGCCACGAGAGTCATCTGGCGCATGCACAAAACCCCTTTATCATGTCATTGCGAGGAGCGCAGCGACGAAGCAATCCCGATCCAGCTGTGCGCGCAAGGCGTGGCCGAGATTGCCGCGTCGCTTTGCTGCTCGCAATGACAGCGTGGTTCAATCGAACAGCGAACTTACCGAACTCTCCTCGGAAATCCGCTGCATCGCCGACGCCATCAACGGCGCGATGGTAATCTGCCGGATATTCGGTGCCAACCGCACCGCCTCGGTCGCCAAAATTGAATCGGTGATCACCATCGTCTCGATCGGCGACGATGCGATCCGCGCCACCGCACCACCCGACAGCACGCCATGCGTGACATATGCGCTGGTGGAACGCGCGCCTGCCTTGATCAGCGCCTCGGCCGCGTTGCAATGCGTGCCGCCGGAATCGACCATGTCGTCCACCAGGATGCAGTCACGGCCCTCGACATCGCCGATCACGTTCATCACTTCGGAATGCCCCGCGCGTTCGCGACGCTTGTCGATGATCGCGAGATCGCAGTTCAGCCGCGTCGCCAGCAGCCGCGCGCGCAGCACGCCGCCAACATCGGGTGAGACGATCATCAGGTCGCGGCCGTTGTAGCGTTCCTGGATGTCGCGGCTGAACAGCGGCGCCGCGTACAGATTGTCCACCGGAATGTCGAAGAAGCCCTGTATCTGCGCCGCATGAAGGTCCATCGTCAGCACACGGTGGGCGCCGGCCTCGGTGATCAGGTTGGCAACCAGCTTGGCGCTGATCGGCGAGCGCGAGGCGGTCTTGCGATCCTGCCTGGCATAGCCGAAATACGGCATCACCGCGGTGATCCGACGCGCCGAACTGCGGCGCAGCGCATCCAGCGTGACCAGCAGTTCCATCAGCGTGTCGTTCGCCGGATAGGACGTGGGCTGGATCACGAACACGTCCTCGCCGCGGACGTTCTCGTGGATCTCGACGAACACCTCCATGTCAGCGAAGCGGCGGATCGAGGCACGTGCCAGCGGCAGCTTCAGCGTAGTGGCAACCGCCTCGGCGAGTGGACGGTTGCTGTTGCAGGCGACAATTTTCATGCTGTTCGGCCGCCCAAGGGGAGTAAGCGTGAGGTCATCGCACCGGCGCGACACCGGACTTGCGGCCTTCTACCAACGGCTTCTGCGCCTGTCCATGAACCGGCTCGCCCGGCTCCCGCCCCGACTGGCGCGTGATCACGTCGTTCACGCCGCCTGCCGCCTCGGTCGCCACCACCAAGGCGACATCGGCCCAATAGTGGTCGAGCGAGCCGGCCGGGATCTCGTTGAGCTGCACCACCTTGCCGCGTTCGTCGCCGCTTGCCGCCGCCCGTACCGACCACTGGATCTCCACCCTCTGTTGGCCACCGGCGATCGGCACGATACGCACGTTGCCCTGCACGACGAAGTCGGCGCCGTTGGGATCGTCCTGCACCACCGGCCCGAGCGCCGCGAGGTGCGTCTTCATCTGCTTCGTCAGCGATACGTTGCCGTCGCCCGGCGCGCCGGTCACCGCCGGGATCTGCACCTTCGCAATGCGGTTGTACAGGCTGTTCGGGTCGGCGTGCTGGATGCCGGTGAGCAACTGGGAGATCTTCGGCGCTGCATCGCGCGCCGTCTGGTCCAGCATGTCCGCCGCGGCGGCGGCCCAGATCTGGGTGGGCACCGGCGCGCCCTCGGTGTTGCCCTTGTCCTCACCCTTAGGGTTCAGCACCCGGAACATCGGCACCACAGTCGAGCCACGCTGTTCGGCGGTGGCCACGAGTTGCCAGTCGCTCGCCCGCGCCCGATCAGCGACCGCCGGCACCTCCTGCGCCTGCAATCCGGCTGCCAGGGAACCGGCGAACTGGCGGCTGGCGGCGTCGGGCAGCAATGCGTTGC
>JANWJK010000237.1 GCA_025452005.1 Acetobacteraceae bacterium | reverse complement strand
GGCAGTCGGGACCGAAGAAGATCCATTGCCTGCCGGGACAGGGGCACGACATGCATCTCCCCATTCTTCGTCTCGGCGATGGTCCAGGTCCGCGCTTCCATGTTCACGTCGCGCCAGCAGGCCAGGGCGGTCTCTTGGCGGCGGGTCAGCGTAAGTAGCATAAACAGCAGCGCGGCAGCGAAAGGACGGCTGGACGCCCGCAAAGCTGGCAGCACCGCCTTTAGTTCGTCGTGGGTCAGGACGCGCTTGCGGCGCTTCGCCGGGGCTGGCGTGTGAATGTTCGCCACCGCCTCAGCCACGTAACCGCGCTGAGCCGCCCATTTCAGCGCGGGGCGAATGCTGCGGACGACGAAACTTGCGGACGCTTCCGACGGATACGCATCAGCAACCATCTGGAAATCAGACGCCGCGAGCGCCGCAACCGGCTTCGCCAACAGTATCTTAAAAATTAAGTCGATCCGCTTGCGCGCACCGGCCCATGCCTTTTGAGCACTGCCGCGCTTCTCGCCGTAGAGATCGAGTAGGGCCGCCAACGTGCCCACACCTTCCCTTGCCGCGGCGCCCATTGCGCGCTCGCGCCGTCGCTCAGCTACTGGGTCGGCGCCGTCCTGTGTCACGCGGGTATGAAGTGCTCGAGCCGCGCTGCGGGCTTCACTGATGCCCTTGTTGGGATAGCTGCCGAGCGGGAAACGCCGCATGCGCCCCTGACGGTCTCGACAGGCCAGGACCCATGTCGCTGCTCCGGCTGGTGTCAGGCGCAGTTGAAGTCCCGAGCAGCCCGCATCTGCGAGATCGCGGCGCTTGCCGTCGGAGACTTCCCGGATCGCCTTGTTGATCGCCGTCTCCGTCAACCGCACCGGCATCGCACCATTCCTTGGGGCTTCAATGGGGCTTCACCGGGGCTTCAACACCGAAGGACAATCCGGGATGCCTCGAGACACATCGTGCCGAGACTTCTGGGAAAAGTCAAGGAATATGCTGGATGTTTGCGCTATTGAGGGACAGCATGGGACGGGCGGAGACAGCACAGTATCCGCACGCGATTAGATTAGGAATCCTGTGCTCTATCCTGCTGAGCTACGGGGACAGCCGAAAAGCGTAACCTAATCAAACGCTTACCGTTGCAATGACAAACCAACGATACCCAGTTTGCAAATTATGACCTCAACCATGCTTGGGCGCCAATCTCTTTTACACTGGGGGTAGTCCAGGACAAGTATGCTGTCTTGCTCGCCATCGACGCCCAGGGCCGCGAATGGTTATTGGATGAACGGGCTCGATGATCAGGCGGCCTTGTCGATGCGTGACGGCCGAATCAACACGTCTGCCGAGATGCCCAAGCGCTCGTGCAGGCGTCGAATCATATCGATCGACAACCCTCGCTTGCGGTTCAGCACTTCCGCGACACGGGTTCGTGTTCCGATGATTGGTTCCAGGTCCTTCCGGGAGAGTCCCTGCTGCTCCATACGGAACTTGATGGCCTCGATCGGATCGGGCGGGTCCATCGGATAATGCTCGGCTTCGTATGCATCGATGAGCGTGGCCAAGACATCAAGGCGATCACCGTCTGGGGTTCCGCTTTTCGCGCCCCACAGGTGTTCGACCTCGGCGAGCGCCGCTTCGTAGTCCGCCTCGCTCCGAATAGGCTTCAGTTCTCTTCTCATGGTCCACCTCGGTCACATCAATCCGGTCGTAGTCCCTGTGTGTGCCAATCCATTTGATCCACACGATCTCTTTCTCGAAATCGACCGCTACCACCAATCGATATGCATTGCCCTTCACGTTGAACACGATGCGGTCCGCGGTCACGATGCTCGCGGTCGCATAGGACCGCTTGACATCCGCCGTGTTCCGCCATCGCGCCTTCTTTGCCTCATCAAACCAGGCATCGAGCGCAGCCTTGACCGCAGGTCGATCCTGGTGTCCCGCCAGACCCTCAACGAACTCCCGCAAAGTGCGCCGGGCGATGATGCGCATTCTGAACTTCTACCACTGCACCCATTTTGGGCGCAATGGCATCCGGGTCGGGCCCAGCCTCTTCAGTCATTACGCAAACCGCGGTTTGCATTGTCCGGCCCGCCCAGCCGATCACGGTCCTACGCCAGCCGTCGGTTATGCAAACTGCGCATTGAAATCATTGGGAATTGTCACAATTAGGAATTGTGTGCTCTATCCTGCTGAGCTACGGGGACGCATTGCCAGCACGAAACCTCCCAGTAGCACACCATACGCGTACCGTCAGCGTCCCGCCGAGCGCACAACGGCGCCGACAGCAGCATGCGCCGCGCTCGGTGCCGAAGCTGATACGGCACCCCCGCCCTCTGGTCCGCCACGTCGCCGCGGTGCACATTGGCGGCCCAGAGCGATCCCGGAGGAACATATGCCCGGCAAGGTCATCATCAGTTGCGCCGTCACCGGTGCGATCCACACGCCCAGCATGTCCGACTACCTGCCGATCACACCGGAGGAAATCGCGCGGTCCTCGATCGATGCCGCCGAGGCGGGCGCGGCGATCATCCATCTGCACGCTCGCAACCCAGAGACCGGCGAACCAACGCCTGACCCCGCCGTATTCATGCGCTTCCTGCCGGTGATCAAGCAGAACGTCGACGCGGTGGTGAACATCACGACGGGCGGCGGCCTGAACATGACGCTGGACGATCGGCTTGCGGCGCCGCTGCTGGCGAGGCCGGAGATGTGCAGCCTCAACATGGGCAGCATGAACTTCAACATCGCGCGCGCCGGCGATCGGGTGAAGTCCTGGAAGCACGGCTGGGAAAAGCCGTATCTTGACCGCACCGACGACCACATCTTCCGCAATACATTCCGCGACATTGCCGGCATTGTCGAGCGGCTGGGCAAGGCGCACGGTACCCGCTTCGAGTTCGAATGCTATGACATCGGGCATCTGTACAATCTTGCCTACTGCCTGGATCAGAAGATCGTCGAGCCGCCTCTGTTCGTGCAGACGATCTTCGGAATCCTGGGCGGGATCGGCGCCGATCCGCGCAATCTGCTGTTCATGAAAGAGACCGCCGACAAGCTGTTCGGAGACGCCTATGTCTGGTCCGTGCTCGCGGCCGGGCGTCATCAGATGGCGTTCACCACGATGGCCGGCATCCTTGGTGGCAATGTGCGCGTCGGGCTGGAGGACAGCCTGTATATCGGCCGCGGCGCGCTCGCAAAATCGAATGCCGAGCAGGTCGCAAAGATTCGTCGCATCCTGGAGGAACTCAGCCTGGAGATCGCGACACCGAAGGAGGCGCGGGAGATCCTCAAGCTGAAAGGCGGCGATCGGGTTGGGTTCTGATCAGCCGACGCGCGCGACACGCCCTGCGACAGCGCGCACCTTGCGCGGGGCAGCGAGCCAGATGGCGACTGCCGACACCAGGCTGCAGCCTATCGCGATCCAGAAGGCGATCGTGTAGCTGCCGGTCGCGTCATGCAGTGCGCCGGTCAGCCACGGTCCGATAGCACCCCCACCGATCGAGGCCAGCATGAGTGTGCCGAAGATCGAACCGTAATGGCGTCCCTGGAAGATTTCGGCCGGGATTGCACCGATCACTGATGTAATGCCGTAGCCGAGTACCCCTTGCGTGGCGATCATCAGATACAGCAATGGAAGTGTCGGCGAATCGCGCAACAGCAGTAGCAGCAGGAAGGCCGCGGCGAAGCCAAGGCTACCGACGGTCCAGACGAATTCCCGGCCGATGCGATCGGACAGATGGCCGAGCCCGATCTGGCCGGGAATCCCCGCGAGACTCACGCCGCCCAGCGCCCAGGCGGCGAGTTCCGGACTGAAGCCGATCTCCACCAGATACTTCGTCTGGTGCACCTGCACGGCGTACCAGGCGAACAGCGCGCAGAAATAGCCGACGGCGATCCACCAGAACCGGGCCGTGCGCATGGCGCGACCCAGCGTCCAGTCCACCGCGGCCCAGGCGGGATCGACGACGTTGGCGCTCGTTGCTCTTGCCGCGGTCGCGCGCGACATGCGGTCGCCGTCGGATTGCAGTCCGATATCGTCCGGCCGTCGTCGAACCAGTAGATTGAGCGGCAGCAGCAGTACCAGCACGACGACGCCGAGAGCGAGGCAAGCGCTGCGCCAGCCGGCGCGTGCGATCACGCCTTGCAGCCAGGGCAGGAGGATGACCGAGCCGACGCCCACCCCGGAGAACGCCAGGCTCATCGCCAGGCCGCGGCGGCGGACGAACCAGTTGGGCAGGAACAGTCCCTGGCCAGTATAGCCCAGGCAGACGCTGCCGCCGCCAACCAGCATGCCGAGAGTCGCATAGAGCTGCCACGGCTGCTGCACCAGCGTCGCCAGCAGCAGTCCCGCTCCCATCAGGATCACGCCCAGCTCGTTCACGACGAGCGGTCCGCGTTTGTCCATCAGCCTGCCCAGCGATGGGCTCATGACCGCGGAGACGATGAAGCCGAACGAGAAGGCACCGGCCGTCGTACCGCGATCCCAACCGAACTCGTCGAGGATCGGCGGGAACAGCAGGGAAAACGCGGTGCGCGCATTCACCGCGATGCCCATCGTCACGAAGACGACGGCAACGATCACCCAGCCATAGAAGAACGGCAGGCGCGCGTAGATGGGACGTCTCGCCGGCGTCATTGCGCGGCGGCAATCAGAAGCGCCTCGCGCATCAGCTGGTCCATCTCACCGGCCAATCCCGATCTGCTTCATGGTGCCCATCTCTCTACCTCCTTACAACGACATGCCGTACTGGCGCCCATCCGGCGACGGCGGACGCCGGATCAGGCGATCGTCGGCGGTCGCCCCCTTTGACTCGCCTCCTCCCATCCGCCAATGATCCGCGCTTCCTCCGAACCCGCGCCCTCCCGGCCGCGGGCGGGGGCGCCATTGGGAAACCTCAAGGAAGGGCCGCCATCCCATGATCTCCGCCCTGTTGCCGAACTACGCCCGTGCCGAACTCGCCTTCGAGCGGGGTGAAGGCGCCTGGCTTTATACGGTGGACGGGCGACGACTGCTCGACTTCGGCTCCGGCATCGCCACCGCCTCGCTGGGCCACGGCCATCCGCATCTGTCGAAGGCGATTGCCGAGCAGGCCGCCAAGGTGATGCACGTGTCCAACCTGTACCGCATCCCCGGCGCCGAACGCCTGGCGCAGCGCCTGGTGGACGCGACGTTCGCCGACAGCGTGTTCTTCTGCAACTCGGGTGCCGAAGCGAACGAGGGCATGATCAAGATGATGCGCCGCGCGATGTTCGACGCCGGCAAGGGCGAGCGTTTCCGCTTCGTCGTGTTCGAGGGCGCGTTCCACGGCCGCACGCTGGCCACGCTCGCCGCCACCGGCAACGCCAAGTACCTGGAAGGGTTCGGGCCGGTGGTCGAGGGCTTCGACCAAGTGCCGTTCAACAACATGAACGCGGTACGCAACGCGATTGGCCCCGCCACCGCCGGCATCATCGTCGAGCCGGTGCAGGGCGAGGGGGGCGTGCGTCCCGCCGACATGCAGTTCCTGCGCGACCTGCGCGCCGTGTGCGACGAGTACGGGCTGGTGCTCGGGATGGACGAGGTGCAGTCCGGCATGGGCCGCACCGGCAAGCTGTTCGCGCACGAGTGGTCCGGCATTGTGCCCGACGTCATGTCGTCGGCGAAGGGCATCGGCGGCGGCTTCCCTCTCGGCGCGGTGCTGGCCAAGGAGCAGTACGCCAAGGCGCTGAAGCCCGGCACGCACGGCACCACGTTCGGTGGCAATCCGCTCGCCTGTGCCGCCGGCAATGCGGTGCTGGACGTGATCCTCGCACCTGGTTTCCTCGAGGAGGTCGAGCGCAAGGGCCGCAGGCTCCGCACGGAACTGGACAGGCTGGCGCGTGAATTCCCGCAGGTCTACGAGGACGCGCGCGGCATGGGCCTGTTGCAGGGCCTGAAATGTGTATTGCCGCAGGGCGAGGTTCAGGCCGCCTGCGTGGCCGAAGGCCTTATGGCGATCACCGCGGGCGAGAACGTGCTGCGCCTGGCGCCGCCGCTGGTGGTGACCGACGCGGACCTCGACGAGGCGATAGCGATGCTGCGCCGCGCGACGCTGCGCGTGCTGCCGTCCAACGCCAAGGCAGCGGCGAAATGAGTGCCTCGCTTCGGCGTACGGAACGCTCGACCGAGAAGGTCGCTGGCCCCAGGCACTTCCTCGACCTGCGCGACTTCGACCAGGGGACGCTGCGTCACATGCTGGATGTGGCGGCCAACTACAAGCGCGCCGGCGTGTCGTCGCGACCGCTGGCGGGCAAGACGCTTGCGCTGATCTTCGAGAAGCCCTCGACCCGCACGCGCGTTTCGTTCGAGGTTGGGATGCGGCAACTGGGCGGCGACGTGATCGTGCTGTCGGCGCGCGACATGCAGAGCGGCCGCGGCGAGTCTCCCGCCGACACCGCACGTGTGCTCTCGCGCTATGTAGACGCGATCATGCTGCGCACCGACAACGTGGCGAAGCTGCACGAGCTGGCAGAATACGCGACCGTACCGGTGATCAACGGCCTGACCGACACGTCGCATCCCTGCCAGCTCATGGCGGACGTGCTGACTTTCGAGGAGCATCGCGGTCCGATCGCCGGCCAGGTGGTGGCTTGGTGCGGCGACGGCAACAACGTGGCGCGAAGCTGGATCGAAGCGGCGGTGCGCTTCGGCTTCACGCTCCGGCTGGCGACGCCTGACGCGCTGCGCCCGCCGGCCGAACTGATCGCGTGGGCCCGCGCGCAAGGCGGCAGGATCGAGCTGACCGACGATCCGGAGCAGGCGGTGGCCGGGGCGCGCTGCGTGGTGACCGATACCTGGGTATCGATGGCGGACGATCCGAACACCAACCGCCACAACATGCTGGCGCCGTACCGCGTCACCCGTGCGCTGATGGCGAAGGCTGCAAGCGACGCGCTGTTCATGCACTGTCTGCCGGCGCACCGCGGCGAGGAGGTCTCTGAGGACGTGATCGACGGTCCGCAGTCGGTGGTGTTCGATGAGGCGGAGAACCGTCTGCACGCGCAGAAGGGCGTGCTCGCCTGGGCGCTGGGCGCGGTACGATAGCGCGCCGCATCACACCGCCATCAACGGTTGGCTAGGAATTTGCTGCCTACACTTGGTCGGTCAAGAAGGGCAGCAGAGCATGGACCTCTCGCGAGCGCGCAGGATGCGCGGCCTGTCGGCGTGGTTTCGCACCGAGGCAGGCCTCGCATGGCTGCCTCTGGTCATGGCGATCGCGGTGATCGGTGGGGTGTTCGCCTGGCAGGCCTATCGGTCCGAGGAACAGCGGGCCGAGAGGGCTGCGTCCCGCTTGGCCGACGCGGTGGCACAGGACATCGGGCGAAGCATGGAACAGCTCGATCTCATCCTGCGGACGGTGATGGGGGGTGAGCGGACGCCCGCGAGCCCGGGCCTCACGCAGGAGCAGCGCAACACCATTCTGTTCGAGCGGGTCCCGCGCGACCGCTACATCGGCTTTCTCGACGTGCTGGATGCGGAAGGCGATGTCCTCGCCAGTTTGCGACCGGGTGAACCGCTCAGCAACTGGGCAAGCCGGGAGTACTTCCAGGCGCTCCGCGACAACCCTATGAAGGATATCTTTGCGGGCGCGCCATTCTCGACCGAGAGTGAAAGCGCCGTCGGCTTCACGGTCAGCCGCCGCATCACCGCCAACGACGGCAGGTTTGCCGGGGTCGTCGTCATGGGCGTCCGGCTCGCGGCGGTTCGCGAGCTGCTGAATCGACACGAGCTCGGCACGAGCGAGGCGGTCACGCTGATGCGTGACGACGGCACCGTTCTGATGCGCCTGCCGTTCGATCTGAAGGATATCGGCCATCGGATCGAGCCATTCGCGCCGTTCCTTGCCTTTTCGCGATCCGGGCAGTCCTCAATCTCGACCCGCGTGACGAGCGATGACGCGGCGCAACGGTTGGTCTTCCGCCGGGTCGGCGGCTATCCCCTGGTCGTCGGCGTCGCGACGCTGCCGGAGGAAGACGGCCGCGGGTGGCCGTATCTGCCCTGGGCGGTCGGCGGTGCGGCCACCGTCGGCATCGGCTGCTGGCTGCTGGTGCGGCGACTGTGGCGCGAACAGCGTCAGCGCGAGGCCGCGGAGCGCCAGAGCGAGGAGAAATCGCGCTTCCTCGCGATGTTGAGCCACGAGCTGCGCACGCCGTTGCACGGCGTGCTGGGCTATGCGGATCAATTGTCGCGCGACCGCGCGTTGAGCCTGGGCCAGACACGCCACGTGGCAGAAATCGTCCGCTCCGCCAGGCACATGCGTGATGTGGTGAACGTCGTGCTGGACTACGCGCGGGTGGAGGCGCCTGGCCCGACCGTCCACATGCGGCGGTTCGATGTCAGGCAATTGATAGAGGACTGTCTTGCGGTGGTCGAACCGAGCGCCAAAGCGCGAGGGCTTGCGACACGATGCACCGCCGCCGCGGCACTGCCCGCGCAGTTCGTGACCGACGAACTCCAGCTTCGCCAGATCCTGGTGAACCTGCTGAGCAATGCGGTGAAATATACCCCGAGCGGCGGGATCGACGTGCACCTGAGCGGTGACGAGGACCACCTCACGATCGAGGTGGCCGACACGGGGATCGGTATACCGGAGTCGCAGCGTCATCTGCTGTTCAAGGAGTTCGAGCGCTTCGGCACAGAGCGGACCAGCATCGAGGGCACCGGGCTCGGTCTGGCGATCGCGCACCGTCTGGTGCGACGCCTGGGCGGGCACATTGGACACCGCGACAATCCGGGCGGCGGCAGCGTGTTCTGGCTGGAGCTGCCGGCCGGAGCGGCCGATGAGCCGGCCGCGGCGCCTGCCCAGGAGATTGTGCCGGACCGCCGGCTGGACGTGCTGGTGGCGGA
This sequence comes from Acetobacteraceae bacterium, assembly GCA_025452005.1. Classification (GTDB taxonomy): domain Bacteria; phylum Pseudomonadota; class Alphaproteobacteria; order Acetobacterales; family Acetobacteraceae; genus JAMXLO01. The sequence continues at coordinate 13,220 of JANWJK010000237.1, read as the reverse complement.
CGACTCCGATGTCAATCGTGCGGTAGCTGCCACATTCCTGCGTCAGGCGGGGCACGCCGTGATCGAGGCCCATGACGGCAGCGAAGCCGTCCGGCACGCCGCGGCGCGCGATTTCGATGTGGTGCTCATGGACATGCGCATGGCGGGCATGGACGGCCTCGAAGCGACGCGCCGCATCAGGGCGCTGGAGGGGCCACGCGGGAGGGTACCGATCGTGGCGGTGACCGCGAACGCGCTCGACCAGCATGCCGAGGAGTGCCGCCGCGCCGGGATGTCGGACCATCTGGCGAAACCCTTCACCCAGGCGGAACTGTTGGCGGTGATCGCCCGGGCTGCCCCTGCGCAGGTTGCGCCCGAGCCGACGATCGATCCGGAAAGCATGGCGCAGCTCACCGGCTGCATGGGCGCCGACGCCGTCGAGCGGATGATGGACGGTCTGGCGTTGCGGATCGAGGCATTGCTGCGCAAGGTGGAGGATCCGGCCGCAGGCGGATCGATGGACCAACTCGGCGACCTGGCACACGAATTGGCAGGAAGCGGTGGAACGCTCGGCTGCACCCGGCTGGCGGCAGCGGCGCGCCGGTTTGAAGCGGCGATCGCGACAGATACCGCCGATGCGGCAGAGTTGCGGCGGGAGGCTACCTCGGTACTGGCGGAGATGCGCCGCAGACGGTCGCTAGGAGCTCTCCTGCCGGTTTGAACGCCTCTCAGCGGCGGCAGATGTTCAGCACTCTGCGGCCCTCCGCCAATTGGACCGGCTCGCCGAAGAGTGGCCGGGGTTCCTGGCGACGCTCCCATATGAAGGGAATGGACTCCGGCGCCGCGCCGCCCGCGGCTGGCGCAGTTCCCAGCAGATCGGCGATGGCGCGCAGCAGATCGACCGGCTTGAACGGCTTGGCGAGAAACGCCGATACCCCGGCCTGTCGTGCTGCCTCGCGCGTGGTCTCGTCGTCGAACGCGGTCAGAACGACGATCGGGGTATCGGCATGATCGGGCAGGCGGCGGATCGCGGCGCAGGCACTGATGCCGTCCATCCGGGGCATCCTGTAGTCAAGTATGATCAGACCGGCCCGCATGTGCGCCGCGCGATCGATTGCCTCGAGACCATCGACCACCTGGATGACGGCGAAGCCCACGCCCTCCAGGACCGAGCGCAGGATGCCACGGACGATGTAATCGTTGTCCGCGACGATGACGTCCTTCACGCTGGCATCGCTGGGCATGGCTGCCGCCTTCGCTGCTGTCGGCGTCATCCTGGGCGCGTTCTGTTGCGCTGCGGTTAATCGGCCCCGTCGCTCCTGCTGCCCCTCCTTGCGGCCCATCCGCCCCGTCGGTATACACCCGCCCCTCACATCGCGCGCCCGGGCCTGTAGGGCATGCCCGGCCGCGAGCGCCTGCCCGTTTGGGCGGGCCGCCAGCCCGAAGGAGACCAAAATGCCCAAGATGAAGACCAAGTCGTCGGTCAAGAAGCGATTCAAGATCACCGCAACCGGCAAGGTGAAGGCCGGTCCCGGCATGAAGCGCCACAATCTCTCGGCCCGCTCGCAGAAGGCCATCCGCAGCAACCGCCGCATGCAGGTGCTCACCGACATGGACGCCCGCACGGTGAAGCAATGGGCCCCTTACGGGCTGGACTGAGGGAGCAGGCACATGGCACGCGTCAAGCGGGGCACCACCACCCATGCGCGGCACAAGAAGGTCCTCGAGCAGTCGAAGGGCTTCCGCGGCCGCACCTCCACCACCTTTCGCGCGGCGAAGCAACGGCTGGAGAAGTCGCTGCAATACGCCTACCGCGACCGGCGCAACAAGAAGCGCGACTTCCGCGGCCTGTGGATCCAGCGGATCAACGCGGCGGTGCGCGAGCACGGCCTGACCTACAGCCGGTTCATCGACGGGCTGAAGAAGGCCGGCATAGAGATCGACCGCAAGGTGCTGGCCGCCATCGCCTATGACGATGCCGCCTCGTTCGCGGAGATCGTCAAGAAGGTGCAGGCCGCGCTGTAGCCGCCCCGCGGGCGGCGAACCAGAAATGGAACCGCAGATGCACGCAGATGCACACGGATGGGGCCTGAACCCCTTCGGCGCGTCAGCGCCAGTAAGCCTATTATTGGCCCGCTTACGCGGGCCGATCGTCCGGCGCGATCATATCTGCGTGCATCCGCGTGCATCGGCGTTTCGATACTTTCCTAGCTTACCTACGCCGGCCCGATGACCGACGACCTGTCGCAACTGCGGGCAGAAATCGAAGCAGCCCTCGCGACCGCCACCGACCTGCGCGCCTGGGACGCTGTCCGCGTCGCCACACTCGGCCGCAACGGCAGTCTTACCGCCCTGCTTCGCGATCTCGGCAAGGCACCGCCTGACCAACGCCGCGAACGCGGCGCGGCGCTGAACCAGCTCAAGGAGGCGCTGACCGCCCTCATCGAAGCCCGCCGCGTCGAATTGCAGAACGCCGAACTCGATGCCCGGCTGGCGACAGAACGCCTCGACCCCACCTTGCCGCCGCGCCCGCGCGACACCGGCCTTATCCACCCGATCAGCCGCACCATGGAGGAGATCGCCGCCATCTTCGGCGCCATGGGTTGCGCGATCGCCGAAGGTCCCGACGTCGAATCCGATTGGATGAATTTCTCCGCCCTCAACATCCCCGCGCATCATCCCGCCCGCGCCGACCAGGACACGTTCTACCTGCCTGGCCGGGGCAATAAGCCGCCGCCGGTGCTGCGTACGCAGACCTCGCCGGTGCAGATCCGCACCATGCTGGCGCAGTCACCGCCGATCCGCGTCATCGTCATCGGCCGTACCTACCGCGCCGACCACGACGCGACGCACTCGCCGATGTTCCACCAGTGCGAGGGCCTGATCCTCGATCGCGACCTCACGCTGGGCCATCTGAAGGGCGCGCTGATCGATTTCCTGCGCACCTTCTTTGATATCGGGGATTTGCCGGTGCGCTTCCGCTCCAGCTACTTCCCATTCACCGAGCCCTCGATGGAGGTGGACATCGGCTGGAACCGCCGCACCGGCGAGCTCGGCCGGGGCGGCGACTGGCTCGAAATCCTCGGCAGCGGCATGGTGCATCCGCGCGTGCTGGCCAACTGCGGCATCGATCCGCGTGAGTGGCAGGGGTTCGCCTGGGGCATGGGCGTCGAGCGTATCGCCATGCTGAAGCATGGCATCCCCGATCTGCGGCCGTTCTTCGAATCCGACCTCCGCTGGCTGCGTCACTACGGCTTCAATCCGCTCGCGCCGACCATGCTGCACGAGGGCGTGGAGCGATGAAGTTCACTTTGTCCTGGCTCAAGACGCATCTCGATACCGACGCCCCGCTGGACCAGATCACCGCCACGCTGACCCGCATCGGCCTCGAACTCGAGGACGTGGACGACCGCGGCGCCGCCCTTGCGCCGTTCCGCATCGCCCGCGTGACCGAGGCGACGCCGCACCCCAACGCCGACCGCCTGCGCGTGTGCACGGTCGATACCGGCACCGAGACGGTGCGCGTGGTGTGCGGCGCGCCCAATGCGCGCACCGGCATGAAGGGCGTGTTCGCTCCGCCCGGCACGTTCATTCCCGGTACCGGCATCACGCTGAAGGTCGGCGAGATCCGTGGCGTGCAGAGCGCCGGCATGCTGCTGTCCGAACGCGAAATGGGTCTCGGCGAAGACCACGCCGGCATCGTCGATCTGCCGGAGGATGCACCCGTCGGTGTGCCCTATGCACAATGGGCGGGCCTCGACGACCCGGTCATCGACATCAGCGTCACGCCCAACCGCGGCGATTGCTTCGCGGTCCGCGGCATCGCACGAGACCTCGCCGCCGGCGGCATCGGCGTGTTGAAGCCATGGCTGCCGGCCAGGGTGGCGCCCGCGTTCCGCGGCGGCCCGCGCTGGCAGATCGACTGGCCGGAGGCGTGCCCCTGGATTCTCGGCCGGACCATCCGCAACCTGCGCAACGGACCTAGCCCGCACTGGCTGCAGGACCGCCTGACATCGATCGGGCTGCGGCCGATCAACGCGCTGGTCGACATGACCAACTTCTTCACCATCGATCTCGGCCGCCCGCTGCATGTGTTCGACGTGGCAAAGCTGACCGGCGACGTGCTGACGCTGCGTCCCGGCCGCGGCGAGACGTTCCGCGCGCTGAACGGCCGCGACTACACGGCGACGCCGGAGGACTGCGCCATCGTCGATGCCGCCGGCGTGCAGTCGATGGCCGGCGTAATCGGCGGCGAGCCTACCGGCTGCGACGCAGCCACCACCGCGGTCTTCATCGAGTGCGCTCTGTTCGACCCGGTCCGGGTCGCGCAGACCGGCCGCCGCCATCAGGTCGTCTCCGACGCGCGCCAGCGGTTCGAGCGCGGCATCGATCCCGCGCTGATGCCCGACGCGGTGGAGGCCGCCACCGCCATGGTGCTGGAACTGTGCGGCGGCGAACCGGGGGAGGTGACCGAAGCCGGCACTCCACCTACCTGGCAGCGCACCGCGACGCTGCGCTTCGAACGTATCCCCGGTCTTGGCGGCTCCGACATCTCCGCCGACGAAGCGGTTGCCTCGCTTGAGCGCCTGGGCTTCGCCGTGCAGAGCCGCGATGCGACCCGCGTCACCGTTTCAGTCCCGCCATGGCGCAACGACGTCGCGGCGGAGGTCGCACTCGAACAGGCAGAGACGCTCGATCCCGCCATTGCCGCGAAGGCCGCCGAAGGCTGTGCCGCGATCGAACCGGAATGCGACCTGATCGAGGAGGTGCTGCGCCTGCGCGGCCTCGACGCCATCCCTCCAGTCTCGCTGCCGCGCGCCTCGCCCGTGCCGCTCGCCACGCTGTCGCCGAAGCAGGTCCGCACCGAGCTTGTCCGCCGTACGTTGGCGGCTCAGGGGCTCGCCGAATGCGTCACCTTCAGCTTCATGGCGCAGGCGGAGGCGGCACTGTTCGGCGACACGCCCGAGGCGCTGCGCCTGACCAATCCGATCGCCGCGGACCTGGACCAGCTTCGGCCGACGCCGATCGCGACACTGGCGCTCGCCGCCCAGCGCAACGCGGCGCGCGGTTACGCCGACGTGGCACTGTTCGAGATCGGCCCTGAGTACGCGCTTGCCGCGGCAGAGAACCAGCGCTGGATCGCGGCGGGCCTGCGTGCCGGCGCGACGCCGCGCAACTGGCTCGCCGCACAGCGGCCGGTCGACGCGATGGACGCCAAGGCCGATCTGTGGGCCGCCATGTCGGCAATCGGCGTGCCGCTCGATGCGCTGATGCTGACGCAGGATGCGCCCGGCTTCTATCATCCCGGCCGCTCGGCAACCGTGCGGCAGGGACCGAAGACGCTGCTGGGCAGCTTTGGCGAACTCCACCCGCGCGTGCTCGCCGCGCTCGATCTTGCCGGTCCTGTCGTGGCGTTCCAACTCGACCTGGATGCCATCGGCGAGCCAAAGCGTCGGCGCAAGGCGGCGCCCGACCTCCCGCCATTCCAGCTCGTCCGTCGCGACTTCGCCTTCCTGGTGGATAGCGAGGTGACCGCGGATGCCGTGCTGCGCGCCGCACGCGGCGCCGATCGCACGCTGATCGCCAGCGCGTCGCTGTTCGACGTGTACCAGGGAGACCGCCTGCCGGCAGGCAAGAAGTCGCTGGCGATCGAAGTGACGTTTCAACCACGCGAACGCACGCTGACCGATGCCGAGATCGAGACGGCCAGCCAGAAAGTGGTTGCGGCGGTAACCAAAGCGACCGGCGCCGCCTTGCGCTGACCGTCAGCGGTCGCGGCATCCGGCTGGCCGGTCGGCTTCAGCTTATGCGCGCTCTGATATGACTTCAGTGCGGCCCTTGCCTTGCAGGGCAATCGGCTGAATGGCCGATAGTTCGGTTTGTCCTGTCATTGCGAGGAGCGCAGCGACGCGGCAATCTCCATGGGGTTTGCTTCGCTTCGTTCGCAATGACAACGAGAACCGCGGCGACGAGAGATCTTCACGCGTTCGCCCCGCCGTGCAAGCGCGGTTACGCTTAGTCACATAGACGACAGGAGAACGCCATGCTGCGCGAGGAACTGGTCTTCGTCGGTACCTGCGACATCGCCGGCCATGTCCGGGGCAAGGGGTTTCCTGCCGGCGACATCGATGCGCGACGTCGCAAGGGCGTCGGCTGGACTCACTCCAACCTGATGCAGACGGCGTTCGGGCCGATCCTCGACACGCCGTTCGGCACCGCCGGCGATCTGATGATCGTACCCGATCCGGCGGCCGAGGTGCGGGTGGATTTCGCCGATGGCTCCGCGTCGGAGCACTTCTTCCTTGGCGACATCCGCAATACCGACGGCACGGCGTGGGAATGCTGCCCGCGCGAATTCCTCCGCCGCGCGATTGCCGCGCTCAATGCGGCATCCGGGCTGCAGCTTATCGCCGCGTTCGAACAGGAGTTCGTCTATACCGGCAACCAGCACCGCGACGGCGATGCCTACAGCCTGAACGCGTTCCGCCGCCAGGGTACCTTCGGCGAGAGCCTGATCGCGGCGATGCGCGCCGCCGGCGTGCGGCCGGACTCGTTTCTTGCCGAATACGGCACGCGCCAGTTCGAGGTGACGGTGGCGCCCACGCCGGCACTGACCGCGGCCGACCACGCGGTGATCACCCGCGAGATGGCAAGAGCCGCGGCGCATCGGCACGGATTTCGCGCCTCATTCTCGCCGATGCCCGAGGCGTCAGGCGTCGGCAACGGCGTGCACATCCATATGAGCCTGCAAGATGCGTCCGGCACGCCGGTGACATATGCGCCGACCGGGCCGATGGGCCTGAGTACGTCCGCGCAGCACTTCTGCGCCGGTGTACTGCACCATCTGCCGGCAATCTGCGCGATCACCGCGCCGTCGCCGGTGTCGTATCTGCGGCTCACGCCCAACCGCTGGGCGCCCACGCTGATCGACATCGTGCAACAGGATCGCGGTGCGGCGATGCGCGTCTGCCCGGTGTTCGCCACGGCCGATCCCGGCGACACGGCGCGGCAATTCAATTTCGAATTCCGAGTCAGCGATGCGGCCGCCAGCCCGTACCTGGCACTCGGCGCGGTGATCTTCGCCGGCGCCGACGGATTGCGCCGCAAGCTCGGCGTGCCGCCGCCGGGGAGCCGCGTGGATGAACTGCCGCATTCGCTAGGCCAGGCGCTCGATGCCATGGCGGCGAGCAAAGCGGTCGCCGAGTGGTTCGGCCCGGTGTTCCTCGAAGCCTACCTGCGTCACAGGCGTTCCGAGATGCACCACGTGGCCGAGTGGGCGGTGAACGAACTCTGCAACCGCTACGCCGAGGTCTACTGAGCGGGAAACCAGCGGGTCGTCGCGGCGTTTGCCACGAGGAGGTCCGCAATGGTGCTTGTCTGCGTGCGCGTCCTGGCGATCGTGAGCGTCGCGCTGTACCTGGTGCCGGCCGGCGCACATCTGTTCGAGTTGCCGACAAAGATGGCGCTGTCGCCGCCCGACTACATGATCGTGCAGGGAATCTACAAAGGCTGGGCGCTGTTCGGTATCGTGGTATTCGCCGCGATGGCGATGACCCTGCTGTACGCGATCCTGCGCCGCCGCGAGCGCAGCGTTTTCGTGCTGTCGTTGATCGCGCTGTTCTGCCTGGTGGTCACACAGATCGTCTTCTGGGCGTTCACCTATCCGATGAACGTCGCCAGCAGCAACTGGACCGTCACACCCGAGCGCTTCGAGACGGCACGGCGCCAATGGGAATATTCGCACAGTGCCAGCGCCGTGCTCACCTTGGTCGCACTGATCGCGATCGCATCGGCGGTGGCCGCCGACGCCGGCCGGCCGCAACAACGATCAAGCGCGCCGCCGGGTTAGCCGGTACAGTGCGGCGAGTCCGATGCGAGGGACCGCCATGCATCCTGTCGGCAAAGCGCTGTGGTACATCGAGACACGTCTGGCGGCCGAGATCTCGCTGGGGCAGATCGCGTGCTTCGCCGGTGTGTCGCGCTACCATCTGCTGCGCGCCTTCGGCGTGGCGACTGGCCGGTCTGTGATGCGCTACGTGCGCGGCCGGCGTCTGACGGAGGCAGCCCACAGCCTCGCCGCCGGCGCACCCGACATCCTGACGGTGGCACTCGACGCCGGCTATGCCTCGCACGAAGCCTTCACACGCGCGTTCCGTGACCAGTTCGGCCTGACGCCCGAGGCCGTGCGGACGCAGCGTCATCTCGACAACATCACACTTGTGGAGCCGATCAGAATGGACGATTCGCTCATCATAGAGCTGGCCCCGCCGCGGTTCGAAAACGGCCGCACCTTGCTCATTGCCGGCCTGGGAGAGCGCTACACGTTCGAGATCAACCAGGGCATCCCGCGACAATGGGAACGTTTCCAGCCGTATATCGGCAACGTTCCCGGCCAGGTCGGCCAAGCCGCCTACGGCGTGTGCTGCAACGGCGATGGCGCGGGAAACTTCGACTATATTGCCGGCGTCGAGGTGACGAGTTTCGACGACCTGCCGGCTGAGTTCAGCCGTGTACGCATTCCCGCGCGGCGCTATGCCGTGTTCTCGCACGGCGACCACATCTCGCGCATACGTGCCACGGTCTACACCATCTGGAACAAGTGGCTGCCCACTTCGGGCTACAGGCATGCCGACGCGGCCGATTTCGAACTTTACGACGATAGGTTCAATCCCCGCACCGGCACGGGAGCGGTGGAGATCTGGCTGCCCATCGAGGAGTGAGCAGTGACCACATTGACCCGACGCGGCGCGATGCGCCTGCTTATCGGAGTGTCCGCCATGCCGCTATCCGTTGCCGCCGCGCCGACCGTCGATCTGGCGGAAAGACTCGACGCGGGCATCCGTTCGGGGCTGCTGCGCGATGTGCACGCAGTCCTGGTCTGCCGCGCCGACGACCTCGTGCTGGAGCGCTACTATGCCGGCTCCGATGAGAGCTGGGGCAATCCGCTCGGCGTGATCACCTTCGGGCCCGACACGCTGCACGATCTGCGTTCGGTCACCAAGAGCGTGGTCGGCCTGCTATATGGCATCGCGCTCGATCGCGGCCTGGTACCGCCACCGGAGGCACCGCTGCTGGCGCAGTTTCCCGAATACCCCGACCTTGCTGCCGATCCGCAGCGCGCGCGCCTGACCATCGCCCATGCGCTGACAATGACACTCGGCATGGAATGGGACGAACAACGCCCCTACACGGATCCCGCGAACAGCGAGATCGCCATGGAAAGCGCGCCGGACCGCTATCGCTTCATCCTCGATCATCCGTTCGTCGCCACGCCGGGCGAACGCTGGATCTATTCCGGTGGCGCGGTCGCGCTGCTCGGCCACATCATCGCCAAATGTGCCGGCACGACATTGCCGGAGTTCGCCCGCAAGGAACTGTTCGCGCCACTCGGTATCACCGCGTTCGAGTGGGCCGCGGGCAGCGATGGCGTCGTCTCAGCCGCCTCCGGCCTGCGTCTGCGCCCGCCGGACCTACTGCGCATCGGCAGGCTCCTGCTGGCGGCCGGCGCATGGAATGACCGACGTATCGTGTCGCGCGCGTGGCTCGACGCTTCGTTCAGTCCTGCAATCGATACCGACCAAGGGGTGCGCTACGGCCGCCTGTGGTACATCGGCGAAGGGACGACGCCAATGCTGCCTGGCGAACACCGATGGATGGCGGGGTTCGGCAACGGCGGCCAGCGGCTCTACGTGATGCCCGATGCCGATCTCGCCGCGGTCATGTGCTTCGGCGCGTACGACGTGCCGGATTCCTGGGTCGCACCGACACGCATCTGGCGCGAGATCGTGCTGGCCAACCTGAAGTGAGCCCGTGACGACAGGATCGCGGCGGCGGAGTGCCTATTCTCGCAGCCGAAATCGCTGGATCTTGCCGGTCTGGGTCTTCGGCAGCGCGTCGAGGAATTTCACCGACCGCGGATACTTGTAGGGCGCAATCGTTGCCTTCACGTGATCCTGCAGCCGTTGCCGTGTCGCGTCGTCGGGCGACACGTCTTCGACCAGTACGACATGCGCCTGGACGATCTGGCCGCGTTCGGCATCGGCGACGCCGATCACCGCGCACTCCTTGACATCGGCACATGTGAGCAGGGCGGCTTCGACCTCCGGGCCGGCGATATTGTAACCGGAGGAAATGATCATGTCGTCCGAGCGCGCGGCAAAATGGAAATAGCCCGCCGCGTCGTGTACGAAGGAGTCGCCCGTCAGGTTCCAACCGTTGCGAACGTAGATCTTCTGGCGCTTGTCGGCGAGATAACGGCAACCGGTCGGGCCACGCACGGCCAGGCGCCCGACCGTGCCGCGCGGCAATTCGTTCATGTCGTCATCGACGACTCTTGCCTGATAGCCGGCCACAGGCTTTCCGGTCGTGCCCGGGGCCATATCGCCGATCCGGTTCGTGATGAAGATGTGCAACATCTCGGTGGCGCCGATGCCGTCGAGGATCGGCTTGCCGGTCTTGCGCACCCACTCGTCGAACACAGGTGCGGGCAGCGTCTCGCCGGCGGACACCGCGATGCGCAGCGACGAGAGGTCGGCGCCTTCGTCCATCGCCTGCAACATGGCGCGATACGCTGTCGGTGCCGTGAAGCTGATCGTTGCCTTGTAGCTCTGGATGATCTCGATCATGTTCGCCGGAGACGCGTTCTCCAGAAGTGTCGCGGCAGCACCGAAGCGGAGCGGGAAGATTGCCAGGCCGCCCAGTCCGAAGGTGAAGGCGAGCGGGGGCGACCCGACGAATACGTCATCCGGCGTCACGCCGAGCACGTCCTTGGCATAGCCGTCCGCAACGATCAGCAGGTCGCGATGGAAGTGCATCGTCGCCTTCGGCTCGCCGGTCGTGCCCGACGTGAAGCCCAGCAGTGCCACATCGTCCCGCCCGGTGTTCACTGCAGCGAATCGCACCGACTTGCCGAGCGCCAGGCGATCGAGCTCGGCATCGTGGTTGGCGGTTCCGTCGAAGCCGACGACCGTCCGCAAATACGTGCTGTCCTTCGCGCAGGCGATCAGTTCGTCCATCAGTCGCGTATCGCAGAGCGCCAAGGAGACTTCGGCCTTGTCGACGATCTTGGTCAACTCGCCGGCGCGCAGCATCGGCATCGTGTTGACCACCACGGCGCCGGCCTTGGTTGCCGCCAGCCAGCAGGCGACCATAGCGGGGTTGTTGGCGGAACGGATCAGAATGCGGTTGCCGGGTCGCACGCCGTAGTCCTCGACCAGGGCATGCGCGATGCGGTTACTCCAGTCGGTCAACTCCTTGTAGGTGCGGCGGCGGCCATTGCCGATCAAGGCGGTATGATCGCCGAAACCCTTGCGGACCATCGCATCGGTAAGCTCCACGCCGGCGTTCAGGTATTCGGGGTAATCGAAGCCGTCGAGCAACAGATCCGGCCACTCATCCGGCGGCGGCAGCCTGTCGCGGGCGAAAGTATCGAGATGCGCCGATGGTCCCAGCATCACACCCTCCGCAAGCGCGCACACGCCCCGGCGATGCTCCGGGCTTGTTCGGGGCAAATTACGTCAGATATAACACACCGACCAGAGGGCGATGTCACCGATGCGTATCGTCTGCGCGGGCGGCGGGCCGGCGGGCCTGTACTTTGCGATCCAGATGAAGCAGCGCGATCCGTCGCATCGGATCACGGTGATCGAGCGCAATCGCAGCGATGATACGTTCGGGTGGGGAGTGGTGTTCTCCGACGAGACGCTGCGGAACCTGGAGGGTGCGGATCCGCCGTCCAAACAGGAGATTCTTGATAGCTTCGCGCATTGGGACGACATCGACATCCACTTCAAAGGGCGGGTGATCACCTCGGGCGGCCATGGCTTCTGTGGCATAGAACGCAGGCATCTGCTGAACATCCTGCAACGCCGCGCCGCTTCCCTTGGCGTGGAGCTGATCTTCCAGCGCGAGGTGGACGATGTCGCCGCATTTCCCGACGCCGATCTGATCGTGGCCGCCGATGGCATCAACAGCAGGATCCGCAACCGTTATGCCACGCATTTCAAGCCGGAGATCGACATCAGAAGCAACAAGTTCGTCTGGCTCGGCACGCATCGGATGTTCCAGGCGTTCACGTTCATATTCGTCGAGACCGAGTACGGCTGGTTCCAGGCGCATGCCTATCGCTTCAATCACGACACATCCACCTTCATCGTCGAAACCACCGAGCCGAACTGGCGCGCCGCTGGCCTCGATCAGCTCGATGCCGCCGATACGAACGCCTTCTGCGAGCGATTGTTCGCGCCTTGGCTGGAGGGCCACCGGCTGATGTCGAACATGAGCCATCTGCGTGGTTCGCAATGGCTCTCCTTCCCGCGCGTCACCAACCAGACATGGGTGATGGACAACGTCGTGCTGATGGGCGATGCGGCGCATTCCGCGCATTTCTCGATCGGGTCTGGCACCAAGCTTGCGCTGGAGGATGCGATCGCGCTGGCACGCGCCTTCGATACCCACGGCACCGACGTGCCGGCCGCTCTTGCGGCCTACGAGGCCGAGCGCAAGGTCGACGTGCTGCGCATCCAGTCCGCGGCGCGCAACTCGACCGAATGGTTCGAGAACGTGGCACGCTACGTCCACCTGGAACCGGAGCAATTCGCCTACTCCCTGCTTACGCGCAGCCAGCGCATAAGCCACGAGAATCTCCGCCTGCGCGATCGACCGTGGCTCGAACGCATGGAGCGGTGGCTTGCCGGTCGCGTGGGACATCCCGCAGACCGTGCTGTCCCGCCGATGTTCCTGCCGTTCCAGTTGCGCGAAATGCGGCTTGCCAACCGCGTCGTGGTCTCGCCGATGGCGACCTACAGCGCACGGGACGGCATGCCCAACGACTTCCATCTGGTCCATCTCGGCGCGCGTGCGCTGGGCGGTGCAGGGCTGGTGTTCACCGAGATGGTCTGCGTCACGCCGCAAGGCCGCATCACACCTGGTTGCGCGGGGCTGTGGTCGGCCGAACAGATGGCGGGATGGGCGCGCATCGTCGATTTCGTGCATGCGCAATCGGACGCGAAGTTCTGCCTGCAGCTCGGTCATTCCGGCCCGAAGGGTTCGACCCAACTCGGCTGGCAGGAGATGGACGCGCCGCTTGCCGATGGGAATTGGGAGGTGATCGCGCCTTCGCCAGTGCCCTGGAGCCCACGCAATCAAATCCCTCGTCCGATGACGCAGGATGACATGGAGGCGGTGCGCGACGCGTTCGTGACCGCCACGCGATATGGTGCCGAGGCAGGGTTCGACATGCT
>JANWJK010000236.1 GCA_025452005.1 Acetobacteraceae bacterium | reverse complement strand
GGTTCGGCGCCGCGCCCGTGTAAAACACGTTGCGGCTGCACTCCTGACCTTCGTACTGTACCGGATAGAACAGAATGCCGTTGAGTTCCTCGAACACCGGCAGCACCGACTTGCGCGACACCGAGGTCCAGCAGCCGAACACCGCGGCGCACTTGTCCACCGACAGCAGCCCGCGCGCCTTCTCAGCGAACAGGGGCCAGTTCGAGGCTGGATCGACCACCACCGCCTCGAGCTTGCGACCGAGTATGCCGCCCTTGGCGTTCTGCTGTTCGATCAGCATCAGCATGACGTCCTTCAGCGTGGTCTCGCTGATCGCCATGGTGCCGGAGAGCGAATGCAGGATGCCGATCTTGATCGGCCCGGTCTGCGCGGCGACGGGTGAGAACGCCGCCTTGACGCCGCTCATAGTGGCAAGCGTGGCGGCGGCGACGCCAAGACCGCCGAGGCGGCGGCGGGTAAGCATTGGAGTGGATGGTGCCATCAACCTGTTCCCTATCCGTTCTATGTTATGGGGCGGGGCTACCGCCTCGCATCACCATCCCGAGAGGTGCAACCGCCATGCCACGAACCCGTGAGCTTGCATGCACGCTCTGAACGGCCAAAGGTCACGCGGCATGCGGATTAATCAGGCAGCGAGACGCTTACTGACCAAAATTTAGGCTCACCTGGGAGCTTGCGGTATTCGCCTGCCTGGGGTCGGATAGAACGCAGACAACCCGGGAGCAGCGGTCCATGATTCATGTCGTCGCCATAATCACTGCCAAGCCAGGCATGCGCGAGGCGATCCTCAAGGAGTTTCGCGCCAACGTGCCGGCGGTGCATGCCGAGCAGGGATGCATCGAGTACGGCCCGGCGATCGATGCCGGAGGCTCTCCCGCCAAGTTCGGCGACGACACGTTCGTGGTGATCGAGAAGTGGGAAAGTCCGGAAGCGCTGAAGGCCCATGCGGCATCGCCGCATATGGCGGCTTATGCGGGCAAGACTCGGGAGATGATCGCCACCCGCGTCATCCACGTCCTGTCACCGGCCTGAAACAACCGGTAGGATTTGCCCTGGGAAGGGGAGTCTCAGGGCTTCTCGATTCGCGGCCCACAGGCTTTTCCACAGGATATCACGGAATATCCACAGCTCTTTCTTCTTGCAGCGTAATCTGTCGCAGTTCCGGTTGACCGTCACGCCGCGCACTTGGTACCCCGAATAGGTGCCCACAGCCGATTCGCGTCCGTTCATCCGAGTCCGCGGCCGTTCGTTTATGGCGCTCGTTCTGGCGCCCGAACCGCCCGTGGAGGATTGGCTTGACGCGCTCGACGCGCAGATCAGCCGCTCGCCATCATTCTTCGCCGGCCGTCCCGTGGTGCTTGATCTTGGCGCCTTGCCAAGCGCGCAGCCGGATGTCGCCGGCCTGCTGCAACGTCTGAGTGGCCGTGGCATCCGCATCATCGGCACGGAGGGCGCGCATCCCACTTGGCAGGGGCTGGAAGCATGGGCGCCGCTGCATGCCAGCGGCACACGCCCGGCCCGGGCGGTCGACGTGCCCGACGAACCTCGGCCGACGCCGACACAGGACGCCACATCCCTGTTGATCGATCAGCCAGTGCGTTCCGGCCAGTCGATCGTGTTCGAGAAGGGTGATGTGAGCATTGTCGGCTCTGTTGCCTCTGGCGCCGAGGTGATCGCCAGCGGCTCGATCCATGTGTATGGCACGCTGCGCGGCCGCGCGATTGCCGGGCTCACCGGCAACCATCGTGCCCGCATCTTCTGCCGCCGGCTCGAAGCCGAACTACTGGCAATCGACGGCGTGTACCAGACCGCCGATGACATGGACCCGACGCTCCGCGGCAAGCCGGTCCAGGCCTGGCTGGTCGGTGAGGCGATGATGTTGGCAACGCTCGACTGAACCGAGGGGAGAAATTCGATGGCTACGGTCCTCGTCGTGACTTCAGGAAAGGGCGGCGTCGGCAAGACGACCTCCACCGCCGCACTCGGCGCCGCCCTGGCGCAGCAGGGTCAGCATGTGGTGGTGGTCGATTTCGATGTCGGGCTGCGCAACCTCGACCTGGTGATGGGTGCCGAACGCCGCGTGGTGTTCGACCTGATCAACGTTGTGCAGGGCGACGCCAAGCTGCCGCAGGCCCTGATCCGCGACAAGCGCATCGACACGTTGTCGCTGCTGCCGGCCTCGCAGACCCGCGACAAGGAAGCCCTGACCGCCGAGGGCGTGGCGCGCGTGATCAATGAACTGCGCGAGAAATTCGATTGGGTGATCTGTGACAGCCCCGCCGGCATCGAACGCGGCGCCACGCTGGCCATGCGCCATGCCGACGCTGCCGTTGTGGTGACCAATCCGGAGGTGTCGTCCGTGCGCGACTCCGACCGCATTATTGGCATGCTCGATTCGAAGACGGCGAAGGCCGAGAAGGGCGAACGGATCGAGAAGCACCTGCTGCTGACACGCTACGATCCGGTGCGCGCCGCGCGTGGCGAGATGCTGAAGACCGAGGATGTCCTGGAGATCCTGTCTATCCCGCTGCTCGGCATCATTCCGGAAAGCGAGGACGTGCTGCGCGCGTCGAACCTTGGCACCCCTGTGACGATCGGCAGTCCGAACAGCGTGCCGGCGAAGGCCTACGCCGAAGCCGCGCGCCGGCTGCGCGGCGAGACGCTGGTCGTGACGGTGCCGGCCGACCGCCGCGGGTTCATGGGACGACTGTTCGGCCGGAGGGCCGTCGCATGAATCTGATGAGCCTGTTCCGCCGGCGTGATTCTGCGCCGGTCGCGCGTGAACGCCTGCAAGTACTGCTGGCGCATGAGCGCGCCTTCGTCGGTAAGTCGGATCTGTTGGCCGTGCTGCAGGAGGAAATCATCGCGGTGATCGCGCGGCACGTGACGATCGAGCGCGAGCGGGTCCAGATCAAGCTGGATCGCGGCGATCCGATCTCGATCCTCGAGATCGACGTGGAGGTGCCGAGTGCCGCCGCTGCTGCCGCGCTGCGTGAGGCGCGGCCGGCGATGGCAAGCTGAAACGCTACGCCGTCGCGAGCAAGGCGACGGGGCAGCGCGCGAGGATCGACCCAAGCGGCATGTGCCGCTCCCGCACCTCCAGGTGCGCGTCGCTGATTCGATCGCGCAATCTCAGTCTGACGAGATCTGACGGCAGATGCAGCGCCGTGTCGTGCCAGGCAATCTTCAGCGTGCCTGGGATTGCTTCGCAATGCAGGGAATGCAGCGGTGCCACGACCAGGCAATGCGTGTCAGCGCGCGATCGTACAAACGCGACGACATGCGCTGCCCGCGCGCCGGTCACCTCCACAGGCCGGTAATTGCCGCGCGCAAACAGGTCCGGCACTTCGCGGCGCAACGCGAGGACGCGCCGAATGATCGCCTGCTTCACACTCCCGTCCTGCCACTGTTCCGCCGACGTCGCCTCGCCCTTCAATGATTCGGTGCGTCGCGCGAAATCCACCGGCCGGCGATTGTCGGGGTCGACCAGGCTCTGGTCCCAGAACTCGGTGCCTTGATAGAAGTCCGGTACACCAGGTACCGTCAGTTTCAACAGCGTCTGCGTCAGCCCGTTCGCGGCGCCCGCTGGTCCGATACGACGGATAAACGACTTGGCCTCGGCAACGAAACCGCCATCCGCCATGATGGTGTAGAGGAACGACCGAGCGGCATCCTCGTACTCGAGGTTCGGCGCGTCCCAGCTCGTTTCCAGCTTCGCCTCGCGCAGCGCCTTGAGTTGCCACGCGGCCAGCCGGTCGGTGTAGTCCCGCAAGTCGGTCGCATCGACCGGCCATGCACCGACGATCATCTGGTACAGCATCGCCTCGTCGCCCGGTGACGGCATCGGCGCATCGCCGTGTCTTCTATGCGGCGCGTTCATGGTGAACCAGCACCGCACCGCGCGTTCCCACTCACCGGGAATCTCGCTCAGCACCGCGAGGCGTGCGCGCACGTCCTCGCCGCGCTTGTGGTCGTGTGTCGCGGTCGCCAGCATGGCGTCGGGAAAAAGCTCGCGCCGGGCGAGACACGCCGCATGGAACTCCTCCACCGTGGCGCTGAAGCGCCGTACATCGGCACCGACCTCGTTGCGCGACAGCAGCACGCCGTATCTGTAGTACGCGGTATCCTCGACCCCCTTCGCCGCGAGCGGAGCGCTCAGTTGCTGGAACCGCACGGCTGCTTCAGGTGTCGCCTCCTCTCCCAGCCAGCGCTCAAGCAGTGCCAGCGTCGGATGATAGGCGGCAGGCACCTCCTTCATCGCATCCGCGACCGCCTGCGCAAGGAATTCACACCGCTGCCCGACGCCGTAGCAGCGATACACCGGGAAATGCGCGAGCAGCGCCACCAGTGCGCGGCGGATCGCGGCCTGGGTGGTATCGCGGGTCTCGACATCGCTGAGTGCGATACGGTGCAGCGACGCAACGGCCGCGTCGAGCTGTGCCGTGAAGGCGTGCTCGAGCACATCGCGTCGTGCCGCGGTCTCCTCTTCGGCGAAGACGGTGGGGCGACCACTCAACTCGCCCCATAATTCGCGCAGCGCAGTCTCGCCGGAGCCGTCGTGCAACAGCGCGCCCACCTCGTCCATGAAGTCGTAGCCGCTGGTGCCATCGACGGCCCAATCGTCGGCCAGGCGCTCGCCGGCGCCGAGGATCTTCTCGACGACGATCCATGCCGGACCTGGCGGAGCATCCGCTGGCCGCTGTGTCGCCAGCGCATCGAGGCGTGCCCGCAGACTGTGGCAATAGCCGCGCGGGTCCGCCAGGCCATCGACATGATCGACCCGCACACCGTCGATCAACCCCTCCGCGTACAGGCGGAGCAGCGCTGCATGGGTCGCCTCGAACACAGCTTCGTCCTCGACACGCAACCCCACCAGACCGTTGATGTCGAAGAAGCGCCGCCAGTTCGTGGCATCGCCCGCGCTGCGCCACCAGGCGAGCCGGTAGTGCTGGTGCTCGAGCAGACGATGCAACCGCGCCCTGCCCGCCTCCGTGGCTGGATCGAAAGCGTCCGGCGGCGCGGCGGCGATCTGGGAATGATCCTCTGGGCGGACCGGGAATCGCGTGTCGAAATAGCGGATCACCGGATCGTTACGATCCGACACCAGGGTCAGGGCGCCATCACGCAGCACCTCGCCGTACGGTAGGCCGAGGAACGGTGCCAGCAGCTTATCCTGCGCGTCCCAATCGATATCGAAGTACGTCGCATAGCGGCTGGCGCGGCCATGCCGCAACACATCGGCCCACCAGGGGTTCTCCATCCCGCCCGACGCCATGTGGTTCGGCACGATATCGACGACCAGGCCGAGTCCGGCGGCACGCAACACCGCCACAAGGCCGCGCAGTCCGGCTTCACCGCCAAGTTCCGGATTGACACGCGTCGGATCAGTGACGTCGTAGCCATGCATCGATCCGGTTCGCGCCGCGAGGATCGGCGAGCTGTAGAGATGACTGATACCCAGCGCGGCCATGTAAGGCACCAGCGTTGTGGCATCGGCGAAGGTGAAGCCCCGATTCAATTGCAGCCGCATGGTTGCGCGCGGCGCGCTCATAGTCTTGGCCGCCGCGCCGCCAGGCGCTGCACGCGCGCCGCGGTACGCGGCTCGTCGAGCAAGGTATCCACGTCCACTGTCAAACGCCGTCGCCAGTTCGGATGCTCGTCCACCGTGCCGGGCAAATTCGGCTGCTCCTCGACGCCGATCAGGTCCTCGATCGTCGGCAGGCACAGCGGCGACGGCGTGGCGGCGATGAACGTCAGCGACGCATCCACCACCGGTTGCGTGTCATGCGGCGACGGCGCATCGCCATCGGCGACCCCAGCGTGTACGAAGGCCTGCCACAAGGCGTCGCGGTCGGTGCCGCGTTCCGCGGCCACGTCTGCTTCGTTCACGCCAACGCCGAGGCGCCGACATTCGGCACGCGCGACAATGTCGCTGCCACGCCACCAGCCGGCGACGGTCGGCAGATCGTGCGTCGAATTCATCGCGACGGCGGAGTGGTCCCACGCGTCAGGCGGATTGAATGTCCGACCATTGCACTCGAACCACAGCACGCGCATGCCGTGCAGGCCGGCAATCTCCAATGCCTCGCGGAATCCCGCCGGCAGGGTGCCGAGGTCCTCGCCCACAATGATTGCGCTATGGCGTTGCGATTCCAGCGCCAGCAGACGCAGCAGATCGCCGAGCGGATACGCCAGATACGCGCCGTCGGCGGGGTCCGCGCCGTCCGGGATCAGCCAGAGCCGCGTCAGCCCCATGGCATGATCGATACGCACACCACCGGCGTTGCGCAACGCTGCACGCAGCGTCGACAAAAATGGCGCAAACCCACCGGCGATGAGGGCGCGCGGCGAGAAGCCAGTCAACTTCCAGTCCTGACCGAGCGGATTGAACAAATCGGGCGGTGCGCCGATGGTGAGGCCGCCGAGGACGTCGTCCTGCCGGCTCCACGCATGACTGCCGCTCGGGTCCATACCGACGGCGAGATCGCCGATCGCGCCGATACGCATGCCTGCGGCGCGAGCGCGATGCTGTGCAATCCGCAGCGACCGATCAGCGACCCATTGCAGGAAGCAGTGATACAGCACCTCCCGCTCGTGCGATGCTGCGAACACCGCAACCGCGGCACTGCGTGGCTCGCGCAGGTCCAACGGCCAGCGCCGCCAATCACCCAAGCCTGTCGCGCTCTTCACCGCCTGCAACGTCTCGAATACGGCGTGCTGCGTCAGCAGTTCGCCGCCGTCGGCGCGGAAGCTTGCAAAGTCCAGGCGCAGCGGCCCATCGCTGTCGATAAACGGCTCGAACAAGGCCCGCAGCAGGCGATGCTTCGCGCGCGCGGCGGTAGGCCAGTCGATGAGGGTCTGCGCCTCAAGCCGGTCGAACATGTCGCCCAGGCCCTCGGCGCCCAGCGTGTCCGCCACAAGCGCCTCGCCGAACACCAGCGCCGCGGATGCGTGCAAAGGATTGAGGAACAGGCGCGTCGAGGGCGAATAGGGACCGTAGCGCGACGGATCGGCGCCGAACAACGCATGCAGCGGGCTCAGGCAGATCGCATCCGCGCCGCGCGACCCCGCCGCTTCGGCGAGCGCCGCGATGCCCGCCGCGTCGCCAATACCGCCGTCGCCGCGGTGACGTAGCGAATAGACCTGCGCCGCGATACCCCACAGCCGGGCATCCGGCACCGCATCGTCGAGCGTCCAGCAGCGGCTCGGCGCCACGGCCAGGACAAACTCGCGGTCGTCGATCAGCAGCCGATGATAGCCCGATCTGCTGATAGGCGGCACGCGCAGTCGTCCGCGCACCGGCGAGAGGAGGACATCGTGCGTACCGCCCGTTTCGAAGCTCAGCCGCGCGATGCGAGGCTCGCTCGCGCCAACGTCGAGACGCGTAGGCCGGCCGGCAGTCGCCGTGATCAGCGGCGGCAGCGCCTGTAGGGTGGCCCTGCGCTGCAACCGCTTGCGACTGGCCAGCACATCTCCACGCGTGGCGCAGGGCAGTCCGAGCGCCGCCAGCATATGGCGCAACACGTCCGGTGCGACTGTCTTGGGGCGCCCAGCATAGTCGTTCCACTCGACGGCAATACCGGCGCGGCGAGCTAGGTCGCGTATCGCCTCGTCAAACATCGGCCGAACGCGGCTCATCGATGAAGGCGCAGGTGGAATGACCGTGCAGCCGGCCAAGCGACGGCGCCGTGCTGGCGAACAGCAGCCGGCCGGCCGGGAGATCCATCGATATCGCGCCGGCATCGAGGTTGCTGGCAAGCGTCAATATGGCTCCGTCGCCCAGTCGCCAGCGCGCCACCACGGCCTTCGGTCCCACCACTTCGGCGGTCAGCGCACGCGCGCCATCCAGCCGCGGCACGATCGCCATTGCGCGCAGCTCGATCAGCCGCCGGTAGAGTGCCTCGCGCGCCGGCCCGAGTGCAGGATCAGCCTGTGGCAATGAGGCAGCGAAGGTCTCCGGCGCGTTCGGATCGGGAATGCGTTCGCGGGTGGCCGGATCTGCGAACGCCGGGAACTTTGCGAACTCGGCGCGGCGCCCCTGGCGCACCGCGTCGGCAAGCTCGGCGCCGTGGTCGGTAAAAAACAGGAACGGCGCCCGGCTCGCGCACTCCTCGCCCATGAACAGCAGCGGTATCTGCGGACAGAGTATCAGCAACGCGATCGCCGCCTCGAGTGCCGCGGGCTCGGTCAGCGTGGTCAGCCGCTCGCCGAACGCGCGGTTGCCGATCTGGTCGTGGTTCTGCAGGAACAACACGAAAGCAGTCGGCGGCAGATGGCCACTCGGCATGCCGCGCGGCTCGCCTGTGTAGCGCGCGTGCTCGCCCTGATAGACGAAACCCTCGGTCAGGCAGCGTGCCAGCTTCCAGGCGGGCTGGTCGGCATAGTCGAGGTAATAGCCGCCATCCTCACCGGTCAGCAGCACATGCAGCACGTTGTGGCCATCATCGTTCCACTGCGCGTCGATGTCCTTGCCGAGGTGCGAGGCATCGTTGTGGTGCTCCAGAACCAGATGCACGTGCCGCCCCGGCTCCACGGTGGCGCGCACCGTGGCGGCCATCTCGTCCACCCAGTCCTGATCCAGGATGGCATGCACCGCGTCGAAACGCAGCCCGTCGAAGCGGTACTCCATCAGCCAGTAGAGCACATTGTCGGTGAAGAAGCCGCGCACCTCGGGTCGGCGGAAATCGATCGCCGGTCCCCACGGTGTGTGGCGATCCTCGCGAAAGAACTGCGGCGCGTAGAGCGGCAGGTAATTCCCATCCGGCCCGAAGTGGTTGTACACCACGTCGAGAAAGATCATCAGACGGTGGTCGTGCGCAGCATCGACCAGTGACTTCAGCTCGTCCGGCGTGCCGTAGGCGGCATCGGGCGCATACGGCAGCACGCCGTCATAGCCCCAGTTGTGGCGACCCGGGAAATCGTTGACCGGCATCAGTTCGACGGCGGTGATACCGATCGCCGCCAGCCGGGGAAGCTCGCGCGCAACCCCGAGGAATCCTCCCAGCACCCCGGCGTGGATTTCCAGCAGCACGGTCTCTCGCCAGGGCCGGCCGCGCCAGTCCGTGTTGCGCCACGCGTAGCTGCGCGGATCGATCACGATGCTTGGATCGTGCACGTCGTTCGCCTGTGCCCGTGACGCGGGATCAGGCACCAGCATTCCATCGGCCAGACGGTATCGGTATCGCGTCCCGACCGGACACGCTGCGCCTGCATCGAACCATCCGTCGGGCGAACGCTCCATCGGCACGAGCGGCCCGCCCTCCACCGCGACACTCACCGTTTCCTGCCCGGGCGCCCATAGGCGAAACCGCGTGCTTCCATCCTTGCGCGGGTTGGCGCCGAAGCGCGTGTCGAGCGCGAACCCGGCGTTCATCCGGCATGCTCGGAGTACAGCAGGACCGCGCTGTGAGCGGCCACCGCTATCTGGTCCCCTGCCACCGAGCGCGCATGAGCCGCGGGCTGGGCGCTGTCGAGCAGCACGCGGCTCGGCAGATGCGGTGGCGGCAGGCGGAAGTCATGCGGCTGATCCCCCGGGTTGAGCAGCAGGTTCAGGATCGTCACCTTTCCTTCAGGAACTTTCATAGATCGACGCAAAATCAACGTCCGTTGTTCAATATCGTTCCACGCCTCGACAGGAATTGTTGCTCCCGTCTGATCGAACCACGCGATGTCGGCGACGCCCGGGGCAGGATGTGCCTTGCCGTGCAGGAAGTCCGGATGGCGAAGCACCGGATGCTCGCGGCGTAGCGCGATGAGCCGCGCCACGTACGCGGTCAGCCCAACTCCCGTCGGGGACGCCGCCATGTCCCAGTCCAGCCAGGATACTTCATTGTCCTGGCAGTACGCATTGTTGTTGCCACCCTGGGTGCGGCCGAACTCGTCGCCGGCCAGCAGCATCGGCGTGCCGGCCGCGAACAACACAGTGGCCAGCATCGCGCGCCTGACATTCGCGCGCACAGCGTTGATCGCCGGATCGTCGGTCGCCCCCTCCACGCCCCAGTTGCTGGTGAAGTTGGCGGGATGCCCGTCGCGATTGTCTTCACCGTTCGCGTCGTTGTGACGCTCGGCATAGGACACGGCGTCCGTGAGTGTGAAGCCGTCGTGTGAGGCGACGAAGTTGACGGATGCCCAGGGACGCCTGCCTTGGCGGGCAAAGATATCCGCTGAACCTGCTAATCTTGCGGCAATTGCCGGCCGCTGGCCCCTATCGCCGCGCCAGAAGGCGCGTACGCTGTCGCGGAACCGGTCGTTCCATTCCGCGAAGCCAGGCGGATGGTTGCCAAGCTGGTATCCGCCCGGGCCAATATCCCAGGGTTCGGCAATCAGCTTCACCCCGGCGAGAACCGGGTCCTGGCGAAGCGCGTCGAAGAAACCCGCACCGGGATCGAATCCATACGACTCGCGCCCGAGCGTTGCGCTGAGATCGAAGCGGAATCCGTCCACGTGGAACGAACTCACCCAGTGGCGCAGGGAATCCATGGCCATCTGCAGGACGCGCGGGTGCGATAGGTTGAGCGTGTTGCCGGTGCCGGTATCGTTGACGGTCCGCCGCAGGTCTCCCGCCTCGAGCCGATAGTAGCTGGCGTTGTCCAGGCCGCGGAACGAAAGCGTGGGTCCGGTCTCGTCGCTTTCGGCGGTGTGGTTGTACACGACATCGAGGATCACCTCGATACCGGCGGCGTGCAGCCGGCGCACCGCGACGCGCATCTCGTTCGGCGTGCCGTCCGACAGGTAGGACGGTTCCGGCGCGAAGAAGCCGAGTGTGTTGTAGCCCCAGTAGTTGCGTTGCCCGCGTTGCTGCAAGGCGCGGTCCTGCAGGAAGGCGTGCACCGGCATCAATTCGACCGCGGTGATGCCGAGACGGCGCAAATGGTCGATCACCGCGGGATTAGCGAGGGCGGCGAAGGTGCCCCGCTCGGATGGACGGATGCCGCCGTGCAGCATGGTCAGACCGCGCACATGCGCCTCGTAGATCACGGTATCCGACCAGGGAACGTCGGGTGGGTGGTCGTCCCCCCAGTTGAACGAGTCGTCGGTCACCACGCCTTTCGGCATTGCCGGCGCACTGTCGCGACGGTCGAACGACAGGTCGCCGCGCAGGGAATGCTGGCGGAAACCGTACAGCGCGTCCGACCAATGGACGGTGCCAGCCAGCGCCCGAGCATAAGGGTCGAGCAGCAGCTTGTGATGATTGAACCGATGTCCGTGCTCCGGCGCGTACGGACCGTATGCACGGTAGCCATAGAGCACGCCGGCCGTCGCATCGGGCAGATAGCCGTGCCAGACTTCGTCGGTGTATTCCGGCAGCGTATAGCGCGCGATCTCATGGCGTCCGGACGGTTCGAACAGGCACAGGTCTATCCTGTGCGCATTCGCCGAGAACACCGCGAAGTTGATGCCGAGCCCGTCCCAGGTCGCGCCGAGGGGAAATGGACGGCCCGGCTGCAGCGCGTCAGGCAGGTGCTGCATGCTTCCGGGCCGGTCAGGCGCCCGGATGCAGGAACAATGCGGCGAGCGGCGGCAATGTCAGTACCAACGACTGGGCCTCACCATGGCTTTGCAACGGCGTGGCCACCAGTGCGTCGCCATTGCCCATGCCTGACCCACCATAATATATCGAATCAGTATTCAGCAGTTCCGTCCACGCGCCCGGACGCGGCACGCCGATGCGATAGCCGGTCCGCGGTACTGGCGTCATGTTGCAGACGACGAGCACCGGAGGGGCGGTCTCGTCGCCGTAGCGCAGGAAGGCGAACACGGAGTTCTGCCGATCGTCGCCCACGACCCATCGAAAGCCCGTCGAGACGACGTCGCGCTGATGCAGCGCCCGCTCGCTGGCATACAGACGGTTGAGATCGCGCACCACGCGCTGGATGCCCAATCGCAACGGATCGCCGAGTGCCGCCCAGTCCAGCTCGCCATCGTGGCTCCACTCGTGCTCCTGCGCGAATTCGCCACCCATGAACAGCAGCTTCTTGCCGGGATGGGCCCACATGAAGCCGAGATAGGTCCGCAGGTTGGCGAAACGCTGCCAGTTGTCGCCTGGCATCTTGCCGATCAGCGAGCGCTTTCCGTAGACCACTTCGTCGTGCGACAGCGGCAGCACGAAGTTCTCGGCGAAGGCATAGAGCAGGCCGAACGTCATGTCGTTGTGATGCCATGACCGGTGGATCGGCTCGTTCTCGATGTAGTGGAGCGTGTCGTGCATCCAGCCCATGTTCCACTTGTAGGCGAAACCCAGACCGCCTTCGCTGATCGGGCGCGACACACCTGGCCAGGCCGTCGACTCCTCGGCAATGGTGATCGCGCCGGCGCAGCGCTCGCCCACCACGGCGTTGAAGTGGCGCAAAAAGCCGATCGCCTCGAGGTTTTCGCGGCCGCCGTAGACGTTGGGGATCCACTGGCCCTCCGGGCGCGAATAGTCGCGGTACAACATCGACGCGACTGCATCCACACGTAAGCCATCGACGTGGAATTGCTCGAGCCAGTAGAGGCCTGATGCGATCAGAAACCCCTGCACCTCGCGACGGCCGAAATTGTAGATGTAGGTGTTCCAGTCGCGATGGAAGCCTTCGCGCGGATCCTGGTGCTCGTACAGCGCCGTGCCGTCGAACCGTGCCATGCCGTGGGCGTCGGTCGGGAAATGCGCCGGCACCCAATCGACGATGACGCCGATATCGGCGCGGTGGCAGGCATCCACGAAGCGGGCGAAACCGTCAGGTGGACCGAACCGCGCGCTCGGCGCGAACAGACTGAGCGGCTGATAGCCCCATGAACCGCCGAACGGGTGCTCGGTGACCGGCATCAGTTCGACATGGCTGAAGCCCATCTCGCTGACGTAGGGCACCAGCCGCGCGGCCAGTTCATCCCAGGTCGGAATGCGCCCATCGGGATGGAACCACGATGCGGCGTGCATTTCATAGATCGAGATCGGCGCATTGGTGGCATGGCGACGAGCGCGCTGGTTCATCCATGTCTCGTCGTGCCAGACATGCGGCAGGGGATCGGCGACGACCGACGCGGTGGCGGGCGGCGGCTCGGTTGCGCGAGCGAGCGGATCCGCTTTGAGCGGCAGGCGCGCACCGTCAGGACCGACAATGGCGAACTTGTAGCGTGCACCGGGCGGCAGGCGTGGGACGAACAGCTCCCAAACACCGGCGGGGAAGCGCAGGCGCATCAGGTTCCGCCGCGGGTCCCAGGTATTGAAGTCGCCGACCACGGATACCGCGCGCGCGTTCGGTGCCCACACGGCGAAGCGCACGCCGGTGACGCCGTCGATTGTCACCACGTTCGCGCCGAGATGCGACGCCAGTTCGAAATGCCGCCCTTCGTTGAACAGGTGCAGGTCGAGGTCGCCGAGCAGTGATCCGAAAGAATACGGATCCTCGGTCTCCTGCACCGTGTCTGGCCACGTGATGCGCAGCAGGTACGGCTCGGTGCCGGTTACCTGACCGGCGAACAGGCCAGGTGGCGCGATTGGCGCGAGCCGTCCGAGCGTTTCGCCGCTGGTGCGTGCCCGCACCTCCACTTGCAATGCTCCGGGTAGGAAGACGCGGACCACCCGGCCCACTGCGGTGTCGAGCGGACCAAGCACCGCAAATGGATCGCGCCATGTTCCTGCGGCGAGTGCCTCCGCCACGCCTGACGGCAGCCCGGACAGTTCGGCTACATCGTTCATGACTGCTCCTGCGCTATGAGCTGGGCGAGGCCATGCAGCGGCACGTCGATCCACGCCGGACGATTGGCGGCCTCATAGGCGATCTCGTAGGCCGCCTTCTCGATCAAGAAGAGCCGAAGCAGGTTCTGTTCCGCCTCGGCGTCCTCGGCCGGCAGCACGTCGGCGTAGCCGGCAAGGAAGCTCTGCACCGCGCCTACCACAAAGGTCCGCAGAAATGCGTCGCGCTGCGGGTCGGCGACATGAGCCTGCGTGGCGACGCTCCGGCGCTTCATCACGGCCCCGGCGTAGTCGAACGAGCGAAGCATACCGGCGACGTCGCGGAGCCGGTGGTTCTTTGCCCGGCGCAGTGCGACGGGCTTCGCCGGTTCGCCCTCGAAGTCGATGATGTAGACATCGCCATTCGCGACCAGAACCTGGCCGAGATGCAGATCGCCGTGGATGCGCGTGAGCATCGCGCGCTGCCCGGCCTCAGCGAGCCCGCGCACGGTGGCGGCAAGCCGATCGCGCTCCGCCATCACGATGGCAAGGTCCTGCGCAGCTTCGGCGTCCCATTCCCGCGGAACATCGAGCGCGGCGAATGCGGCGGCAAGCTGCTGCTCCGCCTGCGACTCCCATTCCCGGATCATCTCGGTGCTTGCCCGTTCCGGAGCGAAGGCCGGATCTTCGGCGTCGCGGGCGAGGATGGCGTGCATCTCCGCCAGGCGACGCCCAAGCAGCGCAGCGATGGCGCCGTAATCCTCGTGCTGCTCGGCCCCTGTTGCCTGCGCCTCTTCGGTTCCGGCGGTGAGGTCCGACAGCCCGCGCATCAACAGGTCCAGCGTCCAGGTCCACGCATCGCCCTGGTTGCGGATGAAACCTTGGGCAACCGCCAGGGAATGACGCTCACCGGCGGAATCGACGCGCACAACCTCGCCAAGCAGCGGCGCGACGTTGGCAAACCCCTGTTCGGTCAGGTAGCGACCCATCTCGGCCTCGGGGTGCGGCCCGGTCGATACACGCCGGAACAGCTTGAGCATTGCCGCATCGCCGACGATCATCGAGGAATTCGACTGCTCGACCGTCAGCCATTTCATCTCCGCATCCGGCGCGATAACGGTCTCCGCCATGCGCGACGTCGGTTCGAAGTGAAGCTCCTCAGGCTGGGCGCTGATTGCCAGCGCTGCCAAGACGCCGCTGGCGAATTCCGGAACTGCGAATGCATCTGTCAGCAGTCCGACGCGCGCACCGCGCCGCACGCGCGCGAGTGCAAGCTGCGCCGGCAGCGGGCCGGCCTGCCGGTCCTCCCAGGCGATCGCCACGGGCAGCAGCCAGCGTGCTGTGCCTTCCCGCGTTTCGGTCTCAATCTCCGCGAGGAGGATCTCCAAATCGGCTTGCGGCAACGGGATGAGCGAGGCAAGCCGCACTGCCAGCAGCGTCTGGTCTTTCATGGCGAACCAGCGCCGCTTGGCGAGATAGGCTGGCAGGATGTCGCGCTCCAGCGTCGCACGATAGCTCCCAAGAGCATCCGCCAGGCGGGTTCGCAGGACGATCGTCTGGTATTCGGGCATCGGCTCCGGTGCGGGCGTGTGCGGTGTCGGCCACGCCGCTTCCTCTTCGGCCAGCAGGAACCAGTAGAAGCCGTACGGCGACAGTGTGAGCAGATAATTGAGCTGACCGATCGGCGGGAACATCGAGCCACCGTCCAGTTCGACCGGTGTTCGTCCGGCGAATTCCGACAGTTCCAGTTCCACCGCCTGGGGCGTGCGCGCGAGGTTGGCGACACAGAGGATCGTGCGTCCCTCGTATTCGCGCAGATAGGCCAGGACCTTGCGGTTCTGCGGGTACAGCAGCCGGAAACTGCCACGACCGAACACCTGGTACTGGCGGCGAACCGCGATCGCGCGACGCGTCCAGTTCAGCAGGGAATGGCGGTCGCTGGACTGCGCCTCGACGTTCACCGTCTCGAAGCCATACAGCGCATCCATGATCGGCGGCAGCACGAGCCGCGAAGGCTCCGCGCGTGAGAACCCGCCGTTGCGGTCGGGTGACCACTGCATCGGCGTGCGTACGCCGTCGCGGTCGCCGAGATGGATGTTGTCGCCCATGCCGATCTCGTCGCCATAGTAGATCACCGGCGTACCGGGCATGGAGAACAGCAGATAGTTCATCAGCTCGACTCGCCTGCGGTCATGCTCGAGCAGCGGCAACAGCCGGCGGCGAATGCCGAGATTGAGTCGGGCACGGCGATCCGCGGCATAGGTCTCCCACAGGAAATCGCGCTCGCTCGACGTCACCATCTCCAAAGTGAGCTCGTCGTGGTTGCGCAGAAAGATCGCCCACTGGCTGTTCGGCGGAATGTCGGGCGTCTGCCGCAGGATGTCGGTGATCGGAAAGCGGTCCTCGCGGGCGATCGCCATGTACATCCGCGGCATCAGCGGGAAGTGGAATGCCATGTGGCATTCATCGTCATTCCCGAAATAATCCTTCGCATCCTCCGGCCATTGATTTGCCTCCGCCAGCAGCATCCGGTCCGGATAGTGCGCGTCGAGCTCGGCACGGATCTGCTTCAGCACCGCATGGGTTTCCGGCAGGTTCTCGTTGTTGGTGCCCTCGCGCTCCACCAGATAGGGCACCGCGTCGAGCCGCAGCCCATCCACACCGAGATCCAGCCAGTATCGCAGGACCGCCAGGATCTCCTTCAGCACCCGGGGGTTGTCGAAATTCAGGTCTGGCTGGTGCGGATAGAAGCGGTGCCAGTAGTACGCACCCGCAACCTCGTCCCAGGTCCAGTTGGAACGCTGCGTATCGACGAAGATGACGCGCGTGCCGGCATATCTGTGGTCGTCGTTCGACCAGACATAGAAGTCGCGGTACACCGAACCGACCTTCGCCTGTCGCGCCCGCTGGAACCACGGATGCTGGTCGGACGTGTGATTCACCACCAGTTCGGTGATCACCCGTATCCCGCGGGCATGCGCCGCGGCGATGAACCGCCTGGCATCCGCCAGCGTGCCATAGTCCGGATGGACACCCCGATAGTCGCTGATGTCGTAGCCATCGTCTCGCCGAGGCGACGGGTAGAACGGCAGCAGCCAGACCGTGTTGACGCCAAGATCGGCGATGTAGTCGAGCTTGGAGATCAGCCCCGGCAGGTCGCCAATGCCGTCGTTGTTGGCATCAAAGAACGACTTGACGTGCAGTTGATAGATGATGGCATCTTTGTACCACAGCGCGTTCCCGCTCACCGCGACCTCGATCGGGGCGGGAGCGGCGACTGAGATATCCATCACGCGGCCACCGACGGCGCGACCTGCCAGATCGCGAACGGAAGATCGGCGGGATCGAGGCGGATGCGCTGCTGCTTGCCGGTCCAGACGAAGCTATGGCCGCGTATCAGATCGGTGGCCGCAAGCGACTCGTGGTCGGGCAGGCCCCATTCCCACAACGGTATCTCGATTGCCGCTTCCTGCGCGGCATGCGGATCGAGGCTGACCGCGATCAGAATCATGTCGTGCCTTTCCGGTGTTCGCTTGCCATAAAAAAGCACCTGCTCGTTGAAGGCCGGATAGAAGGTTATGCCGAGATGCGTCTGCAACGCTGGATGCGCCCGGCGGATGCGGTTGAGCATCGCTATTTCTGACACGATGTTTCCCGCCATGGCAAAGTCGCGGACGCGGATCTGGTATTTTTCGGAGTCCACGTACTCCTCACGGCCGGGGAGCGGCGCCGCTTCGCATAGTTCGAAGCCCGAATACATGCCCCATAAGCCGGACAGCGTGCATGCCAGCGCCGCGCGGATCAGGAACCCAGGACGACCCGAGGTCTGCAAGAACGGCGGATTGATGTCCGGCGTGTTGACGAAGAAGTTCGGCCGGAAGAAGTCCTTCACCGGCGAGGCGTTCAGCTCCGTGAGGTATTCGATGATCTCCTGCTTGGTGTTGCGCCACGTGAAGTAGGTATAGGACTGGTTGAAGCCGATCTTCGCCAGGCGGTACATCAGCTTCGGCCGGGTGAACGCCTCGGCCAGAAAGATCACATCGGGGTGTCGACCGCGAATGTCGGCGATCATCCAGTGCCAGAACGGTAGCGGCTTGGTGTGCGGGTTGTCGACGCGGAAGATGCGCACTCCCTGATCCACCCAGAACTGCACCGCATCGCGCAGCGCAAACCACAGCGCTGGCATCGCCGCCTTGGCGTAGAAGTCGGGATTGACGATGTCCTCGTATTTCTTCGGAGGATTCTCGGCGAACCGGATCGAGCCGTCTGGACGCCAGCGGAACCAGTCCGGATGCTGGCGCAGCCAGGGATGGTCGGGCGAGCACTGCACGGCGAAGTCGAGCGCGATCTCCAGGCCGTTGTCCTTGGCCGCGGCGACCAGATTGCGGAAATCGTCGAGCGTGCCGAGCTGAGGATGGACGGCTTCATAGCCGCCCTCCGGCCCGCCGATCGCATAGGGACTGCCCACATCGTCCGGATCCGCCCGCAGCGCGTTGTTGCGTCCCTTGCGGTTCGTCGTGCCGATCGGATGGATCGGCGGGAAATACAGCACGTCGAAGCCCATCGCACGCACCATCGGCAGCCGCGTGACCACGTCGGCGAATGTGCCGTGGCGTGTGGGATCATCCGTGGCGGAACGAGGAAACATCTCGTACCAGCTTGCAAAGCCGGCCTGCGGGCGGTCGACGTCGATCGGTATCGCCGGAGCATGTTCGGTGGCGAATGGCCGGTCGTCGAATTCCTGCATTGCCGCCGCGGTGTCCTCGGCCAGCATCAAGGCGACCTGCGCCGCAATATCGAGGGACTTCAGTCGATCGGCGATCGAGGACAACGCGCCACATGTGCGCGCCGGAGCCCGCGCGAGCGCCGCCTTGATCAGGCTCCGCCCCTCATCGATTTCCAGTGTTACGTTCTGGCCGGCGGCGTGCTTGACGGACAGATCGTGGCGGAAGGTTCCCCACGCATCCCACCACGCCTGAACGGTGACCAGATGCCGGCCAACCCGCGCTGGGACGAATGTCGTGGCCCAGCGATCGTTCGTCACCAGTCGCATCGCGGCACGATGCCACTCGGTCTCGTCGTCTGCGCGCCAACGCAATTCGGCAGCGAACACTTCGTGGCCGTCGGCAATGATATCGGCGCTGACCGTGACATGTTCGCCGACCAGGCGTTTCACGGCAAACGCGCCATCCGGGACCTGCGGCAGAATGGCCTCGATGGCGATGCGCGTGGCGCCAAGACGACGAGCATCGAGGTCGGCGTCGCGGACCATCGGACGGATCACCGGTGACGCCGGCATATAGGCGAGAACGCGCACCTCGCCTGGGTCCATTGGCGCATCTGCTTGCTCGCAGGCCACCTCCAGGGTCAACGCCGCGCCGGCCCGCGGCGGCAGCGGCGAGACAGTCATGTCGAGTGGCACGCCGCGAGCGAGATCGGGATTGGCCAGCACCATGACGCCGCGGGAGGCGTTGCGCATGTCCGGCGCGTCCGAGCGCAGCAGCGCCGTGACAGCGTCCTGCGCATCGCTGAGCTGGCGCATATCGCCATCGACACGATAGGCGGCAATGCGGTCGACCTCCTCGTTGGCTTCCGCAATGTCTGCCGTGAGGTCGCACGGCGCCTCGTCGCGAGCCCGTTGAAGATCCTGCGGCGAGCCCAATGCGGCATCGAAAGGCCGGCGTGTGGCATACTCGAAGCCCATCGGCACGAACGTGCCGCTCCCCGTCGCCGCGGCCAGCCGCAGCGCGAAGCGATAGGCGAGGCGGACATCGCTGCCGGGTGTCAGCCGCATCGCGCGCCGCTCGAAGAACGATGGCTCCGGCGAGGCGATCACCGGCGCTATGCGGCGCAACAGCTCGATCTCCTCGACCAGCCAGTTCGCGCGTCCGTCCCACCAGGCAAGCGAGGAGCACACGAAATCGAAGCCGATACCTTCCAGTGGCGGCAGCGCGGCACGTTCGATACCTGGCGTCCAGGCCAGGAAGCGGCATTGCTGCGGGCTCAGTCCGTTGATGATCCGTTGCCAGAACGATCGCGGCGCGGCGGGGGATTCAGGCAGCGGAAACCCGCGATGCCCGCCTGGGTCAGACGTGCGAGCCGGTCCAGCCACCATGCGGCCATGGCATCGGCGATATTGGTCTGTTGCAACCGGGCATAGGCGACATCGAGCCGATGCGGCGCCCGCCACGGACTGGGCGGTGCGCCACAGCCGCCCGCGACGAACCACTGCTCCTCGCGGCGCCGGATCGTGGCATCGATCGCGACCTGGTCGATGGCAAGATCGAGCCAGACGCTCAGCCCATGCTCCGCGGCCTGCCGCACGACGTGTGCGATGCCGGCATCGGCCGAACCGGGCCAACCCAGCGCAGGGTGCAGCGCCTCGTGGTCGGCGGTAACGAAGATGTCGCCGCTGGCCCCTGGCACAAAGGGCGGGGCGACGCACACCGTGTCGAATCCCATGGCGCGGCAGCGCGCGAAATGCGACCCCCAGTCAGACAGATCGCCGGCAACGAGCGGATGCAGATGATAGATCTTTGGTGCCATGCCGTGCGTGGTCCCGTTTACTCAGAATGCCTCGGTTGGCGACGGTGGAATGCCTCAGCGTGAGGCCAACGACAATGTGCGACAGCCGATTGGCATGCGCTGTAACGTTTGTGCCTGCCGGCCATCACTTAGCCGGGAGCGGCAGAGGCCACAACTGTCCGTGATCGCCGATGCTCACGATACCATGCAGCCGGCGATCGTCCATCACGGGCAGGTGACGACCTTGACCAGTGTTATTGTTCCAGGACGGGACCGATGCAGTCTGTCTACCTCATAAGTACGACCTATTGCCGCTATATGCGGTGAGATATATCGTCCTGGGCGGAGGATGAATGCAGCGCTGGACAATCTTGTGGGTTGTATCGCTTTTCTGGTGCGTCAACGCAGCAGGGGCCGGCACCATTGACGATGCCACCGGTCGCAACGTGGAGGTCCCGGAGCAGATAGCGCACGTAATGCCAGCCGGTCCGCCCGCCGCAATCCTCCTGGCGGCGCTGGCACCGGATTTGATGCTCGGCTGGACGTCGCCCGTTTCGGACAGCGCGCGTGCGCTGCTTGCAACGGAGGCAGCGCGATTGCCACAGGTCCCTCGCCTGACCGGCCGCGAAGACGTGACGGTCAAGGTTGTTGCACTTCATCCCGACCTGATTCTGGATTATGGTACGGTTTCGCCTCATTACGCCGATTTGGCCAAGGCGACACAGCAGCGCACTGGAATTCCCACCGTGCTGCTGGATGGATCGATGCGGGAGATTCCCCACACATTCAGGCTGCTTGGCAGTTTGCTGCACCGCCAGGAGCGCGCGGAAACTCTCGCGAGATTCGCTGAAGCATTGCTGGCGCTGCCGGCGACGCAAAACGCGCACAGACGAGTCCTGTTCGCACGCGGTGCCGATGGCCTGACAGTGGTCGCGCCCGGAACCGATCTCGCCGAGACTTTCACCCGTCTTGGCTGGCAGCTCGTCGCACCGGCGGGTCCGGGATCATCGCACCAGGTCAGTGTGGATGATATCGCCACGCTCGATCCCGACATGCTGGTCTTCGCCGATCCGGCAATGCATGCGACGCTCGCGCAATCGAACACATGGCGGTCGTTGCGAGCTGTTCGCGAAGGACATGCGTTCGTCGCGCCCAGCCTCCCGTTCGGGTGGCTGGACGAACCGCCATCGATCAATCGACTGATCGGCTTTGCCTGGCTCGGCGGCGGCGATCCGAGGACACTGGCGGCCTTGTTCAACGCCGTGGTTTACGGCCGTACGCTGACGGCCTCGCAACTCGACACGCTGCTCGACGGCGTCCACCCCCTGCAACCATAACGAGGACCTCGCCGATGCGCCTGTTGTTGGCACTCTGCCTGATGATTGCGCCGCACGTGGCACGCGC
>JANWJK010000235.1 GCA_025452005.1 Acetobacteraceae bacterium | reverse complement strand
GCGCTATCGCCGGCCATGGTCACACGTTCTTTTGTGGCCGAACCGAGCGCAACCCCGGCCGTGCCAGGCCGTTCGGTTCGTGTCCCAACGGGAGATATAGGACCATGGCTAGACACGCATCGATTGGAACCATGATCGCGGCCACCGCGCTGTTGGCGTGGCCGGTCCTGGCCCAGACGACGACCAGCACCAGCCCTGCCGCGCCGCCTCCGCCCGGCATGACCTCGAGCCGCACCACGACCACGACTACCACGACGCGGCCCGACATGGCGGCCAGCTCGACCGCCAGCACGCCGAAATACTTCACCGCCGACCACCAGGTGCGGGTGAGCAAGGTGGTGGGCGCCAGCGTCTACAACGATCAGAACCAGTCGGTCGGCTCGATCGACGACCTGCTGATGAGCGACAACGATCACAAGGCGGCGACCGCGGTGATCTCGGTCGGCGGCTTCCTCGGCATGGGTGCCAAGCTCGTGTCGGTCCCGTTCGACCAGCTCAAGATCGAGAACGACAAGATCGTGATGCCGGGTGCCACGAAGGCGTCGCTTGAGGGCATGCCGGAGTATCACTACACCAATGCGTGATACACGCCGGATTTGTCCCGCCCGATGCGGGTGACGCGAGATGGGCGGCCACTGGCCGCCCATCTTTTGTACGGCGGCGTGTGCTGCCATAATTCCCATGGCGACGCCGGCGGGAGAACGTCATGAACGATCTGGCTGGGGCAGCGCACGCTGTCCACGAGGCGGCCCTGCCGCGGCGCTATACGGCGGTCCGCGCGTGGACCGACGAACTCGCGGCTGCGCTGAGCGACGAGGACCAGTGTGTCCAGTCGATGCCCGATGCGAGTCCGGCGAAGTGGCATCGCGCACACACGACGTGGTTCTTCGAACAGTTCGTGCTCACCGCCTTCGCGCGGGACTATCAGGTGTTCGATCGCGATTTCGCGTATCTATTCAACTCCTATTACGAGGCCGTTGGTCCGCGTCACCCGCGTCCCAACCGCGGGCTGCTGACGCGCCCGTCCGCCGAACGCGTCGGCGCGTTCCGCCGCCACGTCGATGCCGCGATGCTGCGGCTGCTGGCGCATCCGCCGAACGAGGCGACCGGATTGGTCGAGCTCGGTCTGCAGCACGAGCAGCAGCACCAGGAGCTGCTGCTCACCGACATGCTGCACGCGTTCGCGCAGAATCCGCTGGCGCCGGCGGTGCTGCCGGATTGGTGCGAACCGGCGGGCGCGGCGGGACCGACACGCTTCATCGATTGCGCCGGCGGGATGGTGCGCATCGGTCATCAGGATCCAGGTTTCTGCTTCGACAACGAGACGCCGGCGCATTCGGTGTATCTGCAGCCATATCGGCTGGCGTCGCGCCTGGTGCGCAATGGCGAATGGGCGGAGTTCATCGCCGATGGCGGCTACCGCACGGCGACGCTGTGGATGTCGGACGGCTGGGCGTGCGCGCAGGCCAACGACTGGTCGGCACCGCTGTATTGGCGCGAGGGCGACGATGGGTGGCGGCAGATGGGTCTGCGCGGCCCGACCCCGCTCGATCCCGATGCGCCGGTGCGCCACATAAGCTGGTACGAGGCGGACGCATTCGCGCGCTGGGCCGGTGCGCGGTTGCCGACCGAATCGGAGTGGGAGGCGGCGAGCGGCCGCGGGGAGATCCACGAACTGGATTCGCATGTCTGGCAGTGGACATGCAGCGCCTATAGCCCATATCCGGGGTATCGGCCGGTCGCGGGTGCGGTCGGCGAATACAACGGCAAGTTCATGATCAACCAGATGGTACTGCGCGGTGGTTCGCTTGCCACGCCGAAAAATCATACGCGGCGCAGCTACCGGAACTTCTTCCATCCCGACAAGCGCTGGCAGTTCAGTGGCGTTCGTCTGGCCCGCGACATCTGACAGGGAAACCGCATAGATGCCTGATGACTCCGCCATGATGCTGGCGGCCGGCAGTGTCGCGGATGCGGCGCTGACCGGCCTGTTGCAGCCGCGGAAGACGTTGCCGGCAAAGTTGTTCTACGACGAGGAAGGCTGCCGCCTGTTCGGCCGCATCACGGAATTGCCGGAGTACTACCTGACCCGCACGGAGCTCGCCTTGCTGGCCGACGTCGCGCCGCGCGTGGCCGGCATGGTGCATGAGCCGGCGGTGCTCGTGGAATACGGCGCGAGCGACGAGACGAAGGCGGAGTTCCTGCTGCGCACGTCGGTGTTCCGTGCCTATGTGCCGATCGATGTCGCGGTCCCGCAGCTCGAACAGATGCGTGCCCGGCTCCTCAAGCGGCGGCCGGATCTGCTGGTATGCACCGTGCCGGCCGACTTCATGGATGTTGCGGCGCTGCCGACCGAGGTGCCGTCGCTGCCGCGCCTCGGTTTCTTCCCCGGATCGACCATCGGCAACCTGGATCCGCTCGAGGCGCGGCGCTTCCTGCAGGCGGCGCGCGGCGCCCTTGGGGATCGGTCATGGTTCCTGGTGGGCGTCGATCTGCGCAAGGATCCGGCGATCCTGTTGCCGGCCTACGACGATGCGCAGGGCGTCACCGCGGCGTTCAATCGCAATCTGCTGGTGCGGCTGAATCGCGAAGCCGGCGCGGATTTCGATCTGGGAGCCTTCGCGCATCGCGCCGACTGGAACGATGACGCGAGCCGGATCGAGATGCACCTGGTCAGTCTGCACGACCAACTGGTGCACGTCGCCGGCCAGGCGATCCGCTTCGCGCGCGACGAGACGATCCACACCGAGAACAGCTACAAGTATGCGCCGGAGCAATTCGCCGCGTTGGCCGAGCAGGCCGGATGGCACAGCGCGGAGCTGTGGACCGATCCGGCGCGCTTGTTCTCATTGCACCTGCTGGAGCCGCGACGAGGACCGTAACGGTCCGCCTGGAGATTGCTTCGTCGCTTACGCTCCTCGCAATGACAGGTTCATGCTGCATCCGCCGCGCGCTGGCCGGTGAGGAACGCGCGCAACTGCAATCGGGCGCGATGCACGCGGCTCTTCAACGTGCCGATCGCGCAGCCGGTGACCTCGGCCGCATCCTCGTAGGACTGTTCCTGCAACACGATCATCTGCAACGCCTCGCGCTGATCGCGCGGCAGCCGTTCCAGCGCCCAGCCGAGTTCACGCAGCGCGGTGCGGTCCTCGTGCGCGGCGGGCACCGGCAGTTCAGGCATGGTATCCACGTCGGTATATTCGCGCCTGCTGCGCACGCCGCTGATGAAGTGATTGACCATGATGCGGTGCACCCAAGCGGAAAAATTGGTGCCTGGCGTGAAGCAGTCCTGCGCCACCAGCGCCTTGGTCGCGACATCCTGCGTGAGGTCCTCCGCCGCCGCACGATTGCGCGTAAGCGCCAATGCCCAGACGCGCATTTTCGGCAGGAACTGGATCAATTGATCATGAAAATCCTGTGCCATGATTCTCTCCCGGTGCTGAAAGTGTTGGTGGAGTCGCACCTGTGGCGCAAAGGGCGGGCTTGCAAGACGAATGACACGAGCTTGATGCACGTAGGGCTTTTTGAGGCGCACAGCACGGCTGTTTGATCGCGCAGGCGCAGTGCGTCATTCTCGCATCCGTGAGCGACACATCCCGACGCAATCTGCTGACCGACGTCGCCGGCCTCGCGGTGGGCAACGCACACGACCTGCGTCTGTGCTCCGGCGTCACGGCGATTGTGTTCGACCGACCGGCGGTTGCGTCCGTGAGCGTGCTGGGAGGTGCGCCGGGTGGACGCGACACAGAACTTCTCGCACCGCACAATACGGTGGAGACGGTGGATGCGATCGTGCTGTCGGGCGGATCGGCGTTCGGCCTCGATGCCGCTGGCGGTGTGCAGGCGTCACTGCGCGAGCTTGGTCGCGGCGTCGCGATCGGCGCTGTGCGCGTTCCGATCGTATCGCAGGCGATTCTGTTCGACCTGCTGAATGGCGGCGACAAGGACTGGGGCCGCTTCTCACCATATCGCGACCTGGGCTACGCGGCGGCAAACGCGCTCGGGCGGGAGTTCGCCTTGGGAAGTGTCGGCGCCGGCACGGGTGCCACCACGGCAACGGTGAAGGGCGGTCTCGGTTCGGCGAGCGCGGTGACATCCCATGGCCACATTGTGGCGGCAATCGTCGCGGTGAACGCGGTGGGAGCGCCGACGATCGGCACCGGACCGCACTTCTGGGCAGCACCGTTCGAACTGAACGACGAGTTCGGTGGGCGAGGTCAGCCGGCGGCATTCGACACGGCGCTGCGCGCGAAGGGCGGTCGAGGCACCGGCACGACCATAGGCCTTGTCGCCACCGACGCGGTGCTGACCAAGGCGCAGGCGATGCGGCTGGCGATCATGGCGCATGACGGCGTGGCGCGCGCGGTGCTGCCGGCCCACGCGCCACTCGATGGCGACACGATGTTCGCCGCCGCCACCGGACTGCGGCCGATGAGCAACCCGGCGAGCGAACTCACCGAACTCGGTCATGTCGCGACCCAGGTGACGGCACGCGCCATCGCACGCGGCGTGTACGAGGCTGCCGCGTTGCCGGTGCCTGGCGCGCAGCCCTCCTGGCGCGACCGGTTCGCGACACCGGGCTGATGTTGCCACTCCGCGCGGTCGTACCCGCCGCGGCCGCGGCGTCGGTGGTTCTGCTTGCCGGGCTGCTGTACGGCTTCGGCTATCGCGAGCAGTACCAGGCACTCGCCGAGGCGTGGGGAGCCGCGCCATTCCGCACGCCTTTTCTCGACATGCACGCGGTGACGGCGGCGGTGGAATGCCATCGCCTTGGGTTCGACGTCTATGTGCAGGACCCGTGCGACGTATTCGGGCGCGTACACGGCTATTCGCCGCTCTGGCTCTGGCTTGCGGTGCTGCCGATCACCACGGCGTGGGACAACGCGCTTGGGCTCGGCCTGGCGATCCTGTTCCTGGTCTCGCTGGCCTTCCTGCCACCGGGACGAGACTGGCGACGGACCGTCCCTATCGCTCTCGCCGCCGCGTCCAGCGCCACGATGTTCGCGGTGGAACGGGCCAACGTCGATCTGCTGGTGTTCGTGATGGCGATGCTCGCGGCCAGGCTGCGCGCGACCGGCTACGCGATTTCACTGCTGGCCGGCATGCTGAAATTCTACCCGATCGTGCTGCTGGTTCTGGCGGTGCGCGAGCGCGCGGTGATCTGCCTGGCGATCTGGGCCGTGTCGCTCGGCGTCATTGCGCTGTGGTTCGCGCTCGACGGCGCAGAGATCCTGCGCGGCATGGCGAACATTCCGTCAACGCATCCGTTCGACGACAACGTGTTCGGCGCGCACAACCTTGCCTTCGGCCTGGCCGAAAAAATCGGCCTGCCACACCCATGGGCATCCGTGCTGCAAGTGTTCCTTCTGGGTGTCGTGCTCTGCGTCGCGGTGTGGCTGGCGCGCGGCGTGAGGTTGCACACGCTGACCGAGGCGGAGCGAACCTATCTGCTGGTCGGAAGCGCCCTGCTGGTGAGCTGCTTCGTTCTGGCACAGAACGTGTCATACCGCGCGACACACCTGCTTTTCGTGCTGCCCGCGCTGGTTGTGTATTGCCGTGGCGCGGCATGGCTGGTCGTGCTGCTGATGTGGAGCAGCGGACTGCGGCGATTGATCTACGGCACCGGAGCCTTGCCTTTCGGCATCTGGCTGGCGCACGAGTTGGCGTGGTGGGCGGTGATCACGCTGCTCGCGACATTGCTGTTGCGGCTGATGCGGCAGGCACCGGCGGTTGCCGCATTGTTCCCATCCACCACGACGAACAAACGTTTTCTCGCAGCCCCACGTGTGCTCCGAGAATAAAAACTCTGGTTTTTCTCACGAAAACGTGCACAAGAAGACCAGATGCGCCGTTTATTCCAGCTCCTCCTCCTTCTCCTCCCCACCACCGTCCTCGCCAGCCCACCACCATCGCCCAGCCTGCTGTGCGACACGGCCATCGCGGGCACCGAACGGGCGGCACGCCTGCCGCCCCGCCTGCTCGGTGCCATCGCGGACGTGGAAAGCGGTCGTCCGGATGCCGCGGGGAATGTCCATCCCTGGCCCTGGACCATCAACGCCGAGGGCCGCGGCCAGTTCTTCGCCAGCAAGCGGGATGCGGTCGAGGCAGTGCGGACATTGCAGGCGCAGGGCATGCGCTCGATCGATGTCGGCTGCATGCAGGTCAACCTGATGCACCACCCGAACGCCTTCGCCTCGCTGGACGAGGCGTTCGATCCCGTTGCCAATGCGGCGTACGCCGCGCGCTTCCTCAATACGCTGTACGGCATCAGCGGAAGCTGGGTGAAGGCAACCGCAGCGTATCACTCGCAGACGCCGGCGATCGGCGCCGACTACGGGCAGCGCGTGATGGCACGGTGGCAGCATCGGGGCCCGAGCACCGCCGTGGTGCAGACGGCGTATGGCGACTTCACACCTCGTTCCACCGCCTACGGCGCGTTCCAGCCGACCGATCGTGTGTATGGCGCTTTTGCCGAGCCGGCACCGATGCCGACCCGGCTGGCCCACCGCTGATCGACGGGCGGCCCCGCGCGATCGACGCGCTGGCCCGGCGTGAACGCCACGCCGCCGAGTATCGCCGCCGCCGGGATCCGATCGC
The DNA here is from genome assembly GCA_025452005.1 of Acetobacteraceae bacterium. Taxonomy (GTDB): domain Bacteria; phylum Pseudomonadota; class Alphaproteobacteria; order Acetobacterales; family Acetobacteraceae; genus JAMXLO01. The sequence goes on along the minus strand of JANWJK010000235.1, from coordinate 12,692 downwards.
CGCCGAACGCCTGGTCTGGCACGCGCATATCTTTCGTCATCTCGCGCATCTGTTGCCTGGCGAGAGCATCCTGGAACTCGGCAGTGGCGAAGGCGCGTTCACCAGCGCTCTGGTGACGATGACGCGTGGGCGCAATCCGCTGGTGGCGGCGACGGCGACGGGCGCATCGGTGTTCATACCCGGTGCGGAGCCGGTCGCGCTCGATCAGTTGCCCGGACCGCTCGCCGGACGGCGGTTTCGTTACGTGGTGGCGCAGAATGTGCTGGACCGCGACAACGTCGCCTATCTGCTCGAGCACATATTCGCGCTGCTGGAGGAGGGCGGGCGGGCGATCTTCATCGAGACGAACCCATGGAACCCGATGTCCGCGGCACGCCGCGCGGTCAGCCACCTGCTGCACCGGCCCTATGCGCAGTCGTTGTTGAGCCGAACGCAGCTCTACGAGCTGTTGTCCGAGATCGGCTTCATCCGCGTCTCCGCGCGGTTCACCGACTTCGTCTATCCGCCCCTGGCGCCGACGCCGCGCATGGCGTGGATGGTCAGCAGTGTCTCGGTGCTGCTGGAGAACATGCCGCTGGTGCGCAGCCTGGCCGGCCGTATCGTGCTGCATGCGCAGCGCCCGCCGCGGGATCTGCCGCGTGCGGCGGTGTCTCTGTGCGGCCACGACGTGCTGCGCGGCGCCGTGTCGTTCGTCGTGCTGTGCCATAACGAGGCGATGAACATCCCGGCGCTGGTGGATGGCCTGCGCAGCCATTACGGCGACTACGTCCACCAGATCGTACTGGTGAACGACAACTCCACCGACGGCACCGCGGCGACGATCGACCGGCTGGCGGCCGAGGATCCCCGTGTCGTGGCGGTACACCGCGCCCCGCCCAATGGCGTCGGCCGCGCGCTGCGCGATGGCTTCGCCGCGGCGACCGGCCGCTACGTCATGTCGATGGACTGCGATTTCCAGCACCTGCTGCCGGAGATGGAGGATATGTTCGATGCGGCGGCCGAGGGCGCGGATGTGGTGTTCGGCAGCCGGTTCTCGCGACAGAGCGTGCTGATCGACTACCCGTTCGGCAAGATTCTCGCGAACCGCTCGTTCCATCTGCTGGCGAACCTCGCGGTGCGCCTGGGCGGCCGGCGCGACGTCACCAACAACCTGAAGCTGATGCGGGGCGAGCTGGCGAAGCAGCTCGTGGTGACCGAGCCGTGGTTCGCCGCCAACGCCGAGATCGGCCTGCAGCTTGTGCTGCTGGGCGGGACTGTGCGCGAGGTGCCGATCTCCTGGATCGACCGCAGCTTCGACATGGGACAGAGCTCCTTCAAGGTGCTCGCGTCGGGCGCCGGCTATGCGCGCGTGCTTTGGCGCTACGCCCGCGCGACGCGCTTCGGCCGCCGGCCCTTGGCGGTGGGCGCGCTCGCCAAGGCATGATCGAGCTGCGTGCCTGTCCGGTCTGCGACGGCACATCCTTGGTCGAGGTCTATCCGGCGACATTCGCGGGCGACTGGCGCGATGCGGTGCCGTACTTCCTCACCGGCCGCGCCAAGGCGGTACACGGCCGGATCGTACGCTGCGCGGACTGCGGCTTCCTGTTCACCTCGCCGCAGTTCAGCGCGGCGGACTACGCGCGTATCTACGCCGCGGTACACGCGGGTGGCGGCGGCAGTTCGCCGCGGGCGCGCTTCGACGCGTTGGCGGGGCGCGTGCGGCAGAACGAGAGCGGCGGCAGGTTCCTCGATTTCGGCTGCGGCAGCGGTGCATTTCTCGATGCGATGCCGGGGTACGATGGCGTCGGCTTCGAAGTGGCGCCCGCGGACCTGGCGCGGAACGGCCGCATGGTCGCCGGCGACATCGTGTCCGACAATCTGTCGTCTGTCGGCCTGGATCCTGCCAGCTTCGATTTCATCGTCGCCTGGGACGTGCTGGAGCACCTCGCCGAACCGGTACGACAAATGCAGCGACTGATGACCTTGTTGAAGCCCGGCGGCCGGATCTATCTGACGCTGCCGGACAGCGCCAGTTGGGCGGCCCGCGTGTCCGGCGAGAAATGGAATATGCTGCTGCTGGAACACCTGTGGTATTTCGACCCTGCGACGCTGCGGCGGTTGCTTGGTCGCTGCGGGCTGACGGTGGATACGATCGGTCCGATCTCCTACCCGGTCGATCTGGCCACCGTGCTCCTGCGGGCCCGCCAGACGTATGGCGCGTGGGTTCCCTCCCCGCCCACAATTCTGGCCAAATTCATCGTGAGGCTGCCGATCGGCCTGATGTTCGTCACGGCTTCCAAGGGGCGGGATAGTCACATATGGATGTAGCGATCGTCACCGGCTCGGCCGGGTTGATCGGTTCCGAAGCAGCCCGTTTCTTCGCCGACCAGGGATTGCGCGTGATCGGCATCGACAACGACATGCGCAGCACATTCTTCGGCGACGATGCCTCGACCGCGTGGAACCGGCTGCGGCTGCAAGCCGGCGTTCCATCGTATCGCCATCTCGATGCGGACATCCGCGACGCCGATGCGATGGAGGCGGTGTTCCGCCGCTACGCCGGCTCGATCGCCACGGTGATCCATGCCGCGGCACAGCCATCGCACGATTGGGCGGCGAAGGATCCGATCACCGACTTCACAGTGAACGCCAACGGCACGCTGGTATTGCTGGAGATGACGCGGCGCCATGCGCCGACGGCATCGTTCATCTACATGAGCACCAATAAGGTCTACGGCGACACGGCGAACCGCCTGCCGCTGGTGGAACTGGACACGCGCTGGGAATGCGACGCGTCGCACCGGTTCGCCGAGCACGGCATCGATGAGAGCATGAGCATCGACACCACGATGCATAGCCTGTTCGGCGTGTCGAAGACGTCGGCTGACCTGATGGTGCAGGAATACGGCCGCTATTTCGGCATCCCCACCGCGTGTTTCCGCGGCGGCTGTCTGACGGGTCCGGCGCATTCCGGCGCACCGCTGCATGGCTTCCTGAGCTGGCTGGTGAAGTGCGCGGTGACCGGACAGCCGTACACGGTGCTTGGCTACAAGGGCAAGCAGGTGCGCGACAACTTGCACGCCGCCGATCTGGTCAGCGCGTTGTGGCACTTCTTCAGCGAGCCGCGCGTGGCGGAGGTGTACAACATCGGCGGCTGGCGGCATTCGCAGTGCTCGATGCTGGAGGCGATTGCGATCTGCGAGCGGCTGACCGGCAGGCCGATGAACTGGCACTACAGCGAGGACAACCGCGCCGGCGATCACATCTGGTGGGTGTCGGATGTGCGCAAGTTCCAGAGTCACTACCCCGGGTGGCACTATCGCTTCGATTTGGAAGGGCTGATCGGTGACATCCACGCCGCATTGGAGGATCGTGCCGGAGAGCCGGTGACGGCGGCTTGACGGGATGGGGAGGACGGCATGAGCGATGCTGGCGGCGTACGGCGGATCGACATCACGGAACGGGAGTCGCCGGTGTTCGACGGCACCGAATTCGGCGCCGCCGGTGCCTATGAACGGCTGCACGGCACGGCGTTCTGCGAACTCGATCCCACGCATCCGCTGAATGCCGGCATCGTCAATCTCGACAGGGCACCGCGCAATGCGCGCGGCAACGTCGAGTACCAGTCCGAGTTCCGCATCCTGAAGCCGCTCGATGTCGCGCGCGGCAATGGCTGGCTGGTGTACGATGTGCCCAACCGCGGCAACCAGCCGATCATGCCGCGGCTGAACGGCGCGCCCGAGGGCGGCCATCCGCAGCACGCCGGCAACGGCTTCCTGATGCGCCACGGCTTTACGCTGGTGTGGAGTGGCTGGCAGGGCGATGTCCCGCCGGGGAACGATCGACTGGTCCCGCGCTTTCCGGTCGTCGAAGGCGTCACCGGCATGGTGCGCGAGGAGTTCATCGCCGAGGCGACCGGCCTGCTCGGCGACACCAACATCCAGGAGACATCGGAGGATCGCTTCATCGGCACGCTGGTCTATCCGGTTGCCGATCCGGCGGGCGCCACGCTGACGGTGCGCGAACGCGAGGCCGATCCGCGCGTCACGCCATCCGGGCTCGCATGGCGGCTGATCGACGACCACCATGTCGAGATCACGCGACCAAGCGCGCCAGGCTTCGATCGCAGCGCGATCTACGAGTTCATCTACCGCGCGCGCGATCCGATCGTGATGGGGATAGGCTTCGCGGCGATCCGCGACATCGTCTCGTACCTGCGCCACGCGACAGAGGGGATTCGCCACACGCTGGGCTTCGGCATCTCACAGAGCGGCCGCGTATTGCGCGATCTGGTGTACCTCGGCTTCAATCAGGACCTTGCGGGACGCCGGGTGTTCGACGGCATCCTGCCGGTGGTCGCCGGTTCGCGCCGCACCTGCATCAACTGGCAGTTCGCACAGGCCGGCCGCTATTCGCGCCAGCACGAGGACCATTCCTACGGCGACGACCAGTTCCCGTTCAGCTATCCCACGCTGAGCGATCCGATCAGTCACCGAACCGACGGCATCCTGCAACGCGCACGCGATGCCTGTGTGTGTCCGAAGGTGATGCACCTGGATACCGAGAGCGACGTCTGGCAGGCGCGCGCCTCACTGGTGGTCACCGACACGTCCGGCGTCGATATCGCGATACCGGAGGATGTGCGGGTCTACTCGGTGACCGGCGTGCCGCATGCGCCGTTCCGGCCGCTGGCCAAGCCGGTCATGCAATTGCCTGGCAATCCTCTCGGGTATGGCGCGTTCATGCGTGCGCTGCTGATTGCATTGACCGAGTGGGTGGAGCATGGCCTCGCGCCACCGGACAGCCGGTTCCCGACGCGCGCCGCAGGGACGCTGGTACCATTGACCGAGGCGCGAGAGAGGTTTCCGCGCCTGCCACAGGTGAATTTCCCTGCCGTGCTGAACGAACTCAGATTGCGCGATCACTCGGTGGAACCGCCGATCGAGAGCACGCCGTACCCGGTGTTCGTCCAGCCGGTCGATGGCGACGGCAATGCACTTGGCGGCGTGCGGCATCCGCTGCTCGACGCCCCGCTGGCCACGCATGTCGGCTGGTCGTTGCGAGCCGTGGGATTTGGCGAAGGCGATCTGTTCACCGTACAGGGATCGATGATCCCGTTCGCCGCGACGGAAGCCGACAGGCAGCGCGCCGGCGACCCCCGGCCATCGCTCGAAACGCGCTACGCCTCGCGCGAAGCGTGGGCGGCCAGGCTGGCGGCAGCGGCGAACCGCCTGGTCGCGGATCGGCTGCTGCTGGCCGAGGATGCCGATCGGCTGATCGCGACGGCGCGTGAATCGGGGGATGTCTATCGCGTGTTGTAGGAGCCGGCATGGAAACCGTAGGACTTGGCTTCCACTTCGAGGACCTGCCGGTCGGGCGGCGCTTCCGCACCATCGGCCGAACGGTGACCGAGGCGGACATTACCAACTTCGTCAACTGCACGGGCATGGTGGAGGTGCTGTTCACCAACACCGAGTTCCTGCGCGAGGAATCCGACATCAAGCAGCGCCTGGCGCCGGCGGCGCTGAGCTACTGCTTCGCCGAGGGCCTGCTGGTGCAGGCGACCATGCAGCACACAGGGTTTGCGTTCCTGCACATGGAGCTCAACGTGGAGCAGCCGGTGTTCGCCGGCGACACGATCCACGTTGAATGCGAGGTGATCGAGGCGCGTCTATCGCGCAACCGGCCCGGCCGCGGGCTGGTGCGCACGCGCAACCAGGTGGTGAAGCAGGACGGCAGCGTGGCGCTGACCTACACGCCGCTGCGGATGATCAAGTGCCGCGCATAGGATCAGCGTTCGCGCAGTTTCGGATCCAGCACGTCCCTCAGCGCGTCGCCGAACAGGCTCACGCCGAACACCGTCAGCGCGATCGCGAGGCCAGGGAAGATCGCGATCCACGGCGCGGTCGAGGCGTATTCCTCGGCACCTCCCTGTAGCATCAGCCCCCAGGCCGGCGTCGGCTCCTGCACGCCCAGCCCCAGATAGGACAGCGACGCCTCCGCCAGGATCGCCTGGCCCACGAAGGCGGTCAGCATGATCAGGAACGGCGCCATCACGTTCGGCACCATGTGCCGCAGGATAATGCGCGAATGGCTGTAGCCGCAGGCACGCGCGGCATCGACATAGGGGATTTCGCGGATCGCCAGCGCGCTCGATCGCACGACGCGCGCGCAGCGCGGAATCAGCGGGATGGTGATCGCCACGATCACGTTGTGCACGCCGGTGCCGAAGATCGCCACCACCGCCAGCGCCATGATGATCAGCGGGAATGCCATCACCACGTCGAAGATGCGCTGGAAGACCAGGTCCAGCCGGCCGCCGAAATAAGCGCTGGCAACACCCAGCACCAGGCCGGCGAAGCCGCCCACGATGGCGGAGGTCAGGCCGACGATCAGTGCGGTGCGGGCGCCATAGATGATACGAGACAGCAGGTCGCGGCCGAACTGGTCGGTGCCCAGCCAGTGCGTCCAGCTTGGCGCCTCGGTCATTGCCGCGAAGTCATTGGCGGTCGGGCTGTACGGCGCGATCAGCTCGGCCGAAAGGCCGGTGATTGCGATGATCAGCACGAGCACCGCGCCGACCGCGCCGAGCGGCTCGCGCCGGCAGAAGTGCAGCGTCGCCTGCCAGTACGAGCGGTGCAGTACGATCGCCTCGTCCGCGGGAAGTGCGATCCGGCCGTCTAACGTGGTGGACATGACGCGGTCTCCCTCAGGCGAAGCGGATGCGTGGATCGAGCCACGCATACATCAGATCGACGATCAGGTTGCTGAACACGAAGATGGCGACGGTGAGCATCACCAGCGCCTGGGTCAACGTGTAGTCCTGGTTCTGCACCGCCTGCACGAACAGTCGGCCGATACCGTTCAGGTTGAACACCTGCTCGGTGACGACAAGGCCGCCGATCAGGAAGGCGAACTCGATGCCGATCACGGTCACCACCGGCAGCAGCGCGTTCTTCAGCGCGTGGCGGTTGATGACGATCTTCTCGATCAGCCCCTTGGCTCGGGCGGTGCGGATATAGTCCTCGCGCAGAACCTCCAGCATCGCCGACCGCGTCATGCGCATGCTGACCGCGGCGTAGCGGTAGCCGACGGTGATCGCCGGCAGGAACGCCATCGACAGGTTGCGGATCGGATCCCGCCAGATCGGCACGTAGTCGATCGGCGGCATCCAGGGCGTGCCTGAAATCGCGTTGGTGATGTCGAGTACGAACATGATGGAGATGATGCCCAGCCAGAACGACGGCGTGGCGATGCCGCCGATCGCCAGCGTGCGCACCACCACGTCGATCCAGGTGTTCTGCTTCAGCGCCGAAATTGTGCCCAGGGGGACGGCGATCAGGATGGCGATCACCGTGGCGAGCAGCGCGATCTCCAGCGAGATCGGCAGGCGCGTCAAAATCTCCAGCGACACCGGTTTGCCCGACCACATAGAGACGCCGAAGTCGAAGCTGAAGAAGCCCCAGACGAAGCTGAGGAACTGCACGATCAGCGGCCGGTCGAGGCCGATCTCCGCATGGCACAGATCGATCGCATGCGGATCGAAGCTGCCGCCGCCCGAGCCCAGGCGCACTAAGCAGATGTCGCCCGGGATCAGCCGCATCAGGATGAACACCAGCGCCGCCGCGCCGATCAGCGTCGGGAACACCAGCAGCACGCGCTTCGCTATATATTGGTACATCCGCTACCTGTAGCCGGTTTTTCGAGTGCCGGTCAGCCTACCCATTCTGCCCCTCATCCAGCCAGATATTGGACAGATCCTGGTTGATGAAGTGGCTGGGCCCGATCTTCCAGCCATGCACAAAAGACCTCTCGGGGATCATGCGGTACCACCACAGCATCGGAAACTCGTCCGCCATGGTATCGATGATGCGCGCCTCGTACTGTCGCATCAGCGCCCGTTGCCTGTCGAAATCGCCCTCGCTCAGCATCTTCTCGTAGATCTCGATCAGTTCCGGATCGTTGTAGCCGCCGTAGTTCACCGGCGACCTTACGCGCGGCAGATATTTGTGCGTGTCCAGCACGGGATTGACCACGCTGTTGCAGTTGGCCTCGACCACGACGTCGAAGTCGCCGGTGCGCATCGCCTGTAGCCAGGGGCCGGTCGGCTGTACGCGCTGCGTCGCCCTCACGCCGATCTTGCTCCATTGATCGACCAGCCAGGTGCCGACGTATTTGTAGGGCTGATCGACGTTCCGGTTGAGCAACTCGAGCTGCAGGTTCTCCTGCCCCGCCTCCTTCAGCAAACGCCTTGCCTCGGCACGCGACTTCTCGATGTCGGGCCAGAAGCCGGCAAGCTTCTGCAGTTCCTCCTTGGTCGCCGCCAGCGGCGAGCCGGGGAACACGATGCCGCCCACGGTGCGCACGTTGGCGATCTTCGACAACGCCGGTGCCCCGTTCCACTGATCGACGGCCAGCAGCAGCGCACGACGCACCCGCACGTCGTCGAACGGCTTGCGCCGCTGATTGGGCGTGACCACGTTGCCGCAGTTCCAGTCGTGGGTCTGCACCTTGACCTTGTCGCCGAGTTCGCGCTGGAGATCGTTGATCGCCGACGGTGGCAGTCCGCGGAACTCCATGGCCGCGCGACCGGAGTGGATGGCCTCGACCCGCACCACCTGCTTGTCGGCAAAGATGCCGATGAAGCCGTCAAGGTACGGCTTCCCCTTGTGGTAGTAGTCCGGATTCCGCTCGCCCTTCATCGACTGGCCGATGTCGAGGGCGACAAATTTGAACGGGCCCGAACCCATCACGTGCTGCTCGTACCAGCGCACATCCTTGTCGAGGATCGCCTTCGAATAGATGAAAGCAAAGGGATCGGCGAGCGACGGCAGGAAGGTGGTGGTGGCGAATTTCAGGCGGAACACCACCGTGGTCGTATCGGGCGCTTCGACCGAGTCCACCACCGACCACCAGTCCTGCCGCGCGCTCAGTACCCCCGGCGGCGGGAAGATGATCTTGTGCCAGCTTGCCGCCACGTCGGCCGCGGTCAGCGGCGAGCCATCGTGGAACTTCACCCCGGTACGGATCTTGAAGGTGTAGGTCTTGCCGTCATCCGTCGGCTTCGGGATGGCGGTACAGAGATCGCAGACGAACTGGGTGGTATCCGACGGATTCTCCGGATTGACCCGCATCAGCACGCTGTAGAACGGCGCCAGCGCATGCAGCATGGCAAACGTGCCCTCGCGGTGCCCATCCAGGCTTGGCGGGGCATCCGCCGGAATCATATAGGTCAGGGTGCCGCCGCGCTTGGGCATCGTCTCGCCTGTGTCGGCTGCCGCCGGGCCCGTCGCGAGTACCGCGCCGATACATGCCGCGAGTAGCGCTGATCGCATGGTGCTGCCTCCCTTGGGTTGTTGCCTCCCGTTTGTCTTCTCGTTATCGCACTTCGCTGCACGCGACGAAATGCCCCGGACGAGCCTCGCGCAGCTCCGGCCGTTCGCGCCTGCATCCCTCCACCGCGATCGGGCAGCGCGGATGGAACACGCAGCCCGATGGCGGGTTGATCGGGCTCGGCACCTCGCCCTGCACCGGACGGAACGTGCGGTGCATCTCCACCGAAGGATCCGGCACCGGAACCGCCGCCAGCAGCGCCTGGGTATAGGGATGCAGCGGATTGCCGAACAACTCGTCGCCATCGGCCAACTCGACAATGCGGCCGAGATACATCACGGCGACGCGCTGGCAGAGATGGCGCACCACCGACAGGTCGTGTGCGATGAACAGATAGGTCAGGCCAAATTGCTCGCGCAGATCCTCCAGCAGGTTCACCACCTGCGCCTGGATCGAGACATCCAGGGCCGACACGGCCTCGTCGCAGACGATGAACTCCGGATTCAGCGCCAGTGCACGCGCGATGCCGACGCGCTGCCGCTGGCCGCCCGACATTTCGTGTGGATAACGGTCGGCGAAGCGCGGACTGAGCCCGCACACCGACAGGAGCTCGCGCACGCGTGCAGTGCGCTTCGCCGCATCAGGTTCTATCCCGTGCACCTTGATCGGCTCGGCGATGATGTCGCCCACCTTCATGCGCGGATTCAGCGAGCTGTACGGGTCCTGGAAGATCACCTGGATGCGTCGGCGCAGCGCCAGCAGTTCCTTGCGCTCCATCCGCGCGATATCGACGCCGTCGTAGAGGATCTCGCCGCCGGTCGGCCGTTCCAGCCGCAGGATGCAGCGGCCGGTGGTGGTCTTGCCGCAGCCGCTCTCGCCGACCAGCCCCAGCGTTTCGCCGCGCCGCACCGAGAAGTCGATGCCGTCGACTGCTTTCACCTCGCCGACCAACTTGCGCGCAACCAGGCCTTCGGTGATCGGGAAGTGCATGCGCAGCCCCCTCACCTCCAGCAGCGGCCGGCCGATCGCGCTCATGCCGCCGCTCCGGCTTCGCGCTCGATCTCGTGGCTGCGAAAGCAGGCCGCGAGATGGTTGCCGGTCCCCTCGAGCGGCGGGCGCTTCATCGCGCATACGTCGACCGCGAAGCGGCAGCGTGGGCGGAATGCACAGCCGGCATCGAGCCGCGTCAGATCCGGCGGCTGGCCCTCCACCGGATCGAGCCGCTCCTGTCGCGGCCGGTCGAGCCGCGGCACGGAGCGCAGCAGCGCCATCGTGTAGGGGTGGCGAGGATTATGGTACACTTCCGCAGCCGGCCCACTCTCCACCAGGCGGCCGGCGTACATCACGTTCACCCGGTTGGCATAGCGCGCCACCACGCCCAGGTTATGCGTGATGATGATAAGCGCGACGTTCAGCCGCCGCGTCAGCTCCTTCATCAATTCCAGGATCTGTGCCTGGATTGTCACATCAAGTGCGGTGGTCGGCTCGTCCGCGATGATCAGCTTGGGATCGCAGGCGACTGCCATGGCGATCATGATGCGCTGGCGCATGCCGCCGGAAAGCTGATGCGGATACTGCTTCAACCGGCGTTCGGCATCTGCGATGCCCACCAGGCCGAGCAGTTCCACCGCGCGCCGGTGCGCCGCGGCTCGGTCCATGCCGCGGTGCTGCTCCAGCGTTTCGGTGATCTGCCGACCGATGGTCAGCACCGGATTCAGCGAGGTCATCGGCTCCTGAAACACCATGCCGATGTCTCCGCCGCGGACCTCGCGCATCTCTGCATCCGTGAGTTGCATGATATCGCGACCGGCGAAACGAATCTCACCTTGCGTGATACGGCCGGGAGGATCGGGGATCAGGCGCAGCACCGATAGCGCACTTACCGACTTGCCGGAGCCGCTCTCGCCGACGATCGCCACGGTCTCGCCAGGATCGACTGTGTAGGAAATGCCATCGACGGCACGCACGAGTCCCGCACCGGTGCGGAACTCGGTGTGCAGATCGTTCACTACCAGGAGTGGTGGCACATGCCCGTCCCCGACGCAGCCCCTGTGACTTGCGTTTGTTTGCTGTTCTATTCTTGAGCGCGAGGAACTTGGTATCGGCGGCGGCGGTTCAAGTCAACGCTGCACGTGCGATGACGCCAAGGGGTCAGACCAAGGAGCCGAACGTCCCACCCGACTGCGGTGCACCCTGCACCGGCCGCTGACGCCGGCCGATATCACGTTCCAGCTTCGTAACTCGCCTGGTGGCATTCCATACTTCGACCGAGCCGTGATAGGGGTCCTGCCCCAGCAGGCCCTGGGCTGTGGAGGCAGCCTGCGCATCCGTCTCGCAATCGAGATCATGCGCTTGTACGATATGATCGTCGGAATCAAGAATGTAGCAACGATAGCCGACCATCGTGATGCCCCTTGTCGTTGCTGCCTTCGGCTGATCAAGTCAAATCCTAGTGGCCAATTCGACTTGTGCCAACAATTTTTCGAGGCAACGAAAAAATTCGCAAGGTCTATAAATGCCGTTCACCTGTTGGTGATGCGCGCCGTGACCTCGGTACATTAAGACGTAACGGCCGCGTGCCGAGTCAAATTAATCCGATTCCGATCATGACGCTGGCCGCACCACCTCGCAGGAAGGGCGCATGTCGCGCGCAAAGCGAAGAGACTGCGGGCTCTGTCACCGAACCTTGACCCTACGTCCCTGCATCCGGATGCAACCGCAGCCGTTTCACCGCGGGCACTTGGATCACCGAAACAAAGGAGACCGACATGGACAAGGATCGCATCGAGGGCGCCGCCAAGCAGGCGAAGGGCAAGGTGAAGGAGGCCTGGGGCAAGGTTACCGGTGACGCCAAGACGGAAGCCGAAGGCAAGGCGGACAAGGCCGAGGGCCGGGTGCAGAATGCGGTCGGCGGCATGAAGGACGCAGCACGCGACGCGCGCGAGAAGGTGACCGGCAAGGAGTGATCCGCGGTGTCAACGCTGCTTCTGATCCTCCTGATCATCCTGCTGCTCGGCGCGCTACCGACGTGGCCGTACAGCGCCGGCTGGGGCTATTATCCGAGCGGCGGTCTCGGCCTGGTCGTGCTGATCGTTATCGTTCTGCTGCTCGCAGGCCGAATATGACGCGGGTGGCGGCCTGATCGTTCAGGCCGCCACCTTTTCCGCGCGTACATCCTTGATGTCGCGAAACGCCAGCGCCGGGGCGAGATCCGCCGCCCGCCGCATCATGAAGGCCGAGGTCGCCAGAAATACCGGATCCCCATCCACATCGTCGGCCATCGCAGAGCGGTTCTCGCCAATGAATTTTTGCAACGCCGCCCGATCGTCGGACGACACCCAGCGGGCCAGCGCATAGGGCGACACCTCGAAGCCGATTGC
>JANWJK010000234.1 GCA_025452005.1 Acetobacteraceae bacterium | reverse complement strand
GTGTTCATCGGGGCCTCGACCAAGGTGGTCGACCGCGCCACCGGGGAGATCCATATCGGGCGCGTGCCGTCGTATTCCGTGGTGGTGCCTGGCTCGCTGCCGGGGCGGCCGCTGCCGGACGGCTCGCCGGGGCCTTCGCTGTACTGCGCGGTGATCGTCAAGACGGTGGACGAGCAGACGCGGGCGAAGACGTCGATCAACGAGTTGTTGCGCGATTGACGGTGAGCCCCTTCCCCCCAACCCCCTCCCGCAAGGGGAGGGGGAGTCTCTTCGTTGCAATGTCGCTTCCGACTCATGCTTGAAGTCCGCAATCTCTCTGTCGCCTATGGCGGCCTGCGCGCGCTGACCGATGTGTCCCTGTCGGTCGCCGATGGACAGTTCGTCACGGTCGTCGGCCCGAACGGCGCTGGTAAGTCCACCCTGTTCAAGACCATCTGCGGCATCGTCCCATCCGTACAGGGAAGCATCAGCTTTCTCGGCCGGAATCTTCTCACCATGCCTGCCGCGGCGCGCGCGCATCTCGGCATCGCGCATGTGCCGGAAGGGCGGCAGGTGTTCAGGACGCTCACCGTGCTCGAGAATCTGGAGATGGGTGCCTACACCAAGGCCGGCCGCGCGCAGTGGCACCGCACGCTCGGGCGCATCCACACGCTGTTCCCCATTCTCGCCGAACGCGCCACGCAGCTTGCCGGCACGCTGTCGGGCGGCGAACAGCAGATGCTGGCGATCGGTCGCGGCCTTGCGTCCGCGCCGCGTCTGCTGATGCTCGACGAACCCTCGATGGGACTGGCGCCCGCGGTGGCAGACACGATCTTCGAGCGCATATCGCAGATCCATCGCGAGGACGGCGTGACCATCCTGCTGGTGGAACAGCGCGTCGCCGAAGCGCTGGAGCTGTCCGATCATGGCTACGTGCTGGAAACCGGGCATATGGTGCTGGACGGCTCGTACGAGACGCTGCTTGCGGACGATCGGGTGCGCCGCTCCTATCTCGGCCTCACCGACGCATAAGACCTACACGGAAGGGAGAACGCCATCATGACAGATGTATCCACGATCGGCCGGCGGACGGCGATGGGCCTCGGGCTCGCGACCGGCGCCGCGGCGATCGCCCCGCGACGGGCGCGAGCACAGGCCAGGGAAGTGCCGATCGCAATGCTGGTGCCGCTGTCGGGTCCATGGGCTCGACAGGGCATCCTCGAGCAGTTCGGCGCGCGCATGGCGATCGACGACGTGAACAATGCCGGCGGCATCAAGGCGCTCGGCGGAGCGAAGCTCAAGCTGCTGGAATACGACACCCAGGACAGCGCGGAGAAGGCCAAGGACGCGGCGCAGCGCCTGCTGGCGCAGAATGCCGATGTGGTCGGCGGCTTCGGCTGCTGGCTCTCCACCTTCACGCTCGCGGTCACCGAGGTGACCGAGCGCGCCGAGCTGCCGTGGCTGACGCTGTCCTATTCCGATGCGATCACCGGACGCGGCTTCAAGTACGTGTTCCAGTCCTCGCCCACGGCCGATGCGCAGGCCGAGGAGCTGCTGCCGAGCATCGCCGATCTGGCCGAGAAGTCCACCGGCAAGCGGCCGACCAAGGTGGCGTTCATCGGCGACAATTCGGCCGCACCGGTCAGCTTCATGAAGGCGATCCGCGATCACGTGCTGAAGAATTCGAACCTGACGTCGGTCGCGGACGAGGTCTATACGCCGCCGCTGGCCGATGCCACGACGATGGTGCAGCGTATCCGCTCGGCCAAGGCGGATTTCGTCGTGTTACAGTCGACCAACGTGCCGGACGACAAGCTGCTGGTCGACAAGTTCGCCGAGATGGGGCTGTCGGGCACCAAACTGCCGAAGGTCGGCGGCGGCGGACACTGGTGCGTGCCCGAACTGTTGAAGGTCGCCGGGGCGGAGAACCTGGAAGGCGTGCTGGTCGGACTCGCGAATTGGCCGGGCAAGGCGGTCGAGGACGTGTCGAAGCGCTTCATCGAGCGCACCAAAGAGCCGTGGTTCGGCCATGACTCGATCTTCGCCTATGTGCACGTGATGATCTTGAAGGAGGCGCTGGAGCGCGCCGGTGTCGCCGAGCGTCACAAGGTGGCGCAGGCGATCCGCGAACTGGACGTGACGGACGGGCCGGCGCGCTTCTTCCCCGACGGCCGGCTGAAATACGACGAGAAGGGCCGCCGGGTCGGTGCAAAGCTGTGCATCGTGCAGTGGCAGAACGGCAGGCCGGTGGCGGTCGGTCCATCGTCCATCGCCAGTGCGCAGGCGAAGTGGGGCGTCTGACCGCTGTGGCCGAGCCGTATGAGGTCTACGCCGTGCATTACGCACACAACGCGAATGCACGGCGCGCCAACAACTTCATCGGTGGCGATCCGCACGACGGACCGATGCCGCTCGACTACTTCGTATGGGCGATTAAGGGGCCGGAGCGAGCCTTCGTGTTCGACACCGGCTTCGATGCGCCGATGGGCGAGAAGCGGAACCGGCAGTTCGTGCGATCGCCCTCGGTCGGGCTGAAGGCGATCGGCGTCGAGCCAGGCGACGTGCGGGACGTGATCCTGTCGCACATGCACTACGACCACTGCGGCAACTACGATCTGTTCCCGCACGCGCGCTACCACGTGCAGGACATCGAGATGGCGTACTGCACCGGACGGTGCATGTGCCACGGCGGACTGCGCGCGCCGTTCGAGGAGGCGGACGTGGTGGCGATTGTGCGCAAGCTGTTCGCCGGCCGCGTGGCGTTCCACGACGGCGTGGAGGAACTGGCGCCTGGGCTGACGGTGCATCACGTCGGCGGACACTCGAAGGGGCTACAGGTGGTGCGGGTGTGGACGCGGCGCGGCTGGATGGTGCTGGCGTCCGATGCCAGCCACTTCTACGCCAACATGGAGGAAGGTCGCGCCTTCCCGATCATGCACAGCCACGAGGACACGCTGGCCGGTTACAATACGATGCGGAAGCTGGCGGACGCGTCGAATGCGATCATTCCCGGGCACGATCCGCTGGTGCTGCAACGCTACCCGGCGGCGAAGCCAGGGCTGGAAGGGATCGTGGCGAGGCTGGACGTCGAACCTATCTGACAAGCGGCTACGCCATGAACGCGCCGCCGTTCACATGCATCGTCTGCCCGGTGATGAAGCGCGCCGAAGGCGAACAAAGAAAGCGCACCATCTCGGCGATCTCCTCCGGCCGGCCGGAGCGACCGATCAGGTTGTCCGGCAGGCTCGCGCGTCCCGCATTGCCCCCGGCTGCGAAGCCGCGCACCGTGTCGATGGTGCCCGGCACGACGCAATTCACCGTAATCGTCGGCGCCAGTTCCTTCGCCAGCGCGCGCGTCATGCCGACCATGCCGGCTTTCGCGGTGACCGCATGCACGCGCCCCTTTGCGCCGAGATGCGCGGAGATGCCGCCGAGGTTCACGATGCTGCCGCCGCCGGCAGCAAGGATGTGCGGCGCGGCGGCATGGACGCAGTAGAACGCGCCGTCCAGCGTGGTGCCGAGGATCTCGCGCCACTCCTCGACGGTGAGTTCGGAGAACTTCGTCTGCCGCCGCACCGAGGCGTTGTTCACCAGTACGTCCAGCCGGCCGAACCGCGTCACAGCCGTCTCGATCAGTTGCCGCGCCTGCTTCGCATCGGAAATGTCGGCGAGATGTACTGCCGCCTCGCCGCCGCTCTCGGCGATCATCGCGGCGGTGCGCGCACAGTCGTCCGCCGAACTGCGCGCCGTGACCATGACGCGAAAGCCGTCGCGTGCCAGCGCCAGTGCGGTCGCGCGGCCGATATTCAACGCACTGCCGGTGACTACCGCGACCTTATGATGCTCCGCCATGGCGCTCTCCCTTCATTCGAAGCGATTGGACTCGCAAACCCGCATGGTGTGCAATAGCGACGAGAGCAACCTGAAGGAGGAAACCAATGGCTCAGGCACCCTCGACGGAATCGCGCGACCGCGTCCGCGGCACGGTTCCCAAGCTCATCGACCTTTCCGAGAAGGTGCTGTTCGGCGACGTATGGGAGCGCCCGCAGCTTTCCAAGCGCGACCGCAGCCTAATCGTGTGCGCTACGCTGATCGCCACCTATCGGCCGGAGCAGTTGCGCGGCCATCTCCAGCGTGCGCTGGTCAATGGCGTTACCAAGGAGGAACTGTCCGAGGTTATCACGCATCTTGCGTTCTATGCCGGCTGGCCGGCGGCGATGACCGCGGCGAATATCGCGCGCGAGGTGTTCGAGGCCAATCCGTAACAGGAGCGCGCACATGCAGGCAGGATTCATTGGCCTTGGCACCATGGGCGCCAGCATGGCCGCGAACTTGCAGAAGGGACTGAAGGCGCGCGGCGACACGCTGGTGGTGCACGACGTCCGCCGCGAGGCAGGCAGGCGTCATGTTCAGGATGGCGCGATCTGGGCGGACTCGCCGCAGGCGGTGGCAGAGCAGAGCGAGGTGATCTTCACCTCGCTTCCCGGCCCGCCCGAGTTCGAAGCGGTGGCGGCAGGCCTGCTGGCCGGCATTAAGAAGGGCACCGCGTATTTCGACCTGACCACCAATTCACCTACCGTTGTGCGCAAGGCGCACGACGAATTCGCCGCGAAAGGCGCACATCTGTTCGACGCGCCGGTCAGCGGCGGTCCGCGCGGCGCGGCAAGTGGCAAGCTGGCGATCTGGTGCGGCGGCGACGAAGCCGTGTTCGAGACGTGGAAGCCGGTGCTCGACATGATCGGCGACGCGGCGCGCTATATCGGACCGATCGGTGCCGGGTCGGTGGCGAAACTGGTGCACAACTGCTTTGGCTACATCGCCACGGCGGCGGCGGCGGAAGTGTTCAGCATGGGCGTGAAGGCCGGCATCGAGCCGCTGGCGATCTGGGAAGCGGTGCGCCAAGGTGCGATCGGCAGGCGCGGTGCGTTCGATTCGTTGACCGACCAGTTCCTGCCGAACGAGTACGAGCCGCCGGCGTTCGCGCTGCGCCTTGCGCGCAAGGATGTGGCGCTGGCAACAGCGCTGGGACGCGAACTGAACGTGCCGATGCGGCTGGCGAACCTGGCACTGGCGGATCTGGAAGAGGGGCTGAACCGCGGTTGGGCCGAACGTGACTCGCGATCGATGATGTTGTGCCAGTTGGAAAGGGCCGGCGTGAAGATCGAGGTCGATCCGCAGCGGCTGACCGAGGCGCTGGAAAAAAAGACGAAGAACGGTTAGCGGCGCCCCCTCCCCAACCCTCCTCCGCTTTGCGGGAGAGGGAGTCTCCGGCCTGAACTCCTTCTCCCGCGAAGCGGGGGAGGGTTGGGGAGGGGGTGTCACGTCACACTGCGTCTTTGCTGATACCGCGCATCACGCCATGCCTCGCCGCGCATCACGTCCCGGACCACGGCCACCGCATCCCACACATCGACATACCGCACGTACAGCGGCGCGAGGCCAAAGCGAAGCACGTCGGGTGCGCGGAAGTCGCCGATCACACCGCGCTCGATCATTGCCTGCATGATCGCGTAGCCGTCCGGATGCGCAAATGCGACCTGGCTACCCCGCGCCGCCGGTTGGCGCGGCGTCAGCAACCTGAACCCACCCTCCTGCTCTGTCAGCGCGATGAACAGCTCGGCCAGCCGCAGCGACTTCGCGCGCACCGCGGCGATCGGTGCCTCCAGCGCGATGTCGACGCCCGTCTCCAGTGCGGCGAGCGACAGGATCGGCGGGGTGCCCACCACGGCACGTGCAACACCGGCGGCCGGGCGATAGCTGCTTTCGAATGCAAACGGCGCGGCATGGCCGAGCCAGCCGGTGAGCGGCAGCCGCAGATCGTCCTGAAGGTGCTTCGCGACGAAGAGAAACGCCGGCGCGCCAGGACCGCCGTTCAGATACTTGTAGCCACAGCCTACGGCGAAATCGACACCGTCCGCATCGAGCCGCAGCGGCACCGCGCCGGCCGAATGCGACAGGTCCCACAGCACCAATGCTCCCGCCGCGTGCGCCGCACGCGTCAGCGCCGCCATGTCGTGCATCGCGCCGCTGCGGTAGTTGGCATGCGTCAGCATCAGCACGGCAACGGTGTCGTCGAGCTTCGACATGACGTCGGCGGTTTGCCGCAGCACATGGCCACGTTGCAGCAACGCGGTGAGGCCTTGTGCCACATAGAGATCGGTCGGGAAGTTGCCTTCCTCGGTGAGGATCACCGCCCTGCCCGGCCGCATATGCAAGGCCGCGGCGAGCAGTTTGAACAGGTTGACCGATGTGGAGTCAGCAACCACCGTCGTGCCCGCTGGGGCACCGATCAGCCGACCGATCTTCTCTCCCACCCGGAACTGTAGATCGATCCAACCGTGATCCGTCCAGCTTCGGATCAGCGAGTGCCCCCACTCCCGTTCCAGCACCTCCAATACACGGGTCTTCGTCGCCTTCGGCAGCGGACCGAGCGAATTGCCGTCCAGATAGATCACGTCATCCGGCAGCACGAACCGCTCGCGGAATGCCGCAAGTCCGTCAGCGCGATCCAGCGATGCCGCGTCGTCGCGCGTCAGCTCAGTCGTCCTTTTGCAGCACGGTCCCTGCCGTCGTGCCGCCGTCCACAACCAGCGTGTGACCCGTGACGAAGCTCCCCGCGGCCGATGCCAGGAACACCGCCGCGCCGGCGATCTCGTCGGGTTCGCCGATCCGCTGCAACGGATTGTCGCGCGTCGTCTTGCGATAGCGCACCGGATCCTCCCACAGCGCACGCGCGAAGTCGGTGCGCACCAGGCCTGGCGCAATGCAGTTGGCGCGCACGTTCTTCGGTCCCCACTCGACCGCGATGTTGCGCGTCAACTGCATGTCGGCGGCCTTGGAGATCCCGTACAGCCCGAGCGACGCCGTCCCGCGCAACCCGCCGATCGACGATATGACGATGAACGACCCGCCGCCGCGCGCGGCCATCTGTGGGCACACCATGTTCGCCAGCCAGAAGTTGCTGCGCACATTGGCACCCATCACGCGCTCATACACCTCGTCCGATGCGCCGGCGGCAGGCCCGAGATAGGGGTTGACCGCGGCATTGCTGACCATGATGTCGATGCCGCCCCACAGCGCCGTGGTCTGATCGACCAGCTTCTGCAGCTCCTCCTTGCGCGCGATGTGACACGGGATCACCGCAGCCTCGCCGCCCTTGGCGCGAATGCCGGCAGCCACTGTCTCGCAGACATCGGCCTTGCGGCTGGACACCACCACCTTCGCGCCGTGCTCCGCCATGCGTTCGGCGATCGCACGGCCGATGCCCTTGCTGGAGCCGGTGATGACGGCGACCTTGCCGGTCAGATCGAACAGCGACGACATCCTGGTGTCCTTTGCCGGGGAGCTACCGATCAGTATGCTTGCCGTCCGAAAACGTCAATCGAGCACGCCATGCAAACGAAACGAACGACTGTCTATCAGCACGCCGATCTCACGCGGCTGCTGCATCCCGCCAGCATCGCGGTGGTCGGCGCCTCCACCCGGGCCGGCTCGTTCGGCGAACGCGTGCTGATGAACCTGAAGCACTATGGCGGACGGGTCTATCCGGTGAATGCGCGCTACGGGCGGATCGGCGATCAGCGCTGCTACCCAGATGTTGCCGCACTGCCGGAAGTGCCGGACTGCGCCGTGGTCACCGCGCCGCGCGAGGCGGTGGAGGAGATCGTGCTGGAATGCGCGTCCACTGGCGTGGGCGGTGTGATCGTATTCGCCTCGGGCTACGCGGAAACCGGCAAGGAGGACCGCCTCGCACAGCAGCATCGCCTCGCGGCGATCGCACGCGACAGCAACATGCGCATCGTCGGGCCGAACTGCATTGGCGTGGTGAATGCGCCGCTCGACATGCGCGTGACATTCATGGACATCACGCCGATCCCCGCTCCGCGCCGCCAGTCGATCGGCATGGTGAGCCAGTCGGGCGCGCTCGGGATGGCTCTGGCGCAGGCGGTGGTGCGCGGCGTGTCGTTCAGCCACGTGCTGACCTCCGGCAATTCCTGCGATGTCGATATGGCGGACTATATCTCCTATCTCGCGGACGATCCGTCGTGCGCGGCGATCGCCTGCGTGTTCGAAGGCATGGCAGAGCCCGAGCGCATGCTGATCGCCGCGGAACGCGCGTGGCAGCGCGACAAGCCGCTCATCGTGTTCAAGATGGCGACAGGCGAGCAGGGTGCGGCGGCGGCGATGTCGCACACAGGGTCGCTGGCCGGATCGCAGGCGGCGTATCGCGCGGTGTTCCGCCGCGCCGGCGCAATCCTGGTGGAGGACTACGAGGCGCTGTGCGAGACCGCCGCGTTCTTCGCCAAGGCGAGGCCGCCGAAGGCGCGCGGCGTCGCGGTGGTCGCGGCGTCGGGCGGCGCGGCGATCATGGCGGCCGATCGCGCCGAACAGTTCGACGTACCGTTGGTGCAGCCGTCGGATGCGGTGCGCGATGTGCTGCTCGCGCATATCCCCGAGTTCGGCTCGGCGCGCAATCCGTGCGACGTGACGGCACAGATCCTGGCCAACCCGGAATCGCTCGGCGCCTGCGCCGACGCACTGCTCGGCGATCCGGCGTACGGTGCGCTGGTGGTGCCGCAGACCTACGGCTACGCACCGTCGGCAAAACGTGTCGCTGTCTATGATTCGCTTGCGGCAAAGCATGGCAAGATCGCCTGCATCGCCTGGCAGAGCGAATGGCTGGAAGGACCCGGCGTGAAGGAGGCCGAAGAGGCGGAACATGTCGCATTCTTCCGTTCCATGCCGTCATGCTTCGCCGCACTCGCCGCATGGCACTGGCGCGCTGCCAGGCGCGCGGCCGGCGCGCTTGTGGTTGCACCTACGCCGGCGGAGACGATGGGGCAGGCGGGCGGGCTGATCGCTGCCGCGGGCGGCCGCACGCTGACCGAGCGCGAGGCGAAGGAGGCGCTCGCTCTCTACGGTGTGCCGGTGGTCGGCGAACGCGTCGCGCAAGGTGTGGACGAGGCGGTGAACGCCGCGGGATCTCTAGGCTATCCCGTGGTGCTGAAGGTCGAGTCGCCCGACCTGCCGCACAAGACCGAAGCCGGTGTGGTGCGACTCAACCTGCGCAATGCGGACGAACTGCGCGAGGCGTATCAGACGATCATGGCACGCGCCAATGCGGTGACGCCGCCGCCGCGCATCGCCGGCGTGCTGGTGCAGAAGATGATGTCGCAGGGCGTCGAGATGGTGGTCGGCGCGCGCGTCGATCCGCTGTTCGGGCCGCTCGTCGTCGTCGGCCTCGGCGGCATCCTGGTCGAGCTGTTGCAGGACACGGCGCTGGCACCGGCACCGGTAACGCAC
The DNA here is from genome assembly GCA_025452005.1 of Acetobacteraceae bacterium. Lineage (GTDB taxonomy): Bacteria > Pseudomonadota > Alphaproteobacteria > Acetobacterales > Acetobacteraceae > JAMXLO01. Next base: position 163 of record JANWJK010000234.1, on the reverse strand, counting down.
GACGAAGCGCTGGGGCTGCTCGCGCAGCTCAAAGGTGCGCGGCTGCTGAATGGCTTCCGCGGTATGCCGGCGGTCGATCGGAACCGGCTGGCCGAGGTTATCTGTGGGGTCGCGCGGTTCGCCGCCGACCATCGCGAGGCGATCGTGGAACTGGATGTCAATC
>JANWJK010000233.1 GCA_025452005.1 Acetobacteraceae bacterium | reverse complement strand
GATCTGGCCGTATTCGGCCGTGCAGCAATGACAGCCGGGAGGAAACGGGACAATGAACCATAGAAACTGCACCTGTTGCCGCACCTTGTCGTGCGGCCGCCGCTGGTTCCTTGCCGGCGCGGCCGCGTTCACCGCCACCGGCGTGCGGGCGGACGAGCAGCCGCATCGCATCGATGTGCATCATCACATCGCGCCGCCCACTTGGTTGGACGCATTGAAGAAGGCGAAGCTCGATAACCCGCCGCTGACGAGCTGGACGCCGCAGCGCTCGATCGAGGACATGGACAAGGCCGGCATCGCCACCGCCATCACCTCGCCGACCACACCGCAGGTAGGCTTCCTGCCCGCGGCCGACGCCGCCCGCATCGCGCGCGAGTCGAACGAATACGCCAGGCAGCTCATGGCCGATCACCCCGGCCGCTTCGGCGTGTTCGCCATGCTGCCGATGCCCTATATCGACGAATGCCTGAAGGAGATCGAATACGCATTCGACACCCTGAAGGTCGACGGCATCGGCATGATGACCAGCTACGGCGACAAGTGGCTCGGCTATCCGCAGTTCGCGCCGGTGTTCGACGAGCTGAACCGCCGCAAGGCAACGGTCTACACCCACCCGACGACTGCCAATTGCTGCGTCAATCTGGTCGAGGGCGTTGGCGACGCGGCGGTGGAATACGGCGCCGACACGACGCGGAGCATCGTCAACCTCATTTTCAGCGGATCGGCGCAGCGCTACGGCGAGATCAACTTCATCTTCTCGCACGGTGGCGGCGTATTGACCGCGGTTGCCGAACGGCTGCAGATCCAGATGGTGAGCACGCCGCCCTACAAGGGCAAATTCACCCGCGAAATGGTGGACGGCCAGCTTCGCCGTTTCTACTACGACACCGCACAGGTCTCCAACGCGGTGACGATCGGCGCGCTGGCGAAACTGGTGCCGGTATCGCAGATCGTGTTCGGGACGGACTATCCGTACCGCAGCGGGACGGAGTATCAGCGCGGACTTGCCGCCAACTTCGCCGCCGATGAACTGCGGGCGATCGACCGCGACAATGCGCTGCGCATCCTGCCTCGGCTGCGCGCTGCGTGACGCAATGAAGGAGACCGCGATGCAACGCTGGCCCCTGCTGTTGATCCTGCTGCTGGCCGGCTGTTCTTCCAGCGACGCCCTGACGCGCAACTTCAGCCTGTCGCGCGACTCCGCGCCGCAGACCGTGGCGGGCACGCAGATGCCGCTCTCCATGCCGCCAAGCCTGGCGATGCGCCCGGCGCGGCCAGGCGCCGTCGTCCCCAACCGCGACAATGCAACGCCGGCCGAGCAGGCGGCTGGCAGCGCGGGCCAGGACGCTCTCGTCGAGGCGGCGGGTCCGACAGCCTCGTCGGACATCCGCGCGGCAATCAACGAGAAATCCGGGCTGGTGTATCCGGATCCGGGCTTCGTCGATCGCCTGATCAACTGGTCGCCGCCACCGGGCTACGCGCCGATCATCACGCAAGGCGCCAAAGCGGGCTGGTTCAGCCGGATATTCTGAGCCGCACCGCTTCGGGTGAATGACCCTGGGCGCGCAACTCGCGCAGGGTCATGGCGTGATCGCGTTTCGCCAGCCGGCGGCCTGACGCGTCGGTCAGCAATGCGTGGTGGGCGTAGGCCGGAACCGGCCAGCCCATCAGCGCCTGCAACAGGCGATGCAGATGCGTCGCCGGCTTCAGGTCGGCGCCACGCGTGATCAGCGTAACACCCTGCAACGCGTCGTCGTGGGTGACGCACAAATGGTAGCTGGCGGGAGCGTCCTTGCGGGCGAGGACAACATCGCCGAACTGTTCGGGGTGGCAGACGATGGTGGCTTCGCTTTCCTCGCCGCAGGTCAATGACTGCGAGACCGCCGACAGTGCCCGTGCCATATCCAGCCGCAACGCGTATCGCTCGCCGGCGGCGATCCGGGCGGCACGCTCGTCCGCCGACAGCGACCGGCAGGTGCCCGGATAGAGCGGCGCCCCGTCCGGCGTATGCGGAGCGGCGGCCGATTGCTGGATGTCGGCACGGGTGCAGAAGCACGGATACAGCAGGCCGCGCGTCGCCAGCGCATCCAGCACGGCGCGATACTCCGCGAGGTGCCCCGACTGCACGCGCACCTCGCCATCCCAATCGAGGCCGAGCCAGGCCAGGTCCTCCAGGATCGCCGTGGCAAATTCCGGGCGGCAACGCGTGGGATCGATGTCCTCGAGGCGCAGCAGGAACCGTCCGCCCGCTGCGCGCGCGCGTCGCCAGGCGATCAGCGCGCTGAACGCGTGGCCGAGATGCAGGTGGCCGGTCGGGCTGGGCGCGAAGCGGGTGACGATGGACATGTCGATGCGACACAAGATAGTGGCGTCGGCGGCAATGGGAGAGAGGCATGGCGGAACTCGACGGACCACGCTGGGGACCGGCCTCGAAGGCGGCGCCGAAACAGCTTGTCGTGCTGTGCCACGGGCTGGGTGCTGATGGCCACGACCTGATCGACCTCGCGCCGACCTGGTCGCACGCGCTGCCCGACGCGCTGTTCGTCTCGGTCGATGCGCCGTTTGAGCATGAGTCGGGCTTCGGCCGGCAATGGTGGAGCGTGGGGGACCGCTCGCCGCCGGTGGTGGAGGCCGGCGTGCGCCACGCGGCCGGTTTCCTGGACGGGTTCATCGATGCGGAGCTGCCGCGGCTCGGGCTGGGGGCGGACGCGTTTGCGCTGATGGGCTTCAGCCAGGGTGCGATGACGGCGCTGTTCACCGGCCTGCGTCGTGTTGTCGCGCCACGCGCTATCCTGGCGTTCTCCGGGGCGCTGGTGGCGCCCGAGACCCTGGCCGCGGAACTCGCCAACCGCGCACCTGTGCTGCTGGTGCACGGGGAGGCGGACGATGTGGTGCCGGTGCAGCGCTCGCGCGACGCCGAGATGGCGTTGCGTGCCGCAAACGTGCCTGTGGAGGCGGTGTATGTACCGCGGCTCGGCCACGGGATCGATGACACCGGATTGGCGATGGGCGCACTTGCGTTGCAGCGGGCGTTTGCCGGCGGGTGAGGCTCCAGGGCGTCGCGTCATTGTCTCAAAGTGTCGATTCGCGAGACACTCGGTCGTGCGGTGAGGCGGCAAGCTAGAAAGCATGAAACGCAGATTTCGGCAGATGCACGCCAAACACGCGAATAGGGCCTGAGCACGACGACGCGCCAGTGCCAATATAAGCATGTGACGCTGTGAAAGCGGGCGATGCTGCGCAACACCGTCATCCGCGTACTTTGCGTGCATCTGCCGACATTTGCGTTTGAATTTTTCCTTGCGTCAGGCCACGGCGGCTGCCCGTTGGGGCGGAACCTCTATGTCGCCCCGCGGCTCCGCCTCCTGATCCAACGCCAGCAGCGCCGGCGTTCGGCCAGTGACCAGGACGTGGAGGATGTCGTCCTCCGGCGGTGGGAAGGTCGCGTTGGGCGGCATGCCGCCGTGGCGGCGGATCGCCACCGCGCGACGGTCATAGATCGCGGCGTAGAACTCGGCCTCCTTGATCGGATCCCGCGTTGGCTCCCCATCGCTGGCCGCCGGCTCTGGTTCCGGCTCCGGCTCCGGCTCGGGCGGCGGTGGAGCAGGGTCGAAGGCCGCCGGGCCGCCATGCAGTGCATTGGCCATGAAGCCCTGCACGCAGTGTTCGGTCCAGGCGGCCTGATTGGCCGCGGCGGGATCGGAGTCGCGCTTGCGCCGCGCTTCCTGCAACCGCTCCAGCGACCGCAGCGCGCTGTCCGACTGGCGCCACATGGAGGCGGCCTGGGCGCTGCATTTCATCACCTGCGCCACGTCCGCGTGGTGCACCCGAGCGAGGCGCAGGGACTCGTGGGCCTGGGCATCGGCGGCGGCGAACCGGCCGGCCAGCCTCGCCTCGGCGGGGGTGACGGGCAGCAGGCAGGCCGCCTGGGCGATGGCGTCGCGATCACGGCGGGCGATGGCTTCGGCATCGTAGCCGGGCGGTGGCAGCGGCAGCGAGCCGTGCAGGGTATGGATCAGCATCCAGTAGGCGTCCCTGGGGAGCTGAAGGGCGAGGTCTGGCCGGGCTGCGGCGGATGGTGCTTGCATCATCCGCGGGATGTAGGTTAGGCCAAAGGACTTTCAACGTTAATTTTACTATCTTAGACCGGCCCGTCGCGCAGGCTCGCGGGTTTGGTGCCGAGCAGGCAACGTGACATTACAGCGGTGCGCGGCAGCCTTCTTTCAGCAGCGTGCTGGGCGTGCGAAGCCGGATGACCTGGAACGCATCGCGCGGAAGGTGCCGGTCGCACCCGTCGAGCGGGGGGACATCATTCCAGCCGATCTGGCTGAACGCCTCTCCCGCTTGAAGTGAGGCGATCCGCCGCGTGGGGGTGCGAACGGCCGGCATCAGACCCGTGGGGGAGGTGCAATGCACCGGACGAGAAGAGTTTAGAAATGTTCTTCGATCTCGTCGTTTGCTGTGCTGAGTCTGCGAGCGGCGCTGCGAGCTGTACTGACGGCCTGCCGCGCACGGGCAATCGGGTGAATGGCCGATAGTTCAGGTTGTCCTGTCATTGCGAGGAGCGCAGCGACGCGGCAATCTCCAACGTAGAGCCCAACTGGCTGGGATTGCTTCGCTTCGCTCGCAATGACAGCGAGAACCGCGGCGACGAGAGATCTACATGCGTTCAAGCGATCGGCTTCGCATACCCCATGACGAACCGGTGAATCCCGCACCGGCCCGGCTTGCGGGCGGTTGCGCGCTCTGCGATAAACGAGCCGGTTCTCGGCGGCGCACAATATCTGGCGGGTCGGTGACGGATTGGACCCCAGATTTGCGCTCCGGACGCAGAGGAGCGGCGTTTGCCTGACGGTGGCCAATTCTATCCTGCGCTGGTGCTGAACGCGGATTTCCGGCCGCTCTCGTATTTCCCGCTGTCGCTGTGGTGCTGGCAGGACGCAGTGAAGGCGGTGTTCCTCGACCGCGTCTCCGTGCTGTCGGAATACGAGACCGAGGTACGCTCGCCGTCGCTGACCATGAAACTACCGTCGGTGATCGCGCTGAAGGACTACATCCCGTCGGCGCGGCGGCCGGCGTTCACCCGGTTCAACGTGTTCCTGCGCGATGCGTTCGTCTGCCAGTACTGCAGCGACCGCCGGCCCGCGCATGACCTGACGTTCGACCACGTGGTGCCGCGCAGCCGCGGCGGGCGCACGACGTGGGAGAACGTCGTGACGGCCTGCGGTGACTGCAACCTGCGCAAGGGGTCTCGCCTGCCGCGCGAGTGCCGGATGTTCCCGCGCAGCCATCCGCGCCAGCCCACCACGTGGGAGCTGCAGGACAACGGGCGGGGCTTTCCGCCCAACTACCTGCACGAGAGCTGGCGCGACTATCTGTACTGGGACAGCGAACTGGAGAGCTGAAGACTCCGGAAAAACGTTACGCGCGCCCGCACGTTTGATCCAGATCAAAGCGTTGCACTTAAGATTCCATTAAACAGCGGCCTCCTGTGAACGATCTGCGTTCACCTTCAAGGAGAGCCGATCATGACGCGGTCGCTGTCGACCATCGTCGCCGCT
>JANWJK010000232.1 GCA_025452005.1 Acetobacteraceae bacterium | reverse complement strand
TTCCCGGCCTATGACGAGGCCACATGGAACAGGCACCTGCCGATGATGGAGCCCGAGGTGTTCGACGCGGCGCTCGGGATGATGTGCATCACCTACCAGACATTCGTCGTCCGTACGCCGCGTCGCATAATCCTGGTGGACACCTGCACCGGCGAGGACAAGGGCCATCCGCCGCCGTTTGATTTCCCCGGCAAGGAGCGCTGGCGGAATGAGCTGTTCGCGCTCGGCGTCAGTTATGACAAGGTGGATTACGTGTTCTGCACGCATCTCCACATCGACCATACCGGCTGGAACACCACCCTGCGCGATGGGCGCTGGGTGCCGACCTTCCCGAACGCGAAATACGTGTTCCACAAGAGGGAATACGCCGCATGGGAAGCGGAACATGCGCGCGGCGCCCAGCCGCCCGGTACGGTCTTCCGGGACAACTGCCTGCCGATCGTCGAGGCGGGACAGGCGCTGCTGGTGGATGACGATTACGCGTTGGACGACACCATCACCTTGACCCCGACGCCGGGGCACTCGCCGTGCCACTGCTGCGTCAATATCATCTCTCGTGGGCAGCGGGCGGTGGTGACCGGGGACATGATGCACCACGCGATCCAGTGCCGGGAACCCGATTGGTCCCCCGGAGTCGACTGGGACGCGAAGCAGGCGGCGGTATCGCGGCGGACCTTTCTGGCGTCGGTCGCGAACACCGATACGCTGCTTCTGCCGATCCATTTTCCCTCACCGACGGCCGGCTTGGTGACGGCCGACGGCGATCGGTTCCACTACCGGTTCAGGCGGGATTAGCAGCGCGTGCGCCGGTGCGTCAGGCCGCTGGACTAGCGCGCCGCGGTCCAGCTTTCCGAGAACGCCAGGGCGCAGGTGCTGAACGGCCGGCCTTCGCGCTCGCGTGCCCAGGCCCGGCCGATCGCCTGTACGCCGTTCCGTGTCAGCCTCGCGCCGAGCGCCGGAATCAGCACGGTGCACACGCCGTATGGCCGGCCAGGCTCCGCATTCGGCTGGGTATGGATCAGCAACGGCTCGCCGATGCCGTACCAGGTCAGCGCGATCTCTTCGTCCCACGCCTCCACGCGCTCGGTCCAGAAGTAGCGCGGGTCGCCTTCCTTGGAGAACGTCGCATCGATTATGGGGATCGACGCGTCGGCCGTCTCGGCATTCAGCATGCCCTGCACGGTCGATTGCAGCCATCGCGCCATAGCGATGTTGTCCGAATAGATTCGCAGGCGGTCGTTCGTCAGTTCGCTCTTGATATAGAGCACGTGGCCCGGACCCGCCGGACTGAGGATGATGCGCCAGAAGCTGGCATTGGTGCTGAACGGCGCTCCATCCGTCTCGCTCAGCCGGATGAACGGGTTTTCGCCCGTCAGGATCAGTTGATTGGGGTCGGCGCTCATTGGATGCCTCCTCTGTTCAATCCGGGATCAGGCCGCCGTCGACGTTGAACGACTGGCCTGTGATGTTGCGTGCTCCCGGGGATGCCAGGAACACCACCATGGCGGCGATGTCCTCGGGGTCGTTCGCGCGCTTCAACGGGATTACCTGGGCTCGGCGACGTTCCATCTCCTCGACGCCGACGCCTTCCTGCTGCGCGCGCACAAGCAGGTTGGCGTCCGACAGGGCGGTGCGCGTCACGCCGGGACAGACCGCATTGACGTTGATGTTGTGCCTGCCCAGTTGCTGCGACGCTGTCTTGGTCAGGCTGATCACGGCACCCTTGCTCGCGGCGTAGGCCGCGTTTGACGTGCCCTCGTAGCCTTTGCCGGCGATTGAGGCGATGTTGACGATGCGTCCGCTGCGCCGCGGGATCATCTCCTGTGCCACGCGCTGGAGGCAGAAGAACACGCCCTTCGCATTGACGCGGTGGATACGGTCCCAGTCGGCCTCGGTGATGTCCATGATGTCCGCGCGGCGCGTCACGCCGGCGTTGTTCAGCAGGACGTCGATCTGGCCGAACTGTTGCAGCGCCTCGCGCACCATGCGGTCGATGTCTCGCAGATCGCCGACGTCAGCCTGCACGGCAAGCGATCGGCGCTGCTGCGACATGATGGCGTCTGCGGTCGCCTCGGCTTTCTGTCGGTCGATGTCGGCGACGACGACATGCGCTCCGGCCTCGGCCAGGGCGAGAGCCGATGCCTTGCCGATGCCCTGGCCGGCGCCGGTCACCAGGGCGACCTGATTGGTCAGGTTCATGTGACGTTCCCCCATGCGGTGCGACAATAGTCAACGCGCGATTGAACCGGACGTCCAGCGCGTCGTCGGTGTCCAGCCGAGGCGCCGGCGCGCCGCGGCGTTGCTGACCGGTGAGGCTCGCGGGGTGCCTTGGTATAAGGCCGTGTCACGGAGCGGAATCGCCGCACCGTACAGCGCTTCGAGCCTCTCCACGGTCGGCTCGCTTGCGAACGCGTCATCGGCGGCCAGGAAGAACGTCTCGAAGCCACGATATTCGGCCGTTGCCGCGGCAGCGAAGCCGCGCGCACAGTCCTCCGGCCCGACATAGGTCCGCAGGAGGGGCATCGGTTCGGCGCGGCCCTCCGGCCCGGGCTTGCCCGCCATGAAGTCTGCCATCTCGGGGAACGCGACGAAGCAGGGACGAATGACGATCGCCTCCAATCCGCGCCGCGAGTACGCTTCGGCGATCCGCTCGCCGCACACCTTGCTGAGCCCGTAGGCGTCGGTCGCGCGCGCCGGATGCGCTTCATCGATCGGCAGATAACTGGGCGGCATGTGCGGATTGCTGGAATCCAGCCCGAGCACCGAGCTGCTGGAGCATTGGATCACGCGGCGGACGCCAACCTGAAGACTGGCCTCGAACAGGTTCCAGGTGCCCATCGCGTTCACCTGCATCGTCACCGCATCGTCGGTGATGAAGGAACGATCGATGCCGCCCAGATGGACGACGACCTCGATGTCGCGCAGCGCCGTGCGCAGCGCGTCGAGGTCACGCAGATCGACCGGATCGACCGGCGCGGCGATGTCGAGCACGCGCACGGTATGCTGTGCCAGCTCCCGCACGACGTAGCGTCCCAGCCGTCCGAGACCTCCAGTGACCGCGATGTGCATGCATTGCTCTCCTGTGCGTCTCCGCGTCGGTGCTGTCAGCCGCGCAGGTGTTCGCGCAACGTCGTGCCCGCGTAGTCGCGGCGGAACACGCCGCGCGCCTGTAGCAGCGGCACCACTGCGCGCACGAACTGTTCGAACATGCCGGGCATCAGCGTCGGCGTCAGGATGAAACCGTCGCACGCATGAGCCTCGAACAGGTCCTGCAACTGGTCCGCCACGGATTCCGGTGAGCCGACGATCTGTGGACACAGCTCGCTGGTCGCGAACCGCCGCGCCGCGTCACCGAGTGTCAGTCCCTGCGCCTGGGTGCCTTGCAGGATCACGTCGAGCGATCCGCGCGAGCCGGCATCGATCTGCATGTCCGCCAGCGGCTGATCCGGCGGGAAGCGCGACAGGTCGACGCCGATATGCCCGGACATCTGCGCCATGCCGGCCTCGGTCTGCACCAGGCCGTTGACGTATTCCTGCCGCTCACGCGCGATCGCGTCGGTCTCGCCGATGATCACGTCGACCGAGGGCAGAACCAGGCACTCCTCCGGTGCGCGGCCCTGCGCGACGACGCGCGTTTTCAGGTCATGATAGAACGCCTGCATGTCCGCCTTGCTGTGTTGCAGGGTGAACACCAGCTCGCCCCACCGCGCCGCGAAGTCGCGTCCGCGCGGCGACGATCCGGCCTGCATGATGACCGGTCGGCCCTGCGGCGAACGCGGTACGGTGAGCGGACCACGCGTCCTGATCCATCTGCCCTGATAGTTGGCGTAATGCACCTTGTCGGGATCGGCAAATATGCCGGCCTGCTTGTCCAGTACCAGCGCGTCCGCGTCCCAGCTTTCCCACAGCCTGCACATGGCCTCGACCACTTCATCGGCATAGTCGTAGCGCGCGTCACGTCCGGGCAGTTCCTCCAGTCCGAAATTCTGCGCCTCCAGATGGCCGTGCGACGCCACGACGTTCCACGCCACGCGCCCGCCGCTGAGCAGGTCGAGCGTGCCGAGCGAGCGCGCCAGGTGATAGGGCGGGTAGAAGGTGGAAGAGAGCGTGGCGCCAAGGCCGATGCGACTGGTGACGCGCGACATGATCGACAGCAGAGGGATCGGATCGAGCAGCCCCATCTGTCCGCCGCAGCGCAGGATACTGGCGAAGCTGCCGCCATACAGATCGTACAGCCCGAGGATGTCGGCGAAGAACAGGCTGTCGAACCTGCCATGTTCCAGCACGCGGGCGATATGCTCGTGCCATTCAGGTGTGAACACGCCGAGATCGGCCTCCGGATGGCGCCAGGCGCCATGATGGTGAGCGGTCGGACCCGCCAGCAGGAAGGCCACCAGGTGCATCTTGCGGTGCGTTGTCATCGCCTGGACCATGAAGGAGCCGGACCGGGACATAAAGAGGAGGGATGCTGTGAGTTTGACAATAGCCCCACGTCGCCTGGCTGACACGTTCCTGGGCGCCGTGCCGACGACCAGCCTGGAAGGCCTGCACGCCGACATCGCATTCCTCGGCGTTCCATACGGCCAGGCATATAGCTATGAGGACATCACCAACGATCAGAGCAACGCGCCGACCGCGCTGCGCAACGCATCCTCTCGGATCGTGCGTTCGCTCGAACGCTACGACTTCGACCTGGGTGGGCCGCTCTACGCCGGCCGCACGATCCGCGCGGTGGACTGCGGCGACATACGCAGCGATCTCGGCGATCCCGCTGCCCATTCTCGCCGCACCGAGCAGGCGGTGCGCGCGATACTGGCCGCCGGCGCATTGCCGATCGTACTGGGCGGCGACCACGGCGTGCCGATCCCTGTGCTGCGCGCATTCGAGGGACGCGGCCCGATCACGCTGGTGCAGATCGACCAGCACATCGACTGGCGCGACGAGGTGAATGGCGTACGCGAGGGACTTTCCAGTCCGATCCGGCGTGCATCAGAGATGGCGCATATCGGCCAGATCTTCCAGATCGGGCTCCGTGCCACCGGCAGCGCACGGCAGGAGGAGGTGGACGCGGCGCTGGCCTACGGCGCGCACCTGATCCCGGCCTGGGAGTTGCACGAGATCGGCATGGACGCGGTACTCGCACTCATTCCTGATGGCGGGAGCTACTATTTGACGGTCGATCTGGATGGCATGGATCCATCGATCGCCCCCGCGGTCGCAGCGCCTTGCCCGGGCGGCGTGACGTTCGACCAGGCGCGGCGACTGATCCATGGCCTGGTGCGCAAGGGCCGCGTGGTCGGCATGGACGTGGTGGAGATCACGCCGCGCGACGACGTGAACCAGATCACCTGCATCACGGCCGGCCGGCTGATCGTCAATCTGATAGGCATGGCGG
>JANWJK010000231.1 GCA_025452005.1 Acetobacteraceae bacterium | reverse complement strand
GTGCTGCGCGGTGCGAGGCGGCCGTTGATCATCCTCGGCAAGGGCGCGGCCTATGCCCAGGCCGACAGCGACATACGCGCCCTGGTTGAAAAGAGTGGCATTCCGTACATTCCGATGAGCATGGCCAAGGGCCTGCTTCCCGACCTGCATCCGCAATGTGCCGCCGCCGCGCGGTCAACCGTGCTGGCGGACAGCGACGTGGTGATGATGATCGGCGCGCGGCTCAACTGGCTGCTGAGCCACGGCAAGGGCAGGCAATGGGGCAAGCCGGGCTCGAAGCGGTTCATCCAAATCGACATCGAGCCGCGCGAGATGGACAGCAACGTCGAGATAGCGGCACCGCTGGTGGGCGATATCGGCTCCTGCGTAGCCGCGCTGCTGCGCGCCATGGGCGACGACTGGAACCCGCCGCCGGCGGAGTGGACGCAGGCGATCCGAGAAAAGAAAGACACCAACATCGCCAGGATGGCGACCAGGCTGGGGAAGAACTCGATCCCGATGGACTACCACTCCGCGCTGCGCGTGCTGCGCGACGTGATCAAGGAGCGTCCGGATGCGATCCTGGTGAACGAGGGTGCGAACACGCTCGACCAGGCCCGCGGCGTGATCGACATGTATCAGCCGCGCAAGCGCCTCGATGTCGGCACCTGGGGCGTGATGGGCATCGGCATGGGCTTCGCCATCGCCGCTTCGGTCGAGACCGGCAAGCCGGTGCTCGCGATCGAGGGCGACAGCGCGTTCGGCTTCTCCGGCATGGAGGTGGAGACGATCTGCCGCTACAACCTGCCGGTCTGCGTGGTCGTGTTCAACAACGACGGCATCTATCGCGGCGATGGAATAAATCCCGGCGGCGGCGCCGACCCGGCCACCACCATGTTCGTTCCAGGTTCCCGTTACGACAAGATGATCGAGGGATTCGGCGGCGTCGGCGTCAACGCGACCACGCCTGACGAGTTGAAACGCGCTGTCGACGCGGCCATGGATTCCGGCAAGCCCACGCTCATCAACGCGGTGATCGACCCGGCGGCGGGGAGCGAGAGCGGCAACATCGGCAATCTCAACCCGCGCAGCGCGCTGACGAAGAAGACAGGAGCATAAGATGTCCAAAGCACTCGACGGCGTTCGCATCCTGGACTTCACCCACGTGCAGTCGGGACCGACCTGCACGCAGCTTCTGGCCTGGCTCGGTGCCGACGTTATCAAGGTGGAGCGGCCGGGTGTCGGCGATATCACGCGCGGGCAGTTGCAGGACATCCCCAAGGTGGACAGCCTGTATTTCACCATGCTGAACCACAACAAGCGCTCGATCACCATCGACGGCCGCAACCCACAGGGCAAGGCGGTGCTCGAGGCGCTGGTGAAGACCTGCGACGTGATGGTGGAGAATTTCGCCCCTGGTGCGCTCGACCGCATGGGCTTCACCTGGGAGCACATCCAGTCGCTGAACCCGCGCATGATCCTGGCCTCGGTGAAGGGCTTTGGCCCGGGGCCGTACGAGGACTGCAAGGTGTATGAGAACGTCGCGCAATGCGCCGGCGGCGCCGCCTCTACCACTGGCTTCGACGACGGACCGCCGCTGGTCACCGGCGCGCAGATCGGCGATTCCGGCACCGGACTGCATCTCGCTCTCGGCATCGTCTCGGCGCTGTTCCAGCGGGTGACGACCGGACGTGGGCAGAAGGTGCTGTGCGCGATGCAGGACGGCGTGCTGAACCTCTGCCGCGTGAAGTTGCGCGACCAGCAGCGGCTGGCGCATGGGCCGCTGACAGAATATCCGCAGTACCCGGACAGCGAATTCGGCGATGCCGTGCCGCGCGCGGGCAACTCGTCGGGCGGCGGACAGCCGGGATGGATCCTGAAGTGCAAGGGCTGGGAGACTGATCCCAATGCCTACATCTACTTCATCGCGCAGGCGCCGGTGTGGGAACCGATCTGCGACGTGATCGGCAAGCCCGAGTGGAAGACCGATCCGGGCTACGCCAAGCCGCCTGCGCGGCTGCCCAAGCTGAAACAGATCTTCGACACGATCGAGCAGTGGTGCATGACCAAGACCAAGTTCGAGGCCATGGACATCCTGAACAAATACGACATTCCCTGCGGCCCGATCCTGTCCATGAAGGAGATCGCCGAGGAGCAGTCGCTGCGTGACACCGGCACGGTGGTCGAGGTGGATCACCCGACGCGCGGCAAGTATCTGACCGTCGGCAACCCGATCAAGATGTCGGACAGCATCTCGGACGTGAAGCGCTCGCCGCTGCTCGGCGAGCATACCGACGAGATCCTGCGCGACGTGCTGCGTCTCGACGAAAGCCGGGTCGCGGAGATCAAGGCGTCCGGCGCGTTGGGCGGTGGACCGGCCAGGGCGGCGGCTGAATAGGCGTCAGATCTCGCGCTGATCGAGATGCTTCGTCGCTGCGCTCCCCGCTATGACGCGGGGATCATACCGGCTGCGTATACTCCGCGTCGGTGACATGCTTGCCCCACGACGTGCCGGCGCCGGCGTCGCTGTTCTCAGACATCGCCAGATGCGCGAACAGCCGATCCGGTGCGGCGCCGTGCCAGTGCTGCACGTTGGGTGGGATCATCACGGTATCGCCGGGGTTCAGCGCCTGTGGCTTCTCGCCTTCGAAGCAGATGCGCCCGACGCCGGACAGGCAATAGAGCGTCTGCCCGACCGGATGCGCGTGCCAGGCGGTACGCGCGCCAGGGGTGAACGACACCACCGAGGCGCGCATGCGCGACGGCGCGGTGCCGACGACGACCTCATCCTGGAACACGGTGCCCGAGAATGTGCTGGCAGCGCCCTGTTTGGTGGTGCGGTCTGCGGCGCGAACGACTGGCATGTTGGTTCCTCCTTCCCTGAACGGTCCGCACCCTCGCGGTCACCGGCCGCGCCAGAGCGTCGTTGCTCTCCTCGAGCGAGCATCCTCGGTCTCGACACCAAGGAACACCAAGCCCGTCACGACGCTCCGCGCTGCCGAATAATTCAACGCCGGTCCGGGCGCCGCAAGGGGCGACGACGCAGCAACCGTCGCCGCGGAGTACCTTGCGACCTGCTCAGGCCGAACTGCCGCGCAAGGACTTGCGGCGTCGGACAAGTGCGAGTCCCGCAAGACCGCTTGCGAACACCACCAGTGTCGCCGGCTCAGGGACGTTGGCCAGGAAACCTATCGTGTTGTCGTTGGCATCCACGAAAAAGCCGACGATCTGACCGTTGTCATTGATGCCGTTGGCGGTGGTGGCGGTCGAACCCGTCGGATCGAACGAGGTGAATACGCCGCCAACATCAAGATAGCCGTGCATCGCTCCGCCCGCGTCGAAATAGTCGCCGACGATATCGCCGAGATTATTGATGCCAAGCGCCTGGCTGGAGGTAGAGCCAAACGGCTGGAACGACGTCACCACGCCGCCGACATCCTCGAAGGAGGAGAACAGGCCGCCGCCGGTGTCATAAAATCCGACGACGCTGCCAGCATCATTCACGCCTGTGGCTTGACTGTTGAAGTTGGTCGGCAGCAATGCGTTGATGTCGGTGAAGCTGGGGCTCGCGAACGAGGGGCCGCCCGACACCGTGAACGCCTTCTGCAGTGTGGCCCCGGCCGGGTCCGTGGATGAATAACCTGCTGCGACAGTGCCCGACTTGTTGATGCCAAGGACCTGATTGAAGGCCGTGCCGGGCTGATTCACGGTTGTGAAGGTACCGCCATTCTGCGCGAACCCGTTGGTGACACCGCCTGTGATCGAGAAGCCGACGGTCGTGCCGGTACCGCTGATGCCGATCACCTGGGTGCCGCCATCGGCGCCCGGTACATTCTGCCGCGTGAAGTTTGCCGGCAACACGAGTTGGAAGCCGTTGAACGTCGTGCCGTTGCCGTAGCCGACGATTATGCTCGAGTCGTTGATGCCGAGTGCCTGGGTGAAGGTGGGATTGGCCGGGTCCACGATGTTCGTGAATACCAGGTTCGCCTGCGCGCCGCTTGCGCCGAACGCAAACAGTCCAGCCGCACCCAAGGCGGCAGAGTGACGTCTCATCGCGGATCCCCCGACAGCGGTTGGATTTTGCTACAGGAACGCTGCCTGGGCCCTGTGGCGCGCGGAAGGTGCGATGAATCATCAATTGACAAAAGCATAATAATCCGCCGCCCGGTCACGATTGCGTGCGGGGTCCTCAGCGGTAATATTACGTGACTTTGAATTACTCCCGCGTTACTTGCCCAGTATTGGCAGTGGCACTTGGCATCACGCCCCCAGTATTGTGCCCACAGAGACGCCGGCTTCGCCGGCCGCTCCCTTCCTACCCCCATCCGGCCGGGCCCGGGCGATCTCGATGAAACCACCCTGGCCATGCACGACCAGCGTGCCATCATTGATCGCCACCACTTCGCCGAGCTTTCTCCCTTTCACGTCGGAGAACGTCCGCGCGATGCGCTTCGTCGCGTTGTACACGAACAGCTTCTTGCCGTCGGCGGTAGTCCAGGCGCCGGGTGCGGGATCACAGCCACGGATCAGGTTGAAGATGATGTCCACGTGGTTGGCCCAGTTGATGCGGGTTTCCGCCTCGCGGACGATGCCCTCGTAGCCGGCATTCGGCTCGTACTGCGCGATCGCCGGCGCGGTTCCGGCCACGACCTTCTCGGCCACTTCGACCAAAGCCGCCACGCCCATCGGGAAGATCTTGCCGAAGTAGAGCGAGCCCAGAGTGTCCTCCGGCTCGATCGGCACGGAGCGCATCATGATCACCGGCCCCTCGTCCAGGCCGTCGGTCGGCCGGAAGATCGAGAACCCGGTCTCGGTCCGGCCGCAGATGATTGCCCATGACATCGACGAGGCACCGCGATGCAGCGGCAGCAGGCTGGGATGAAACTGGATGGTGCCGAACTTCGGTATGTTGCAGAAATCCTGCGGCACGAACTGGGTCACGTAGGCCATCACGCCGACCTCGGCGTTTGCCTGCCGCATCGCCTCCAGCGCGGCAGGATCGGTCAGCTTCGGGAACTGATGGACCGGCACGCCGCGTTCCTCCGCGGCGACGCGCAGCGGATCGGGGCGGCCCTTCTCGGGCGCGCAGAACACGGCGGCGACCGTGTCACCGCGGCTGAGGAACGCCTCGAGCGTTGCCTTGCCGAAATCCTGCTGGCCAATGATGGCGATCCGCATGTGACGGCCTCCCGGTGATTGCGGTTCGTTCTGGCATGCCAGCTTGCACGGTGGCCCGGCCTTGGCAACCGTCACGCGCTGGCCCTAGCCTGGGTCGAGCACGCCGGGGGAAGCACGATGCCGTTCGACGAACAGGCCGCGATCGAGGAATTCTGGAACGCGCGTGCGCGCGGCGAGTATTTCCCGCCGCAGTGGTTCGACCGGCTGACGCTGGACCAGGCTTACCGCATCCAACTTGGCATGATCGCGCGGCGGGCGGCGGCGGGCGAGCGGCAGATCGGCTGGAAGGTGGGCCTCACCGCGGAACCGATCCAGCAGCAGTTCGGCTTCCACGAGCCGGTGTTCGGCTGCATCCTTGAGAGCAAGTCATCCGGCCACACGTTCCGTCGCGATGAGCTGATACGGCCTGGCTTCGAACCGGAACTGTGCCTGCGCGTCGGCCGGGCACTAAGCGGCGAGATCGATATCGCGACGGCGCGTGCGGCGATCGATGCGGTTTATCCGGCGCTGGAGATCATCGAGACGCGTGGCGACCTGTCCGCGCAGATCGCCGTCGCCATGGCCGACAACGCCCAACAGAAGACGGTGATCCTGGGCAATCCGGTGGCTCTCGGGGAATTGGCACTGGACCAGGTCGCCGCGACGGTACGGATCAACAAGGAGACCGTGGCGACAGGCCGGGGCGATGCGGTACTCGGCAACCCGCTGAACTCCGTGGTTTGGCTGGCACGCAAGCTGGGAGAGTTCCAGCGGGAAATCCGCGCCGGCGACATCATCATGAGCGGTTCGTTTACGCGGCAGTTCCCGATCGCCGCAGGAGATCGGGTGGAGGTGGATTTTGCTGGCGTGGGGGACGTCGAGACAGCGATGCTGGGATAGCCTGCCCGCCGCTTCAAACTGCTTGCAAGAGCGACAGCCCATCGATTATGGCGCACTCCTGTCGTTTATTGAAGGTCACGCTGCTGATGATCAATAACCCCGCTCGGGACGCCAGATACGCGAATAGCGACTCGCTCATGTAATTGCGCCATCCTGGGTTCTGGCGGAATGTCCCGGTTGGGTTCTTGTCGTACACCGAGTGATGCAATAGCGCCCGCCCTCCGGAGATCAGAACCCTGCTTATTTTCGGACAGGTAGTTGGCCACGGTTGTAGCCTCGAAGTGGACCATCGCATCGAAGCAGAAGACGGCCGTGACCAAGCAGGCGTCGAGCGGAATGCTTTCGCCGTCGCTGGGATTCAGAACCTGCACATGCGGATATTCCGAAAACCTTGCCTTGGCGACGGCCAACGCGTCCGGTGAAGTGTCGATCATGTAGAGGGCGCCCACCTTATCAACGATCCTGGCCGAATGGCGGCCTGTGTCGCAGGCGATCTCGAGCGTGCACGCCAGGTCCAGTTGCCTGAAGGCTCGCGCGAACAGCGTGCCCGGCTTCCAGAACGGATCGGTCGCATCGGCAGTGTCGTATTTGGCAAAATAAGGGAAATCGGCCGATCGATCATTTTTCCACATGTCCACAATCTCGGACACGTATCTCTGGTTGGACCGCATCATGTGGGTGCTCCGTACTGCCAGGGACTGCAGTAGTTGAACCAGCGTTAACGTTTTGTTTATTGCGAACGCAAGAGTGTTCAGTCGTGGGTATCGCCTGTTACGGGGAGCACAAATGCCCGCCGCAATCTGCCTGGTGACCGAAGAACTCTCTCTAGGATCGAATTCCGGGGGCATAGGCGGAGCTTTTCATGAAATGGCTCTGGCGCTGCGTGCCACGGGTCATCCGGTGGATATCCTGTATGTTCCAATCAGCCATGACGCCAATGAAAGCGCACGGCTGTCACACTACTATGAAGATCGTGGCATCCATGTCATCCGGCCGGACCTAGGTCAGCATGCGTGGGAGCCGTCATCCTACGAGAAGCGGTCGTATGGCATTTTCCGGCACCTTCTGGGGAGCAGTCAGCGGTACGATATCATTCATTTTCATGACTACAAGGGGCTCGGTTTCTCTTGTCTGACGGCAAAACGGCAGCGGCTGGCGTTCGCAGAAACTTGCCTGCTCGTGCAGGCGCATGGCCCGACGCGATGGACCCTGGAGGCGAACCATCATCCATTCAGCCATGAGGATCAGCTGACGATTGACTTCATGGAGCGAGAGAGCATCGCCCGAGCCGATGTCCTCACTGCTCCGAGCCGGTATATGATCGACTGGCTGGAACGGAACGGCTTCTCACTGCCCCCGCCCGACCGCGTCCGCGTGATACAGAACATCAGCCTGCACCTTGCAAGCTTGCTGGGTGATTCTCCTGCGGCGCAGCAGAGCAGCGCGTGCAATGAGATCATCCTGTTTGGCCGCCACGAGGACCGCAAGGGGATCGTTCCTTTCTGCGACAGTCTCGACATCGCCAATGAAGTGCTGACAGGTGCGAGGGTGCTGGTCACATTTCTCGGTCCCTTCGGGACAGTCAACGGCGAGGCATCCCCGCTGTATCTGGCGCATCGAGCGCACACCTGGCAGTTTCCCCTACGTCTTCTGCCTGATCTCGATCGCCTGTCTGCGTGCCGGTATCTGGCTGGCAACCCGCGCGCGACCGTCTTCGTGCCTTCGCCATTCGAGAACAGCCCATACACCGTACTGGAGGCGGCACTCGCGGGTCGGGCGGTGGTCACGTCCGTGGACGGTGGCGCGCGCGAGTTGCTGGATCCCAGCGTGGTGACGGCGCTTACCTGCCAAATCGAGCGCAAGGCGCTGGCTGATAGGCTAGTGGAGGCTGTGCAAACCGGATTGCCTGCAGCGCGCCTGGCAGTGAGCCCTGCGGAAACAGCGCGCACGTGGTGCGACCTGCATGAACGGATCGGTGGCACAGCCCAGGGCGCAATGCGGGTGTCATCACGACGTCCCAAGGTCGTCGCTGCGATCACCCACCATGAACGCCCCGGCAAGTTGTTCGACTCTATGATGTCGCTGGCGACGCAGACCTATCCTAACTTGGAGATCGTCATCGTGGATGACGGTTCCACGCGTCCCGACACGTTGCTATTGCTCGAGCGGCTAGGTCCCCTCATGGACAAGCTAAACATACGCCTCCTGCGCCAGAGCAACCGCTATCTCGGTGCCGCACGCAATCATGCCGTAGCCAATACGAAATCCGACTACATCCTGTTCCTAGACGATGACGACATCGCGTTTCCGAACCTGGTTCAGACCCTGGTAACCGCTGCGGAGGCGACCCAGGCTGCGGTCGTCAATTGTCTCAACCTTTTCATGCCGGAATCCAGACGCGGCCAGGCGCATCCATTTCCCGAGCGGTTTGTTCAGAAAGTCAGCTACGCCCCGATCGGCGGGCCCTTGTCCGTCGCGCCCTTGCAGAATGCCTTCGGAGCCGCCACCGCGCTCATCAGGCGCGATGCCCTTGCCACGGTGGGGGGCTACACCGAGCAATATGGCGTCGGGCACGAAGACTTCGAACTCTACGCGCGCATGCTTCAGAGCGGGCTTAAGATAGAGGTATGCCCGTTCCCGCTTTACCTTTATCAGGTTGACCACGCGGGAATGATAAGCTCGACATCATCGATGCGAAACTGGAACCGGGTGGTCAACGCCATCAAGATTATCGAACAGCCCGCCGCCTGGCGTGACTTTATTTCTGTTGCCGCCGGCAAGCGGGCGCTGGAGCATGCCGAGAATTTTAGCCGATACAAGTCAAATTTCAGCCCCCACAAAGACCTTTTGGCGAAGCTCGTAGAGCAGCCGCAGGATACTGCGCGATATGCTGAGCTGCTCGCGGATTTCGCCAGTGCCACATCGGCCCCTGGCTTCGCTGTTGCCGCACGTGATCTTGCGGCCGCTCGCGCTGCCGCGCAGTCCGGGTCGGACCCTACGACCGCGGCCGCATCGATGGACGTCCCGGCACGCTCGCCAGTGCCCTCCGCCCCGAGCGATGTTTTGACGCTCGCTGCACTGATCGACCTTTCGTTTGGGCGGATTGCCGAGGCCATCGCAGCCTTTGCGGTATCGTGGGAGCGAGGCAGCATCTCGATCGCGCCAGCTCAGCTTCGATTCCTGAGAGCCCTCGCCATTTCGGCTGACCTGTTGGCAGAACAGGCTGAGCGGCTCTTCGCGCTGCTCAGCCGCCCACACGATATGCGAGCGGAAATCGCGGAAGTCACAGCGGTGAAGTTCCGGTTGGCATTGCGGGGCGGCAATGTCGCAGCCGCGGCAAACTTGCTCGACCACGTCACCGCCCTCGAGGAGCAGGAATACCTGGCGCTCAATCAGGATGTGGGCGGCGCCGTGGTCGGACAGGTCGTCGGGTCCGGCTTGGCGCATTTTGTAAGGGACGGTATGGATGAAGGCCGCTCCGGGTTCGTGGCCGTACTCGATATGCAAGACGCCCTGCAGATACATCTTGGGGAGCGGATTCCCTTGGAACTCATGCAGAAGCGCCTGCGGCAACCCGTCGCCAATGGCACCACCGGGCACGAGCGGGGCAACGGCAGCCTTCACCCACCAAGAGGTACCCGTCGGATGCCGCGTCGCGGGGCAGCCAAGTCCCGCTCGGCTGAGCGCAGTGCCGAGCACTAACGGACTATGCCTAACGCCGACAATATTTCCGGACCGACCAATATCCATGGCATCGGCAGGTCCGGCACAACCTTGCTGCAGAACATTCTTGGCGCAACAGGCGACCTGCAGATCTGCAACGAAACTCCCGCGCTGGTGTTTGCTCCATATCGCGGGGGCGAACTCACCCCAGGATCCGCCGACCGCGATGCCGCGCCCGCCAGCGCAGGCGTTGCCGCGGTGCATGCCGCGATTTGTGCGGTTCTGCCCAGTGGCAAACGTCGCTGGTGCCAGAAACTCGGCGGAATTCCAAATTTTATCGGGTGGGATATGATCAATGACGCGGACCGGCACTATGCCACCGAACCATATCCGTTTCCCTACACTTGGTATTGGCAGGTTCTGCGGGAGAGTTTCCCCGACAGCACCGACGTGCTGATTCTGCGGGACTATCGCGATGTGATCATATCACGACATCAGTACTCGGGCTGGAAGCCTACCGGCATCGCCTCAGACATCGCGGTATACTTCAATATTCTGGCTCATCCCGCGGCGAAGATCGATTATGTCGTCCGATATGAAGACCTGGTCGCCGACTCGGAGGGGACAGCAGATCGCCTGCTCGCGCAGCTCGGCCTGGCCGACAACAGCCGCGCTTCCCGCGCGCTCGCATGGCATGCCTCGCCGTCGAGGGGAGAAACGCTGGCGGACGCACGTAAGCGCGAATTTTCCTGGGCCGACAGGTATGGCGAGCTCATCACTGATGCAATGCGTCGCACCATGTCTCCTGCGGTGCGCCGGCTGGAACAGCGCCTCAGCTTAAATTTAGATATGTAAGGTGGCCTCAAGCCGATATTCTCGTTCACAATCCACCCGGCAGCACCACGATCGTCGACCGCCCCGGCAACGTCGCCCGCGAAACCCGCAGCACAGGCGTGTCGCTCCACCGCACGTCATACCGATCCCGTATCAGCTCAACGAAACGCTCCGCCACGTCCCGCATGAAGTAGTGCATCGGCAGCACCAATCGCGGACGGATCTGCTCCAACACCGCGGCCATATCCGGCTGGCTCATGGTATAGACGCCGTCCACCGGTGCCATCACCACGTCGATATGGCCGAGCAGCACCAGGTCCTGTTCCGTCAGCAGGTGATGCAGGTGCGACAGATGCGCGATGCACACGCCGGCGCTTTCGAACAGGAAGATCGAGTTCCCGTAGACCTCGGTGCCGCCCTGCCAGTCGCGGATGTTGGTCGGCAGGTTCGCCACGTGTAGATCGCCCACCGTCAGATCGACCAGAGCCGGCTTGCCGTCCTGCCGCCACCCCCGCAGCACATGCGCGATGCGCGGGTCCGGATAATCCGTGTAGTGCGTGGAATGCGCGTGGTTCATCGTGGCGATGTCGGGGGGATCGACCGGCACGTTGTAGCCATTGTAGTCGGTGACTGCCCGCACGCCGCCCGGCGTTTCGATCAGAAAGCTGGCGTGGCCGAGAAAGCTGATGGTGAGCGTGTCCGCAGCCGCGGCAGCCTGCATCACGCGAGGCGCTCCTTCCGCGATCGGCGTGCACCCGGCATCCGCCACCCGCGGAACCACGGCAAGCGCGCAAATGACACAGGCTCGCAATATCCGCATGTCCCGGCTACCTTCCGCCCATACACCACGGGAAACTGACCACTGACCATGAGCTACGACAAGCCATTTGCGGGCCTCAAGGTGATCGACGCGAGCCAGGGCGTCGCCGGCCCTTATTGCGCCATGCTGCTCGCGCAGTACGGTGCGAACGTCATCAAGGTAGAACCCCCCGGCGTCGGCGACTGGGCGCGCAATCTCGGCGTGGTGTACGGCGATCAGTGCGCCTATTCGCTGCCCGCCAACTTCGGCAAGCGCGCCATCGCGCTCGATCTGAAGCAGGACGAGGGCCGTGCCATCCTGTGGCGGCTGATCGAAGGCGCGGATGTGTTCCTGCAAGGCTTCCGACCAGGCGTCATCGAACGCCTGGGCTTCGGTTACGACGCGGTGGCCGAGCGGGAGCCTCGCATCATCTATCTGTCGGTGTCGGGCTTCGGACAGATGGGACCGCTTGCCGAACGTCCCGCGATGGACCCGATCCTGCAGGCCTATACCGGTCTCACCGTGGAGAACAAGGGTGAGGACGGCATCCCGCACCGCACACCGATCATCGCCATCGACATGAGCACCGCGCTCTACGCCTATTCGGCGGTATCCACGGCGCTCTATGCGCGGCGCGACGAACCGCGCGGCCGCCATATCGAGGCGAGCCTGATGCAGGCCGCGGCCGGACTTCAGGTGGTCCGCCTGATGCAATTCCATCTGGAAGGCGGTGCGATCCGGCCGCCCGGTGCACCGAGCGGCGTCTATCAGGTCGCCGACGGCTGGATGACCATCACCGTCGTCCGCCTGCACGAATGGCTCGGCTTCTGCAAGGCGGTGGACCTGCCCGATTTCGCCGCGGACGAGCGCTTCCGCACGACACAGGGCCGCTACGACCACAGCGCCGATATCAACGCGACGCTGCGCACGCTGCTCGCATCGCAGACATTCGCGCACTGGTCGGAGCGGCTTGCCGCCGAACGCATCATGCACGAGCAGTTGAACAGCTACACCAGTTTCCTGGAGCATCCGCATGTCGGAGCCTCCGGCGCGATCGCCTGGCTGCACCACCCGCATGTGCCCAAGGAATTCCCCATGCCGCAGGTGATTGGCGCGCCGCCCTTCATCGACGGCAGCAGGCTCGCCATCGCGCCTGGATTGGGCGAGCACACGGAGCCGATCCTGCGGGAGCACGGCTACACGCCGGGCGAGATCGCCGATTTTATTGGCCGCGGCGTGGTCGCAACGGCGAAGTAGGCGCCCGCTACGAGGAGTGCGGCGAAGCAATTCCCACCGAACCGTTGTGCACGGCACGGTGGGGATCGCTTCGTCGGCTTTGCCTCCTCGGATTGACGGATGGACGCCTATGCCTGTCGCACGTGATCGAAGAAGCCGGTGATCGCGTGCAACCGGTCGTCGGGCGCGACGATGCCGAAATCGGTCCCGCTCACGACCGGATCGCCGGCCTCGGGCGCCAGCTCCCATGTGAAGCGTACCCGGTCGTGGTGGCTTTCAACATCGCCGGTGCGGCGGAACCGATGGCCGGGGAAGCGCTCGTGCACTGCGACAATCATCGCGTCGATGCCGTCCCTGCCGTCGCCTTGCAGCACCGGATCGAGATAGCTGGCGCCCTCGGTCCAGGTCCGGGCGATAAGATCGCGCCGCCGGCTGCCGTCGGTCTCGTTCCACGTTGCGATGTAGCGATCGATCAGATCGGTCAGCGTATTCATGTCTGGCTCCTGTTGTGCCGCACCCATGCGGTGCGCCGACACAATCCGGCGATGAGATGCCGCAGGTCGATTACATCGCAGGTAATTGGATGCATTCGCATGCACGCGTTATCGTCCCGCCATGTCAGTCACGGTCAGACCGGTGGGCGATCTGCTGCGCGAGTGGCGCCAGCGTCGTCGCAAGAGCCAGCTCGAGCTGTCACTCGAGGCGGAAATCTCCACGCGTCATCTCAGCTTTCTGGAGACCGGCCGGTCGCAGCCGAGCCGCGATATGGTGTTGCGGCTGGCCGAACAGCTCGACGTGCCGCTGCGCGACCGTAATCTCCTGCTGCATGCGGCCGGTTATGCGACGGTGTTCCCGGAACGCCCGCTCGACGATCCCGCGTTGCGCGTCGCGCGGCAGGCGGTGGATCAGGTGCTTGCCGGACACGAGCCATATCCCGCGCTCGCCGTCGATCGCCATTGGACGCTGATAGCCGCGAACGCCGCAACGACGCGATTGCTTGGCGGCGTCGATGCAAGCCTGCTGACGCCGCCGGTCAACGTCCTGCGGCTTGCTCTGCATCCATCGGGCCTTGCGCCACGTACCGCGAACCTCGGCGAGTGGCGCGCGCATCTGCTCGCACGTCTTGGCCATCAGATCCAGGTGACCGGCGACCCGGCATTGGCCCGACTGCTGCGCGAACTGCGCGACTACCCGGCGCCCGAGGACGCCTCCCACGAGGTCGACGCGGGAGCGTTCGTCGTGCCGCTCCAGTTGAAAACCGACGCCGGCACGCTCGCTTTCTTCAGCACGACGACCGTGTTCGGCACGCCGGTCGACATCACGCTGTCGGAATTGGCGGTGGAGGCATTTTATCCCGCTGACGCCGCCACGGCGGACGCACTGCGTCAAATGGCAACCTGAGCCTTGCGACAACCTGGGATTGCCGCGCGCGGCAGAGCGGCTGCGCCAGAACGCCGGCGATCATCCGTCGCGGTGGCCGGCCATTACGAGCCTGGAATTCGCCTCCTGGAGGACGTTCTCGGTCTCTTCCAGCTCCTCTTTCATATCATGGACCGCGCCGATCGCTTTCTCCGGGGACGATGCCAGTGCGGCAAATGTAGACTTGACCCGTTTCAGCTCGTCTTCGCTGAGGTCCTCGAGGCACAGCATGTTGTTGCGCGCGTCCTGGTTGGCGCGGATGAGCTCGTCAAGCTTCAACTGAATGGCGGCGGTGTCA
The DNA here is from genome assembly GCA_025452005.1 of Acetobacteraceae bacterium. Lineage (GTDB taxonomy): Bacteria > Pseudomonadota > Alphaproteobacteria > Acetobacterales > Acetobacteraceae > JAMXLO01. The sequence continues at coordinate 16,393 of JANWJK010000231.1, read as the reverse complement.
CGGTTCTGCGTGTTCTGGATGAGAAAGACCATCAGGAAGGTAATGACCGTCGTGCCGGTGTTGATGATGAGCTGCCAGGTATCGGAGTAGCCGAAGAACGGGCCGGTCGCGGCCCACACAAGAACGGTCATCACGGCGATGATGAAAACACCGGCATGGCCGCATTGCTCGGCGATCCAGTGCGCGGCACGAGAAAACAAATGCGACATCGCGTGCCACCTCCCGGTTCGCTCGGCTTATTCCGGGGGGCGATTAGAACAGAATTATGACATTCGTCGTTCCGTCGCGGCCGACGCAAGCGGTTGTGATTTTCTCCCGCACTGCGCAACGGATGACGAACGCAGTTCGCCGCGGCTCCGATCTGCCGGCCGAGGACCCAAGGCGATTGGACTGACCCGATGCGCCAGGCACGGACCTTTCAACCGGGCCAATCTTGGTTGCAAACCTGCCGCCGCGAAGCCGCCCGGAGGAACGCATGACCACCGCCTATCCAGTCACGAACCGCAACCGGCTCCGCCGGCGACACGAACGCGGCCACTACGACCACGCGACGGTGCACGCGATCCTCGATGCCGCGATGATCTGCCACATCGCCTATGTCATCGACGGACAGCCGTTCTGCACGCCCACCTCGTTCTGGCGGGAGGGCGAACGGCTGTACTGGCACGGCTCATCCGCCAGCCGCATGACGCGCGCGCAGGCAGATGGGCTGCCGGTCTGCCTGACCGTCACGCACCACGACGCGGTGGTTGTGGCGCGCTCGGGCTTTCATCACTCGGTGAACTACCGCTGCGTGATGGCCTACGGCCGGGCGCGGGCGGTGACCGACCCTCAGGCCAAGCTGCGGGCGGTGGACGCCTTCATCGATCGCTTCTACCCGGGCCGCGCCGCGGCGCTGCGGCCGCCCACGGAACAGGAGGTCAAGGCGATCACCATCGTCGGGATGGAGATCGACGATGCCGCGGCGAAGATCCGCTCCACCGGCGTCGCCGACGAGGAGGAGGATTACGCGACGCCAGTCTGGTGCGCCGTGCTGCCGTTGCGAACGGTTGTCGGCGCGCCGGAGGAATGCCCGCGTCAGTTGCCGGGCGTCACGCCCGACACCAGCGGAATGACAGGGTTCGCGCCGGGGCGCCGATTCGACGAGGTGATGCTGGAAAGCTACCGGGCGGCATACCCCACCTGATCGAACCTGCTGGCATTTTCGGTCGTGAAGGCCCACATATTCGCTATCGTCAAAAGGGCCCAGTCCGCCCGCTGACGGCTGGAAAGGGGTCATCGTGTCGCGTCATAGATTCAAGGTCGGACAGACCGTGCATCTCATGCCCAACCGGCTGGAGCGCCACGTGCCGGGCGGCGCCTACACCATTCAGCGGCCGTTGCCGGACGAGGGCCGAGAACTCCAGTACCGGGTGAAGAACGTGCAGGACGGCCATGAGCGCGTGGTGAGCGAGGCGCAGTTGCGTCCGGCCGAGGCGCTCACGCCGCACCACTGACCCAATGAAGGTTATCGGCGTCCGCGTCCTGCGCCTGGCCGGGACCATGCTCACCGATGCGCCGTTCTGGGAGGAGCGGCTGGTCAGGCCGATCGATATCTATCCCGAGTACCGCATCCGCGACGGCTTCGAGGGCGGCGATCAGGTCGACCGCAATCACTTCCGCCTGGAACAGCACTTCGTGCGCATCGAGACCGACGAAGGGCCGTTCGGCATCGCCGGCCCGCTGCCCGACATGGTGGCTGCTTACGTTGCCAGACGGCTGCGCCCGATCCTGCTCGGCCAGGACCCGATCGCCCATGAGAAGCTGTGGGACCAGATGCACCGGATCATGGTGCACGGCCGCCAGGGCGACGCGATTCTGGCGATCAGCGCAATCGACTGCGCGCTGTGGGACCTCAAGGGCCGTTGGCTCGGTCAGCCCGTGTTCCGCCTGCTCGGCGGCCCGACGCGGGACAGCGTTCCGGCCTACGCCTCGATGCTCGGTTTCGCGGTGCAGGACATGGGCCGCGTGCGTGAACGTGCCGCCGAATACCAGGCGCTCGGTTATCCGGCGCAGAAATGGTTCTTCCGCCACGGCCCGATGAGCGGCCATGAAGGCATGCGCAAGAATGTCGAACTGGTGCGCACGCTGCGCGAAACTCTCGGCGACGATTACGACATCATGCTGGACTGCTGGCAGTCGTTCGATCCGATCTACGCGGTGGAGCTTGCCGAGCGCATCGCCGAATACCGGCCGCGCTGGCTCGAGGAATGCGTGATGCCGGACCGCATCGACAGCTATCGGCGGGTTAAGGAGCGGACCCAGATTCCGCTGTCCGGCGCGGAGCATGAATATACGCGCTGGGGCTTCAAGCGCTTCATCGACGCGGAGGCGCTGGACGTGCTCCAGCCCGACATCTACTGGGCGGGCGGGCTGTCCGAAACGCTGAAGATTGCCGCCTATGCCTCGGTGCACGATCTGATGGTGATCCCGCACGGCCATTCGACGCCGGCCGGGCTGCATTTCTCGCTGGCGCAGTCGCCGCTGCTGACGCCGATCCAGGAATATCTGGTGAAGTGGAATGCGATCAATCAGCATTTCCTCGCTCACCCGATCACGCCGCGGCACGGCGAGTTCGCGCCGCCTGGGCTGCCTGGGCTTGGCATGGACCTCGATCCGGCAAAGATCGAGGCGGAGACAGAGGTGTTTGCGGAATCGTGAGATCTGTCGAAACCGACTACCCCACCACGATCGCATTGCGGATCTGGATCGGCGATCCTACCCCGACGAGCGGCTCGAATCCTGACCCGGTGCCGCGGATCAGCAGCGTGCCATAACCCCAGATGCGGCCCGCCAGGCCCTGTTCCACGTCCACGGTCTCGATCTTGCTCACGTTCATCTCGACCGTGTGACGCGAGAGCAGGCCGCGCTTGAAGATGACGCGGCGATCGGTCACCACGATCTCTGTCGCATGCCGGCGGATCGACTCGCCGAGCAGCAGCAGGAGCCCGAGCACGCACACCCCGCCGGCCGCCAACAGCGTATAGTGCTGCCAGACCGGATCGGACACGCGATAGGACAGCATCAGTAGCGCGAGCGCCGCCGCCAGCACCACCAGTGCGGGACCATAGATCGACCAGTGCAGCCTGCCGACCACCAGCACCTTCTCGTCCGGCTGCAGCACCTTGGTATAATATGGCATCAGCCCAGTTCACCCATATGCACCGCCATGTCGGCGCACACGATGCTGCCGAGAAAGGCGATGAAGACCAGGATCGAGCGGATGCGGATCGGCAGCATGCTGCCGGTGATCTCGGCCAGCACATATGGCCCCGCCAGACAGGCGAAGGCGATCAGCGCTCCGAAATAGGCCCAGACGAACCAGAACATGCCGTAGGTCAGCATCGCTGAGACGAACAACGGCGCCAGGTACAGCGGGTTCGACCAGCCGCCGGGAATTTTCAGAACCGTGAACCCGATGAAGCCGAACAGCGACAGCGAACCCGGGTATAGGATCCGATAACCCTCGGCCGGGAAGGCAGCCACCGCCGGCCACAGGTCGACCATTGGGACGATCGCAGCCACGGGCTCCCTCCAAGCGGCGGCGCAGCGTACCACCAGTGGCGTTCTGGCGCGAGACCCGGCGATTTGCCATACCCCCGACCGCACATACGCACAGGAGGGCCGGCCGTGCTCGCCAACATCCCCGCTACCCAGACCGTGATCGAGATCAGCAGGCCAGGCGGGCCCGAGGTGCTCGTGCCCGCGACGCGCCCGGTACCGGAGCCGAAGACCGGCGAAGTGCTGATCCGCATTGCGGCGGGCGGCGTGAACCGCGCCGACTGCCTCCAGCGCATGGGGCGCTATCCGATGCCGCCCGGCGCCCCCGACATCCCGGGCCTGGAGTGCTCGGGCACGGTTGTGAAGTGCGGCGACGACGTCACCCAGTGGAAGACCGGCGATCAGGTCTGTGCACTGATGATCGGCGACGGCTATGGCGAGTATGCCGCGGTGCCGGCGGTGCAGTGCCTGCCTGTGCCGCCGGGCGTCAGCGTTGTCGATGCAGGCGGCCTGCCCGAGACGTTCTGCACCGTGTGGACCAACGTGTTCGAACGGATGCATCTGCAACCGGGCGAGACGTTCCTGATCCAGGGCGGCTCCAGCGGCATCGGCGTCACTGCGATACAACTTGCCAAGGCATGGGGATGCAAGGTGCTGGCCACCGCCGGCTCGGATGCGAAATGTGCAGCCTGCCGCGACTTCGGTGCCGATATCGCGATCAACTATCGGACGCAGGACTTCGTCGCCGTAGGCAAGGAGTTCACCGGCGGGCGCGGGGTGGATGCGATCCTCGACATGGTAGGCGGCGACTACATTCCCCGACAGATCGACCTGCTCGCACACGAGGGACGGCTATGCTTCGTGGCGCTGATGGGGGGCAGCAAGGTGGCGGCCGATTTCGGCGCGATCCAGCGCAAGCACCTCACTGTCACCGGCTCGACGCTCCGCTCGCGCAGCGTGCCGCAGAAGGCGTCGATCATCGCCGCGCTGCGCGAGAAGGTCTGGCCGATGTGGGTGCAAGGTCGGCTGCAGCCGTTCACCTACCGGCAGTTCCCGCTGCGTGAGGCGGCCGCGGCGCATCGACTGATGGAGTCGAGCGAGCACATCGGCAAGATATTGCTGGTGCCGTGAACGCGAACGGCAGGCCGCCGCAGTATCCGCACGAGACTTGCGCGTCTATATAGCGTTCCATGCCCTTCGACGTTCGCGACTTTCCCGGCGCCCCGCCGGAAGACCGCGCCGCTGGCCGCCGCAATCGCCGGATGGTGGCGATCTGGCTGTTCGTCGTTGCCGGCATGGTCCTCGCAATGATCGTCCTCGGCGGCGTCACCCGACTTTCCGGCGCCGGCCTTGCCATCATGGAATGGGCACCGTTCGCCGGCGCGCTGCCGCCGATGAGCCATGCCGAATGGCAGCGGCTGTACCATCTCTACCAGCTTATCCCGCAATACGCCCTGGTGAACGACGGCCTTGGCCTTGAGGGATTCAAGCGGATCTTCTGGTTGGAATGGACGCACCGGCAGTGGGGCCGGCTGATCGGCGTGGCCTTCATCGTGCCGCTGATCTGGTTGTGGGCGACCGGCCGAATCGAGCGAAGGCTGCGCCCGCGGCTTGCCCTTTTGTTCATCCTGGGCGGGCTGCAAGGCGCGGTCGGCTGGTTCATGGTGGCGTCGGGTTTCGAGCCTGAGACAATCGCCGTTTCACCGTACCGTCTGACGGTCCATCTGGCCCTCGCTCTTGTTCTCTACACCGTCATTCTGTGGACCGGCCTGACGGTGCTGCGGCCTGTACCGCCGCGCCCGCCGGCCACCGGATCGCTGCGCCTGCTGGCCTGGGCCTGCTGCGTCTGCATCGCGCTGACCATGCTGGCTGGCGGCTTCGTCGCCGGGATACACGCAGGCCTCGACTACAACACGTTTCCGCTGATGGACGGCCATCTGGTGCCGCGGGACTACGCGAGGCTCGAGCCGTTCCTGCGCAACCTGACCGAGAATATCGCCGCAGTGCAGTTCGACCACCGGTTGCTTGCCACGCTGACCGTCATGGCGACGGCTGTCACTCTGGTTGTCGGCTTCGCCGAGCATTCGCCGCGCGAGTCGCGTTTCGCGCTGTTGGCGTTGCTTGGCGCTGCCCTGGCGCAGTACGTGCTCGGGGTGGCAACGCTTCTGCTGGTGGTGCCGATCGCCTTGGCCACGCTGCACCAGGCCATTGCGGCACTCCTGCTCACTGCCGCCATCGTTCTGCTGCACACCAGCCGCCCGACGACAGTCAGCCGCAGGCCATGACAGCGACGATCGCTCCCACCGCGGTCGGCATCGCGGCCGGGGACACGCTCAGTCCGCTCGCCCGCGCCGAGGACGAGGCCCGCCGCCGGGCAACACTGCTGCACTCCATCGTCGAGGCGTTTCCGCACGGCGTCTGCGTTTACGGTGCGGATCACCGGGTGACGATGTTCAACCGGGCCTATACCCAGGTGATGGCGGGCGCACCGCTGAGCATCGGCGATCATCTGGCAGACGTGATCCGCCGGCGGGCGGCGGCGGGCGAATACGGACCCGGCGACGCCGACGAGATATCCGCGCAGCAGATGGCGTTCGATGTCACCCGGCCGCAGGCGCGCAAGCGGCGGCGGCCGAACGGCATGACCGTAGACGTCCGCACCACGCCGCTGCCCGATGGCGGCTACATCAGCGTGGTGACCGACATCACCCCGCTGACCGAAGCGGAGGCGCAGGTGTCGCGCCGCGCCGACGAACTCGCGTACATGCTGTCCAACATCCGTCATGGGGTCGAGCTTTGGGGCTCCACCGGCCGTTTGGTCGCCAGCAACGCCGTTGCGGCAGAGCTTCTCGAGCTGCCGCCGGGACTGCTGACGCCTGGACGCACGCATGACGAAATCATCGAGATCATGTCCCGTGGCGGCCTGTTGGGCGACGGCGAGGAGGCCGCGGACCATATCCGCGCGCTGCGGACGCTCGATCGGTCCCGATCCGTGGTCCGCCAATCGATCAGCAGAGCCGGTCGCGTGCTGGATCTCCGCTCGGACCCCACGCCGGACGGCGGTTGGGTCAACACCATTACCGACGCGACGGAGGCACGCGCCGTCCAGGACGAGCTGCGCCGCGCAAAGGAGGCGGCAGAGGCGGCGAACCAGGCCAAATCGCGCTTCCTCGCCACGATGAGCCACGAGCTGCGGACCCCGTTGAACGCAGTGATCGGCTTTTCCGATGCGCTGCTGCACGTGGCGGGCAATCCCACCCGTGCCCTGGTGGCCGAGTTCGCCACTCAGATCCATGAGGCGGGCCACCACCTGCTCGGGCTGATCAACAGCATCCTCGACGTGGCGCGCATCGAATCGGGGCGCTTCGACCTCGCCTCCGACCAGGTCAACATTCCCCGTATGGTGCGGCATTGCGTCCGCCAGTCGGATGCCGCCGCGCAGGCCGCCGAGGTCGCGCTCATCGTCGAGGTGCCCGACAACCTGCCGCTGCTTCAGGCGGACGAACGGCGGATACAGCAGGCGCTTAACCATCTGCTGTCCAATGCCGTTAAGTTCACCGAGGCGGGTGGCACGGTGTCGGTGGGTGCAGCGCTGGGAGCCGATGGCAAGCTGCGGCTGTTCGTGCACGACACGGGCATCGGCATCCCGGCGGAGGACATCGATCGCGTGTTCGAACCGTTCACCCAGCTCGACAGCACGCTGGCGCGCCGCTTTCAGGGTGCCGGTCTCGGCCTGTATGTGTCGCGTGCCCTGATCGCCGGCCATGGCGGCGAGTTGTCGCTGCGGAGCGTGCCCGGCACGGGAACCACCGCGGAGATCTGCCTGCCGGCCGAACGGCTGGTTGCCGTTGGTGAGTAGCCAAGCCGGTGCCGACGCCCCACATTCATGACCATCATCGCCGCTGAGGGAATCCGCCATGACGCCGCTCGCTGCCACGGACAAGCTGTTTTTCGAGCGTTCCGATGCCGCGCTCGACCGCGCTGCGGCCGAGGCATCGCTGGCCCCAGCCCTGGCCGGCAGCGATGACGGCGAGCTCTACCTGGAATATCGCGAGAGCGAGCAGATCAGCCTGGACGATGGCCGGATCCGCAGTGCCGGGTTCGACACCACGCTAGGCTTCGGGCTGCGCGCGGTGGCCGGCGAAGCCACCGGTTACGCGCACGCCGGCGAATTGTCGGAGCCCGCATTGCGCCGCGCCGCGAGCAGCGTGGCGGCAGTTGCGGCCGGCCATTCTGGCGTCGCCGCGGAGCCGCCGCGTGCTACCAACGCCCGGCTCTACTCGGACGCCAATCCGCTGGGTGCCACCGAGTTTCCTGCGCGCACGGCCCTCCTGGCCGAGATCGATGCCTATGCCCGCGGCAAGGACGCACGCGTGGTGCAGGTGATGGCCTCGATTGCCGGTGAATGGCAGGCGGTGCAGATCATGCGTGCCGATGGCATGCGGGTCGCCGACATGCGGCCGCTGGTTCGGCTCAATATCTCTCTGGTGGTCGAGCAGAACGGCCGGCGCGAGACCGGCAGCTACGGCACCGGCGGGCGCTTTGCCTACGATCACGTCACCGCGCCTACGGTCTGGCGCGGCGCGGTGGACGAGGCGCTGCGCCAGGCGCTGGTCAACCTGGAAAGCGTGCCGGCGCCGGCCGGCGAGATGGAGGTCGTGCTCGGCTCCGGCTGGCCCGGCATCCTGCTGCACGAGGCGATCGGTCACGGCCTGGAAGGCGACTTCAACCGCAAGAAGACCTCGGCCTTTGCCGGCCTGCTGGGCAGCCGCATCGCGGTGCCGGGCGTCACCGTGGTCGATGACGGCACGCTGCCCGACCGGCGCGGCAGCCTGACGGTGGACGATGAAGGCACGCCGACCAGCCGCACGGTGCTGATCGAGGACGGCGTTCTCGTCGGCTTCATGCAGGACCGGCTGAACGCACGGCTGATGGGCATGCGCGCGACCGGCAACGGGCGGCGCCAGTCCTACGCCCACTCGCCGATGCCGCGGATGACCAACACCGTGATGCTCGCCGGGCCGCACAGCCCGGACGAGATGATCCGTTCGGTACGCCGCGGTCTGTATGCGGTGAATTTCGGCGGCGGGCAGGTGGACATCACCTCGGGCAAGTTCGTGTTCTCGGCCAGCGAGGCCTACCTGATCGAGGACGGCAAGGTTACCGCTCCGGTCAAGGGTGCCACGCTGATCGGCAACGGTCCCGATGCGTTGACCAAGGTGACCATGGTCGGCAACGACATGGCGCTCGATCCGGGAATCGGCACCTGCGGGAAGAATGGACAGGGCGTGCCGGTCGGTGTCGGCCAGCCGACACTGAAGCTGAGCGGCCTCACGGTGGGCGGTACCGCAACCTGATAGGCCAGGGTTCGGCGGTCCTTCGATCGCTATCGGAGCGCACAACGCGCGTAAGCATGCTGACAACCGATCGTTAACGATCGCGCTTGTATAGCGCATTTTTCTGCTCGCCGCGGGCGCCTGCCGCCGTGTCTCCCGTCCGATCATTCACCCAGCCAGACGCGGGGGAGCCGAGAAAATCGGCAGAACACCCAGTGGCTAAATCGAATCTCGAAATTTATATCGTAGGTCGTAAAATCTCATATTTCGATATGCATTTTGGTGCCGAGTCACCACGCTACCGATTTGACGGCAGAGTAACGTCAAAACAACGATAAAAAATCCTCAATGTGGAAACATTGCGCCCACGCCAGCGAGGGCCGAAGGGCCTTTGCGTACAAGAAACTGGACACGCTCACACCTCAAAGGAAGGGTACCGAAAATGAATATCGCCATCGCTGCTTGCGTCGCCACCGTGATCGATACCGGCAAAGTCCGCCTGGGCGCATTCGCCCCTACATTGGCACCGACTGCCGACGCCTCCAAGGTTCGCCTGGGCGCATTCGCCCCGACGCTCGCCCCCACCACCGACGCCGCCAAGGTCCGTCTCGGCGCATTCGCCCCGACGCTCGCCCCTACAGCCGATGCCGGCAAGGTTCGGCTTGGAGCATTCGCCCCGACCTTGCCGCCGGCACGCTGACGCCAGGCCGACCGGCAACTGGGCGCCTGCAGCGCCCGACGCAACCACGGACCGGGTCTTGCATGCCCGGTCCGTCGCATTTTATCCGCTCTGTCTCTTTCAGGTCTAGCTCGCATGCCCACGATGCCCTTGCCGCGCGCCAATCCACGGAATCCCGGGAAGAAGGCGCCTCTTGTCACCTTCCACCGATTTATCCCGACCGCGCGGCTCCCGCAGCGGGCGGACCGCTCCGCCGCCGGCTCCTTGCCCACGCGCGCCTTTCGCTATTGCGAACCCGCCACCAGTGCCTCGGGATATGGCTACTACGTCTTCCCGCCGATCAGCTTCAGCCTGCAATGGGACGGACGTGATGTGATGTGGACGTGGGAGGGCGCCGGCACCTGGCTTCCGCTGCAATCCGCGCAGTTCCCCGATTTCCGCACGCTGTTCGACTCGGTCGCGCCCGAGGAGATCCGCGAATATGCCCCGCCGTTCCTCGGGTCTTTGCAGGAACCCGGTCTGATCCAGTGCTGGACCGGCCTCGTGGCCCGTACGGAGCCTGGCTGGAGCCTGCTGGTAAGGGCGCCGGCCAATATTCCCCGCAGCGGCAGCTATGAGCTGTTCGAGGGAATCATCGAGACCGATCACTGGTTCGGACCGCTGATCACCAACATGCGTCTGACCAAGACCGACGTGCCGATCGACTTCCGTGCGGACTTTCCCCTGTTGCAGGTGCAGCCGATCCCGCGTCACGCCTACGACGATGCCACGCTCAACAATTACGAGGTGGTCCCTGAACTCAGGCAGCTCACGCCGGAGGATTGGGACGACTACTACGACACAGTCGTGCGCCCGCATGTCCAGGACGTCCGGCCGCGCGGCCAATATGCCGCCGCGGCGCGTAAGCGGCGTGCCGCCGAGGATGAAGGCGGGTCATAGGGCGGACCGTTAATGGTCTGGACATCGCTGCTCGCATATAGTTGAAGACGGCATGGACGCCGTTATCCCTCGCTTGTTTTCGGCCCTGTTCGGACTGGCGCTGCTGCTGCCGGTTGCCCCGGCGGCGCGCGCCGCCACCCCGTGTCCCAGCTCGCCCGCCACGGCAGCGCTGGCCATGCCTCACCTGCTCAGCGCGGTGCGTCACGGCATCGAGGGCGTCATCGTGGCGTTCGGGTCCTCGTCGACCCAGGGCGCGATGGCATCCGACCTTGCCCACTCCTATCCGGCGGTGTTGCAGCAGACGCTGTCCAGCGCGCTTCCGGACGGCCATGTGGCAGTGATCAATCGCGGCATCGGCGGCCAGGACGCGGCCGAGGAACTGTCGCGTCTGGATGCCGATGTGCTGGCGATCCGGCCACAGCTTGTGATCTGGCAGGTCGGCGCCAACGGCGCACTGCGCAACGCCGATCCCGCGGCGTTCCGCGCCATGGTCACCACCGGGGTGCGGCGGATGCAGGCCGCCGGTGCCGATGTGATCCTGATGGATAACCAGCAGTCGCCGGCGTTACTGGCGAAGGCGGCGGAACCGGTGTTCGACCAGACACTGGCCCAGGTGGCCGAAGCGACAGGTGCGTCGTTGTTCTCGCGCCGCGCACTGATGCTGGGTTGGCACCACGACGGCGCATCGCTCGCGGATTTCATCGCCAAGGACGGGCTGCATCACAATGACCGCGGCTACTTCTGCGTCGCGCAGTCGCTTGCGAACTCGATCCTCGCCGGTCTCGCGCCCAGCCACCCCGTGACCGCCAGCCGCTAGGTCACACCTTCGTCCGCCCCGTTGCCATCGGTCGGCGCTCGCGATTAGATGGCCTGAAGCAGCAGAACAGCGGGGAGAAACGCCCATGTCATCGGCAGGGCGGCTGGCGGTAACGTGTCTGCTCCTGTCGATGTTCGGCGCCGGCGCGCACGCACAGAAGCAGGGCGGCGTGCTCCGCGTGACGCATCGCGACAATCCGCCGAGTGCCTCGATCCACGAAGAGGCGACCATCTCCACGGTGATGCCGTTCGCCTCGGTGTTCAACAACCTGGTGGTATTCGATCCAGACAGCCGGCAGAATCGGCTGGACCGCATCATTCCCGAACTGGCGACAAGGTGGGCGTGGAGCGAGGACGGCCGGACGCTGACGTTCACGCTGCGCGACGACGTGAAGTGGCACGACGGCCAAAAGTTCACCAGTAGCGACGTGAAGTGTACCTGGGACATGCTCACGGGCAGGTCCGAATCGAAGCTGCGTAAGAACCCGCGCAAGTCGTGGTACTTCGACGTGCGCGAGATCACCACCGACGGCCCGAACGAGGTGGCGTTCCATCTCGTTGATCCACAGCCGTCGCTGCTTGCGCTGCTCGCTGCCGGCTTCTCGCCGGTTTATCCGTGCCACGTGAACGCCGCACAGATGCGCACGCATCCAATCGGCACCGGCCCGTTCAAATTCGTCGAACTGAAGCAGAACGAATCGATGCGCGTCGAGCGCAATCCCGACTACTGGAAGCCGGGCAGGCCGTATCTCGACGGCGTCGAGTTCACCATCATTCCCAACCGTTCGACGGCGATCCTGGCGTTCGTGTCCGGCAGGTTCGACATGACCTTCACCGGCGAACTGCCGCCGGAACTGGTGAAGGACGTGCAGGCCCAGGCGCCGAAAGCGATCTGCGTCATGCAGCCGACCAATACCCAGGGGAACCTGCTGATCAACTTCGACCGGCCGCCATTCAACGATGCCCGCATCCGCAAGGCGGTGGGGCTGGCGATCGACCGCCGCGCGTTCTCCGAGATCATCAGCCGCGGCATCGACAAGTTGGGCGGCGCGATGATGCCGCCGCCCGAGGGTCAGTGGGGCATGACGCCGGAAGTGCTGGAGACCGTGCCGGGCTACGGCAAGGACGTCGAGCAGGCCCGCGAACAGGGCCGCGCGATCATGCGCTCTCTCGGCTACGGCCCGGACAAGCCGCTGGCCATCAAGGTCTCCACCCGGAACATCCCCGACTATCGCGACGCCGCGGTGATCCTGATCGACCACCTGAAGAACGTGTATATACAGGGCGAGTTGGAGCCGATCGACACCTCCGTCTGGTATGCGCGGATGGCGCGCAAGGACTACTCGGTCGGCATGAACGTGCAGGGCGTCGGCGTCGATGATCCCGACGTGGTGCTGTTCGCGACCTACGCCTGCGGCTCCGAGCGCAACTACACCGGCTACTGCAACGCCGAGCTGGAGAAGCTGTTCCACAAGCAGTCGATGACCGCCGATGTCGAGCAGCGTCGGCAGATCGTGTGGCAGATCGACGAGGCGTTGCAGGAGGACGGCGCACGGCCGGTGATCTATCACGGCCAGGCCGGCACCTGCTGGCAGCCGTCCGTGAAGGGTGTCAGGCTGGCGGTGAACACGATCTACAATCACTGGCGCTTCGAGGACGTCTGGCTGGACCGCTGATGGTCGCCTACATCGTGCAACGTCTGCTGCTGATGGTGCTCACGCTGTTCGGCGTGTCGGTGGCGATCTTCGTGCTGCTGCGCATCGTGCCGGGCAACATCGCCGACATACTGTTCGATTCAGCCGGCCTGATCGACCCGGCCGACAAGGCGAAGATCATCAGCGACCTCGGGCTGGATCGCTCCATCCCGGTGCAGTACGCGCAATGGATCAACGGACTGTTCCACGGCGATCTCGGCTATTCATATGTGTCCGAGAAGCCGGTGCTCGACGAGATCCTGCCACGCATCCCGATCACTGCGCGGCTCGCCGGCCTGGCGCTGTTCTTCTCGGTGATGTTCGGCGTGCCGTTGGGCGTGATCAGCGCGGTGCGGCAGAACACGTGGCTCGACTACGGGTTGCGTGTGATCAGCCTGAGCGGCCTCTCGCTGCCGGCGTTCTGGCTCGGCCTATTGATCCTGATGGCGTTCGTGCGCTGGTTCGGCACCATCCCGATCTACGACCGCGTGCCGGAGAGCTTCCTCCAGGAGCTGGCGCTGTTCGCCATTCCCGCCGCCGCGGTGGGCTTCCGCAGTTCGGCACTGATCATGCGGCTGACGCGGTCGTCCATGCTGGAGGTGCTCCGGCAGGACTATGTGCGGACCGCGCGGTCCAAGGGGATGTCTGAGGGCTCGGTTACCTTCGATCATGCGCTGCGCAATGCGCTGCTGCCTGTGATCACCACGATCGGCATCGAGACCGCGATCCTGTTCGGCGGGCTGATCGTGACGGAGACGGTGTTCAACATACCGGGTGTCGCGCGGTTCCTGGTCGAGGCGATCCGTTGGCGCGACTACCCGATGGTGCAGAACCTGGTGATGTTCATCGCGATCGTCGTGGTGACGGTGAACCTGCTGGTGGACCTGACCTACATGCTGGTCGATCCGCGGATCAGGTACTCGGAATGATGGGCACATGGGCCCCCTCCCCCCACCCCCCTCCCGCAAGGGGAGGGGGAGTGCTGTACTTGCTTTTGCTCCCGCTCCCCTTGCGGGAGAGGGTTGGTGAGAGGGGGCCTCGCCAATCATGAGCATTACCCTCGCCAAACCACCCATCGCCGCCCCCACCTGGCGTGCCGAGTTAGCCCACCTCGCCGTCCGCTACCCGCTGGGCGTCGCCGGCGCGTGCATCCTCCTGGTGTTCGTCTTCGCCGCGATATTCGCGGGCACGATCGCGCCGCTCGATCCGTTCTCCACCAATCCCGCCGCCCGGCTCGCGCCACCCGGCGACGCCCACCTGTTCGGTGCCGATGCGATGGGCCGCGACCTGCTCTCGCGCATGATCCACGGCGCGCGCATCTCGCTTGCCGTCGCCCTCGGCGCCACCATCCTGGGCAGCGGCTTCGGCGCGGCGATCGGCCTCGCCTCGGGTTACATCGGCGGCTGGTTCGACCTCATCGTGCAGCGCCTGACCGAGATCATGCAGGCCCTGCCGCTGCTGGTCATGGCATTGGTGATCACCGTCTCACTCGGCCCCTCGCTGACCAACACCATCGTCGCCATCGCCATCCCGCTGATCCCCGGAGTCGCCCGCGTCATCCGCTCCAACGTGCTGTCGCTGCGCGAGCTACCCTTCGTCGAGGCGGCCAGGGCGGTCGGCATGGGCGAGTTCCGCGTCGCCGTCGCACACGTGCTGCCGAACACGCTGGCACCGCTGATCGTGCTAGCCACCGCACAGCTCGGTTCCACGATCCTGACCGAGGCATCGCTTTCCTTCCTCGGCCTCGGCGTGCCGGAACCGTATCCTTCCTGGGGCCGCATGCTGTCGGAATCCGCCGCCGAATACGTGCGAACCGCACCCTGGCTGGTGATCTTCCCCGGCGCGGCGATCAGCCTGCTGGTGTTCGGCACCAACCTGCTGGGCGATGCCATGCGCGACGTGCTCGATCCGCGACAGCGCGACTGATGCCGCCCGTCCTGGAGGTCGTCGGGCTCAGCACCGAGTTCCGCCTGCGCAGCGGCGTGGTGCGCGCAGTGCAGGACGTCTCGTTCAGCGTCAACGCCGGAGAGACCCTCGCGATCGTGGGGGAATCCGGCTGCGGCAAGACGATCACTGCGCTCTCGCTGATCCGCCTGATCCCCGAGCCGGCGGGCCGCATCGTCGCCGGCACCGTGAGGCTGGCGGGCGTCGACCTTCTGTCGCTCGACCAGGCGGCGATGCGCCGCGTGCGAGGGCGCGACATCGCCATGATCTTCCAGGAGCCGATGACCGCGCTCAACCCGCTGCTCACCATCGGCCGGCAGATCGCCGAGATGGTGGTGCGCCACGAGGATCTCTCCCGCAGCGCCGGCCGCGCCAAGGCGATCGACATGCTGCGTCACGTCAGGATGCCCGAGCCGGAACGGCGCGCCCGCGACTATCCGCATCAGCTCTCCGGCGGCATGCGGCAGCGTGCGATGATCGCCATGGCACTGGCGTGCCGACCGAAGGTGCTGATCGCCGACGAGCCGACCACCGCGCTCGACGTAACGATTCAGGCGCAGATCCTCGACCTGATCGGCGAGCTGCAACGCGAGTTCGGCACCGCTGTGATCCTGATCACCCACGATTTGGGTGTCGTGGCCGAGACGGCACAGCGCGTCGTGGTGATGTATGCCGGGCGCAAAGTGGAGGAGGCGCCGGTCGCCGAACTGTTCGCCCGGCCGCTGCACCCCTACATGCGCGGGCTGCTCGGCTCGATCCCGCGGGTCGGCGCGATCGGCAACGCGTTGCAGGAGATCCCCGGCATGGTCCCGCCGCTCAGCGACCTGCCTGACGGCTGCGCCTTCGCGCCGCGCTGCGGCCTTGCCGACGACCGCTGCCGCGCCGTCTATCCGGCGTTCGAGCCGAAGCGGCCGGACCACTTCGCGGCCTGCTGGCGGGCGTGACATGGAACCGGTGATCGCGGTCGAAGGCCTGAAGAAGCACTTTCCCATCCGCCGCGGCATCCTGCGCCGCCTCGCCGGGCAGGTGCTGGCGGTCGATGGCGTCAGCTTCAGTATCGCCGAGGGCGAGACGCTGGGACTGGTCGGTGAGAGCGGCTGCGGCAAGTCCACCGTCGGGCGCGTGGTGCTGCGGCTGATCGACCCCACCGCAGGATCAGTGCGGCTGCGCGGGCAGGAGATCACGCGGCTCGGCAAGCGCGCGATGCGGCCGCTGCGGCGGCAGATGCAGATGGTGTTTCAGGACCCCTATGCGTCCCTCAACCCGCGCAAACGCGTCAGCCAGATCATCGGCGACCCGCTGCGGCGACAGGGCGTCGGGTCCTCGGCAGAGCGGCGGCGGAGGGTCCATGAGCTGCTCGAGCGCGTCGGCCTCTCGTCCGAGCACTACGACCGTTACCCGCACGAGTTCTCGGGCGGGCAGCGGCAGAGGATCGGGATCGCCCG
>JANWJK010000230.1 GCA_025452005.1 Acetobacteraceae bacterium | reverse complement strand
TGCGCGATCGCGGCGTTCAGCATGTCGGGCAACTGCACGTCGATGGCGAACACCTGCCTGCCCGACAGCTTATCGACCGTATCGAGCCGCTTCACGCCCTTGCCGATGATCGTCCATTGCGCCGGAGTCTTCAGCTCCACCTCGGTAGGCACCGGCAGCTTCGCCGCATCGGCAGCGACGTCGCCGTAGCGTAGTGTCCGGCCACTCGGCGTGTGCGTGACGACGCTGTTGGCCGCCGTGCATTCCGTCGCGGGCACGCTCCACCGCTGTGCCGCGGCCGCGATCAACATGGCGCGAGCCGCCGCGCCACCCTTGCGCACGTAGTCCACCGAACCGCGAATGCCACGACTGCCGCCGGTGGACATGTCGCCCCAGGCACGTTTGTTGGCCAGGTTGTCGTCGGGCGACACATACTCGGCGCGCACATGCCGCCAATCGCAATCCAGCTCGTCGGCAACGAGTTGCGCGAGGCCGGTGAAAGTGCCCTGGCCCATTTCCGAGCGTGCGATGCGAACCACGGTGGTGTCATCGGGGCTGATCACCACCCAGATGCCCACCGCGTGACCGCCGCCCTGCGCCAGGGCAGAGCCGGCCGGAATGCGCCAGCCGAGCGCGAGGCCGCCGCCGGCAGCGGCGATCGTGCCGAGGAAGGAGCGGCGACGGAGTGCCAATCTGTTGCTCATGATGCCGCTCCCTATGCCTTGCCGCCGAGCGACGCGGCGGTGTGGATTGCCTCGCGGATGCGTTGGTAGGTGCCGCAGCGACAGATATTCGTGATCGCCGCGTCGATGTCCGCATCCGAGGGCTTCGGGTTCGTCTTCAGCAGCGCGGCCGCGGCCATGATCTGGCCGGACTGGCAGTAGCCGCATTGCGGCACGTCGTGCTGTAGCCAGGCGACCTGCACCGGATGGCTCAGCCCGTCGGACGACAGGCCTTCGATGGTGGTGATCTTTGCCTCGCCGATCGAGCCGACCGGCACCTGGCACGACCGCGTCGCGACACCGTCAATATGCACGGTGCATGCGCCGCATTGCGCGATGCCGCAGCCGTATTTCGTGCCGGTCATGCCGACCCACTCCCGCAGCACCCACAGCAGTGGCGTGTCGGAGTCGGCATCGACGCTGCGTGACGTGCCGTTGATGGTGAGTTTGATCATGATGGTGCGCGCTCCCTAATGCCGGTGCGTCGATCCGACGTGAGCATGACGCCGGGTCCAATGCAATATTCCCGGCCATTGGCGCGAGGGGCATCGCACCGCTATTCTGTCACGAAATGTCACAAGGCACCCGCCATGGAAATGTCCGCTGCCGTCTTCCGCAAGGTGCATGAACCGCTGACCATCGAGCAGGTGGAGATCGACAAGCCGTGGGGCCGCGAGGTGCTGGTGCGTACCGTTGCCACCGGCGTCTGTCACAGCGACCTGCACGTGGTCGATGGCAACGGGCGTTTCCCGCTCGATCGTCCGTTCGTCCTGGGGCACGAAGGCGCGGGTGTCGTCACGGCGGTCGGTGCCGACGTCACCTCGCTGCGCGTGGGTGATCATGTCGTCGCCTGCCTCTCCGGCTTCTGCGGCACGTGTCCGCAGTGCCTGAGCGGCCATCCGAACGTCTGTACCGGCGGCATCGTCGCGCGCGACGAGCAGGCGACGCCGCGGGTGTCGCAGAACGGCCAGGCGTTCCGGACCTTCGCCGCGATCGGCAGCTATGCCGAGCAGATGCTGCTGCACGAGAATTCGCTGGTGCGGATCGAGCCGGAGATTCCCTTGGATCGCGCGGCGCTGGTTGGCTGCGGTGTGCTGACCGGCGTCGGCGCAGCGCTGCGCAGTGCCGGCCTGCAGGCCGGACAGACCGTCGCCGTGTTCGGCTGCGGCGGTGTCGGGCTTTCCATCGTGCAGGGTGCGCGCATCGGCGGCGCGCGGCAGATCATTGCGGTGGATATGTTCGATTCCAAGTTGCAGATGGCAAAGGGCGTCGGCGCTACGCACACGGTGAACAGCACGCAGGACGATCCGGTGAAGGCGGTGCGGGCGCTGACCCGTGGACTGGGCGTGGATCACGCGTTCGAAGCGGTCGGTGTCGCCACGCTGTGCCGCCAGGCGATCGAGTGCCTTGCGGTGCGCGGCACTGCGACGATCGTCGGCGTGCTGCCACCTGATGCGACGATCGAATTCCCCTGGCTGGCGATCCGGCCGGAGTGCAAGGTGCAGACCTCGCGTATGGGGTCCAACCAGTTCCGCACCGACATTCCCAACTACCTGGAGTTCTATCGCCAGGGCCGGCTGGATCTGGACTCCATGATCAGCCGCCGCGGCCATCTGGGCGACATCAACGAAGCGTTCCGCGCCATGAAGGCCGGCGAGGTCGCGCGCACTGTGCTGATGTTCGACTGAAGGAGCTCCCTCTCCCGCGCAGCGGGGGAGGGTTGGGGAGGGGGTATCACCATGCTCACTGTCACGCAGAATCTGATGCTGCCCACGGCGATAACGGGTTCCTATCCGCGGCCGCTGTGGTTCGATTTGAGCCTCAACGGGCGTTCGTTCAAATCCGCACTTGGCGAATCGCTGTTCCGCGAGCAGTACCTCGACTCTGTCGCGGCGATCATCAACGCGCAGGAGGCGGCCGGCCTAGACATCGTCACCGACGGCGACAGCCGGTTCGATCTCGCGGTCGGTGGCAAATCGTGGTTCTTCTATCCGCTCGAGCGCATCGCCGGCATCGAGGGCCATCGTGACACCTCGCGCGGCTGGATGAGCCGGCACGGCCTGCGTCCGGGCAAGATCCTGTGGGAGGTGCAGGAGGCGTATCAGCCCGGCGTGGTGAAGCACAAACTGGAACGCGGACCGCTGGAATACACCGCGATCTGGCAGGTGGCGCAGCGCATGTCCGATCGGCCTGTG
Source organism: Acetobacteraceae bacterium (assembly GCA_025452005.1). Taxonomy (GTDB): domain Bacteria; phylum Pseudomonadota; class Alphaproteobacteria; order Acetobacterales; family Acetobacteraceae; genus JAMXLO01. The sequence goes on along the minus strand of JANWJK010000230.1, from coordinate 16,291 downwards.
AAGTTCGGCGCGATCTGCGCGCCGGCGCTGGCCAGCATGCTGTGGAACGAATTCTATCCGGACGACAAACAGCTTGTGCTGGATCTCTGCGACATCATGAACGCCGAGTTCCGCGAGATGGCCGATGCGGGATGTCCGCTGATCCAGGTGGAGGAGCCGCCGCATCATGGCCGTTCCCTGCGGCCGGACTGCACCGAAGCCGAACTGGAGTTCCTCACCGAAGCGTTCAATCGGCAGCTTGTCGGGGTGAATGCGGAGATCTGGGTGCATACCTGCTGGGGCAACCCCAACCAGCAGCGTGTCTACTGGGAGGTGCCGAGTTACGAGCGCGCGATGCCGTATCTGCTGCAATTGCATGGCGACGTCATCACCTTCGAATGTGCCAGCAGCGACGGGCGGGACCTGCACCTGTTCGGCAAGTATCCGACCGACAAGAAGATCGGCATCGGCGTGGTGAACCATTGCAACACGGTGGTGGAGCCGCCGGAATATGTTGCCGGACTGATCCGCCGCGCGCTGGAGTTCATCCCGCCCGAGCGGCTGGTGATCACCACCGACTGCGGCTTCGGCCGCGAAGGCCTCAGCCGGCGGATCGCGCATTACAAATGCGTCTCGATGGTCGAGGGTACCAACATCGTGCGGCGCGAACTGGGGCTGCCTGAGGCGCCCGTGCGGGCGGCAGACCCGAAGCTGTATTTCGCAACGGTCGGCGGATGACGACCAGTACGGAGGAAACAATGGCCAGGTTTTCCTACATCACCAGCAAGGATCAGGTTCCTGCGAAGGACCACGCGATCTTCGACTCCATCGTCGCCAGCCGCGGTGCGGTGCAGGGGCCGTTCACTATGTTCCTGCACTCGCCGGACATCGCCGGGCGGGTCGCGCATCTCGGCGCCTATGTGCGCTTCGAGGGCTCGCTCGACATGCGCGTGCGCGTGCTCGCGGCGATGGTCGTCGCCCGCGAGTATGAGGCGATGTATGTCTGGGGCGCACAGAGCGGTGGCGCGCGGCGGCTCGGCGTTCCCGACTCGACCATCACCGCGATCCGCGAGAACCACTCGCGCGGCATCCCAGCCGACGATGCACAGATCGTCGATTTCACCCGCGCCCTGTTGCGCAGGCATCGTATCGACGATGCCATGGCGAGCGCGATGCGCGCGCGGTTCGGCGACGACGAGTTCATCCAGCTCACCGGCGCGATCGGCTACTATGCCATGCTGTCGATGACAGTGAATGCCTGCGAGCTGGAACCGGCCGAAGGGGCGGAGGTGCTGAAGGTCTAGCGGCGACGCGGCGGCTTGCCGCAGATCAGGTCGAGGACCGGATCGATCATCGCCTCCAGCGCCTTGCGCGGCTCGCCCGCGCGGGAACGGATGGCAAGCGTGTACAGCAGGGCCGATGCAAGAGTGGCCAGCACCGAGGCGTCCGCATCGCGCGGCAACTCCCCACGATCGCGTGCCGTGAGGAACCGAGCCTTGAACGCGGCATCGAACTCGCGCAGTGCGTCGCGCAGCATCTTGCGGACGTCCGCGTCGTTCACCGATTCGACGAGTGCCGTGCCGATCAGGAAGCAACCGCGCGCACCCGCGTCGCCGGCATAATAGACCGTTAGCGCGGTATCATAGACCTGGCGCAACGCCTCGCGCAGCGGCCGATCGGGGCTGAGCGCTGCGGCGAACGCGGCGCGGCCGAGCGCGCGATAGCGCTCCAACGTGTGAAGGTAGAGCGCGCGCTTGTCGCCGAACGCGCCGTACAGACTGGGCCGGTTCATCCCGGTGCCGGCGGTGATGTCGTCGAGCGACGTGCCGGAATAGCCGGCGTGCCAGAACACCGCCATCGCGTTCGCCAGAGCGGTGTCCGGATCGTAGCTCCGTGGGCGCCCGCGTCTGGCCGATTCTTTTTGTACCATATTGGATAAAACCCTTGACCGGGCGATTTTCGTCCCGTATGGTACAAAAATCAATGGCCGGAGGTTGTCATGGAACTCTACTACGCACCCCTTGCCTGCTCGCTCGCCACGCGGATCGCGCTTTACGAGGCGGGCGCTCCAGCGGCGTTCATCGCGGTCGACACGCGGACCAAGCTTGTAGCCGACGGCTCGGACTTCCGAGCGATCAACGCCATGGGCCAGGTGCCTGTGCTGCGTACCGATGACGGCGAGTTGCTGACCGAGAACCCGGCGGTGCTGCAATACGTGGCTGACCGATACCCTGAATCCCACCTGGCGCCTTCCGGCGGTATGCCCCGCTACCGGCTGCAACAGTTGCTGAACTTCATCACCTCGGAACTCCACAAGGTGGTGTTCATTCCACTGCTGGATCCGCGCAGCGGCGACGGGGCGAAGGCTTTCGCGCGCGACAAGGCGACGGAACGCTTGGCGTTTTTGAATGCACAACTCGATGGGCGGGAGTACCTGCTGGACCGGTTTACCGTCGCCGATGCGTATCTCGTCACCGTGCTCAACTGGGCACGCTTCTCGGGTGTGGACCTCGGTCAATTTATGGCGGTTGATGCCTATTTCAACCGCCTCCGTGAACGGCCGAGTATCGCCCGGGCGCTGGCCGAGGAGTTGGTGCTCTACCAGGAACAGCAGGCGCGGCGTGCGGCGTGATGATCGCACATCTCGGCGCGCTGTTCCGCCTGTGGTGCCAGCGTGCGACGGAGCGCGGGTTGGCGGCGCAGTTCTCAGACCGTGACCTGTGGGACGTCGGCCTGACGCGCGGCGACCTCTACCGCGAACTCGCGCACCCGTTCTGGCGAGCGGATAATGCGCGTGATAGCGTGCGGTCCGATGCAATCGGAGCCGGGAGATGCTCGCAACCTATGAAGGCGGCTGCCACTGCGGCCAGGTGAGGTTTCGCGTCCAGGGCGATCTGGACGACGTGACGGTGTGCAACTGCTCGATCTGTACTATGAAGGGGATCGTGCACATGATGGTGCCGCGTGAGCAGTTCGAACTGCTGCGCGGCGAGGACGCGATCTCCACCTACAGGTTCGGCACCGGCGTCGCCAGGCACACGTTCTGCCGCAACTGCGGCATCCATTCGTTCTATACGCCGCGGTCGATGCCGGACGGGATCAGCGTGAACGTTCGCTGCCTCGAGGGTGTGGACCTCGCCAGCCTGCACCCGAGCCTGTTCGACGGACAGCACTGGGAGGAGTTCATGGCGGCAAGCCGCGCTGCCGGGGACGCGTGATCCCCGGCAGCGGCGTTGCCGTCTAGTTCAGGCCGTACAGCCGCGCGACGTTGTCGCAGACGATCTTGCGGCGTACGGTCGGTGAGAACGCGGCGAGGTTCTCGGCCAGCACCGCATGGGAGGCCGGCCATAGCGAGTCCGGATGCGGATAGTCCGAGCCCCACATGATGTTGTCCTCGCCGATCAGCGGCACGATCGGTTCAAGGAAATTGTCCTGCTGGTAGGTGACATAGCCCTGGCGGCGAAAGTAGTCGCTGGGCTTCAGCTTGAAGCCGAGGCTGCGCGCGCGGTCATGGTATTCGGTGTCTAGCCGGTCGAAGATGTACGGCAGCCAGGTGACGCCGGATTCGCCGAGCACGAAGTTGAAGTCTGGATACTTCTCGCATGCGCCGGAGGCGAGCAGCGATACCAGGACCTCCATCGTGTCGGTCTGGAACAGAGCCGAACGCACCAGGCGATACTGGATGGCGTATTCCTTTTCCATCTCAGGCGTGTCCGGCGCACGCGCTGCCTTGAAGCCGGTGGAATGGAACGCGATCGGGAAGCGGCATTCGGCCGCTGCCTCCCACAGCGCGTACCAGTCGTGGTGCCATAGCGGGATGCCCATGCGCTTGAACGCAAGATCGCCGCCGCGCAGGCCCAGCTTCGCGCAGCGTCTGACTTCGGCCGCCGCTGCCTTGGGATCGCTGTTCGGGACGATCGCAAGCGGGAACACCCGGTTGGGGTCGGCCTTTTTGGCGAAGTCGGCGACCCAGTCATTGTAGACCGTATCCGCCCAGTCGCGCATGGCGGTGTCGGCGATCATCTCGTTGATCATGATGCAGCCGTAGACGATCTCGGCGTGGACGCCGTCCTTGTCGAGGTCAGTGATGCGGGTTTCCGGCGTTGTGGGGCGGGGCTTGGCGCCGCGATGATAGTCCCACTCGAAGCCGGCTTCCTTCATTTCGTCGACGTGATGGAACGTTCCCTTCTGGTATTTCAGAAAACCCGGGCCGACGCCGTTCCACATCCCCTTGTCCTGGCCATCCACGATCCAGTGCAGTCCATCGTCGCGCTCCTCGGTGCGCGGAGCATTGTCGCGCCACTGACGTGGCGCCTGTTCCGACCAGAGATCGGGCGGACAATAGGTAAGGTCGATGTGGTTGTCGGCGGAGATCAGCTTTTCCTGCATGGGACGCTCCTCGGTTGCCGCAATGCCTGGTCCAGGCTAGTCCGGCCAATTGCGGATGGGCAAGCGACGTCGCAGCATCGCGCAGAGCATTCCGACCGGGGGAGCCATCCATGCTGAACATGACGACGCTGCTGGCCGACGAACTGGGCCGAAACCTGTCCAGCGCCTTCCAGCGCTCGTTCGGCAGCAGCTATCAGCCGATCGCCGCCGCGCTCGATGAAGCTGCCCGACTTGTGATCGAACGGCTCGCCACCAGCGATGCGCTGTATCACAATGCGGAGCACACCGCATTGGTGGCCCAGGTCGCACAGGATATCCTGCGCGGCCTTCGGCTGCGGCGGAACATAACGCCGGAAGACTGGCTGCACTTCATCGTCGCGGCCCTCGCGCACGATGTCGGGTATCTGCGCGATGTCTGCGAAGGCGACGCAGGCGAGCGGCAGGTCATCGATGAGGCGGGGAACACGATCTTGCTGCCGCGTGGTGCTTCCGATGCGCACCTGGCGCCGTACCACGTCTTTCGCTCGAAGGTCATTGTGCGCAAGCGCTTCGAGAGCGATCCCCTGGTCGACGGCGAGCGCGTCGCGCGTGCCATCGAACTGACCCGCTTTCCTATTCCGCATGATGACGATCACGCCGAGACCGACACCGAGGCCGGCCTGCTGCGCGCCGCCGATCTCATCGGACAACTGGCCGACCCGCTGTATCCGCGCAAACTCAATGCGCTGTTCCATGAGTTCGCCGAAATAGGGGTCAATGAAAGGCTGGGCTACGCCAGCCCGGCAGACTTGGCCGAGCGCTATCCCCGGTTCTTCTGGAGCAAGGTGGAACCCTATATCGGCGATGGCATCAAATATCTCGAACTGACGATGGAGGGCCGCCACTGGGTGGCGCACCTCTACAGCAACGTATTCGCCATCGAGCACCATCGACAGCATATGGGTCCGCAGTTCACCGCGACGAACGCGCGATAGCGGTACCCGCTTCGGTCGCCGGAGAGGTTACCCCGCCAGCCCCGCGTGCACCGCGCACCCCGCCAGGAACCCCGCCAGCGTGCGGTGGAAGTCCGGCTCGTCCAGCAGGAACGCGTCGTGCCCCTTGTCGGAGGGGATCTCCACGAACGACACATTCGCCCCCGCCCGGTTCAACGCCCGAGCGATCGAGCGGCTCTCCGGCGTCGGGAACAGCCAGTCCGAGGTGAACGACGCAAGCAAGAACCGCGTCGGCGTCCCCTGGAACGCCTTCGCGAGATCGCCGTCGGAGTCCGCCGCCAGGTCGAAGTAATCCATCGCGCGGGTGATCGTCAGGTAAGAGTTCGCGTCGAAGCGCTGCACGAACGTCGACCCCTGGTGGCGCAGGTAGCTCTCCACCTCGAACATCTCGCCGAACAGGCCGATCGCCTCGGAGGGGTCCTTCGGCGCATTCTGTAGCCGCCGGCCGAACTTCCGCGTCAGCGCCTCTTCCGACAGATAGGTGATGTGCGCGCACATCCGCGCCACCGCGAGCCCGCGCGCGGGAATCCGTCCGGTCATCCAGTAGCGGCCGCCCTGCCAGTCGGGATCGGCGAAGATCGCCTGCCGTCCCACCTCGTGGAACGCGATGTTCTGCGCCGAGTGATAGGCGGCACAGGCGATCGGCAGGGCCGCGAACACCGCGTCCGGATAGCTCGCCGCCCATTGCAGCACCTGCATACCGCCCATCGAGCCGCCCAGCACGGCGAACAGCCGCGCGATGCCCAGGTGGTCGATCAGCATCTTCTGCGCACGGACCATGTCGTGGATGGTCACCGGCGGGAAGTCGGTGCCCCACGGTCCCATGCCGTCGTCGCGCTCGCTGCGCGGGCCGGTCGAGCCCATGCAGCCGCCCAGCACGTTGGCGGCGATGACGAAGTAGCGGTCGGTATCGATCGGCCGCCCCGGTCCGACCACCACGTCCCACCAGCCGTCCTTGCCGGTGACCGGATGGGTCTCGGCGACATATTGATCGCCGGTCAGCGCATGGCACACCAGCACGGCATTGGACCGCGCCGCGTTCAGTGTGCCGTAGGTGCGGTAGGCCACCGTCAGCCGCCGCAGTCGCATACCGCAGTCCAGCGTCATGCCTTCCTCGAAGGTGACGTTCGGGCTGTGTTCGGTGGCCGCGAGTGTGGCTGACGTGTCCATCCCGCGGCTGCATAGGCCGGGTTCCCGTCGGTCGCAACCGGCGGGCCGGCCGCTGTTTGCACGCACGCCGGCTTCGGCTATCAGTGCCGGCTCCGTTTTCGGCCAACATGATGTCCAGCTCTGCCCCGTTAGACACGCCGCCCGCTCCTGCCGCTTCGGCTGAGGAACCGCCCCCGCAGGACGACTGGCCTGGCGGTCTCGCCGCATTGCGCGCCGAGCTGGACGGGATCGACGACACGCTGCACGGCCTCTTGATGCGGCGCGCGCGCGTCGTGGAGCAGGTTGCCAGGTCTGGCAAGCGCAGCGCGTATCGGCCCGGACGTGAGGCCACGATCATCCGCCGCCTGCTGCATCGCCACCATGGCGAGCTGCCGCCGCAGACGCTGGTCCGCATCTGGCGCGAGTTGCTCGCCGGCACGACCGCCATGCAGGGGCCGTTCGCGGTGGCGGTGTGCGAGCCGCATGGCGACGCGGCCTTCACCCAGGCGGCGCGCGAGCACTTCGGCGCACTGACGCCGCTGCATGCCTATGGCAGCCCGGCGCAGGCGATGGCAGAGGTCAGCCGCGGCACCGCGGAGGTGGCGGTGCTGCCGGCGCCGGCGGAGACCGATAATGCCCGCGACGCGTGGTGGACCGCGCTGCTGCAACGCGACGAGCCGCGCGTGCACGTGGTGGGCCGGCTGCCGTTCTGGGCGCCGCGGCCGGAGGGTGCGCCTGTCGTCCAGGCGCTGGTGATCGCCACCACCGAGCCGGATGCCTCGGACGGCGACCGCTCGCTGCTCGGGCTGGAGTTCGACCTGGATGTCAGCCGGGCGCGGCTGACCGCGGCGCTGACCGCCGCCGGCCTTGCGCCGGAGGCCATGATCCAGCGCCGCGACCATGGGGTGGCCCACGCGCTGGTCGAGGTCGACGGCTTTCTGACCGAGGGCGACCCACGGCTGGCTGGGCTGGATGCGGCGCTCCGGCGACCGGTGGTGCTTGGCGCCTACGCGATACCGGAAACCGGAGACCCCGCATGACAGCGCCGCGTCCACGGCCCGAGGTCCTCGACATATCCCCGTATATCGGCGGCGAGTCGACGATCCCTGGGGTCAACCGGGTGCTGAAGCTGTCATCCAACGAGGGTGCATTCGGCGTTCCGCCTGGCGCTCAGGAGGCGTATCGCCGGACGTCCGAGGAACTGCACCGCTACCCCGACGGCGACGCGACCGAGCTGCGGCGGGCGATCGGCGCGCGGTTCAGGCTGGATCCGGCGCGGATCGTCTGTGGGGCTGGATCGGATGACCTGATCTATCAGCTCTGCCTCGCCTATGGCGGGCAGGGCCGCGATATCATCATGAGCGCCCACGGGTTCGCCATCTATCACATCGCCGGGACCTACGCCGGCAGCCGGGTGATCAAGACACCGGAGCGCGACCTGACGGCCGATGTCGATGCGATGCTGGCGGCGGTGTCGCCCGCGACGCGGCTGGTGTTCCTCGCGAACCCGAACAACCCGACCGGCAGCATGGTGCCGTATGCCGAGGTGGCGCGGCTGCGCGCCGGCCTGCCGCCCGAGGTACTGCTGGTGCTCGATGCCGCCTATGCCGAGTACGTCGAGCGGCCGGACTACGATCCCGGCATCCGGCTGGTCGATGCGGCCGACAACACCGTGATGCTGCGGACGTTCTCCAAGATCTTCGGGCTGGGCGGTATGCGGATCGGCTGGGCCTACGCGCCGCCGGCGGTGATCGACGTGTTCAACCGGGTGCGTTCGCCGTTCAACGTGTCTATCGCGGCGCAGGCGGCTGCGATCGCGGCACTGGCCGAGCCGGGCTGGGTGGAGAAGGGCCGCGCGCACAATGCCGAGTACCGGCCGAAGCTTACGGCGGGACTGACGGCGGCCGGGATCAAGGTCTGGCCGTCCGAGGGCAATTTCGTGCTGGCCGACTTCGCTGTGCCGGAGCGCGCCAACGCGGCCGATGCCTTCCTGCGCACGCGCGGCGTGATCGCCCGCCCGGTCGGCGGCTACGGCCTGCCGCATTGCCTGCGCATCACCGTCGGTACCCCGGAAGAGGTGGAGATCGTCATCGCCACGCTGACGGAGTTCATGCGGGGTGGCTGAACCGCTGTTCCGCCGCCTTGCGCTGATCGGCATCGGCCTCATCGGCAGCTCCGTCGCGCGTATCGCGCGCGAACGCGGCGACCTGGCGGCCGAAGTCGTGGTGACCGCGCGCACCGCGAAGACGCTGGAGCGGGCGCGCGAACTGGGCTTCGCCGACCGGATCGAACCGGACCCGGCACGCGCGGTGGCCGGCGCCGACTGCGTGATGCTGTGTGCGCCGGTGGGCGCGTTCGCCGACATTGCCGCCGCGATCGCGCCGCATCTGGCGGCAGGGGCTGTGCTGACCGACGTAGGGTCCACCAAGCAGTCGGTGATCCGCGATGTGGGGCCACTGGTGCCGGCGGGCGTGCATTTCGTGCCGGCGCACCCGGTGGCGGGGACCGAATACTCCGGGCCCGACGCCGGCTTTACCACGCTGTTCGAAGGCCGTTGGACGCTGCTGACGCCGCCGCCCGGCGCGGACGAGGCCGCGGTGGCAAAGGTGGAGGAGTTCTGGCGCCGCTGCGGGTCGATGGTGCAGCGGATGGAGCCGGGCCATCACGACCGGGTGTTGGCCATCGTCTCGCACCTGCCGCACCTGATCGCCTTCACCATCTGCGGCACCGCCGACGACCTGGCCGACGAGAGCCGCCAGGAGGTCCTGCGGTTCGCCGCCTCGGGGTTCCGCGACTTCACCCGGATCGCCGCGAGCGATCCGGTGATGTGGCGCGACATCTTCCTGAACAACCGGGAGGCGCTGCTGGAGATGCTCGCTCGCTTCGTCGAGGACGCCCAGGCGATGTCGCGCGCGGTCCGCTGGGGGGACGCGGGGTATATCGAGGACATGGTGGAGCGGGGGAGGAAGATCAGGCGCAGCCTGATCGAGCTGAAGCAGGCGTAATGTGTAGCCGTGGCTTCGAGAGGCTTTGGCCGGCTACGCCATTGCCCGCACGGAAACCTCCAGCCGCTTGCCCAACGCCCGCAGCGCCGCCTCAACGGCCTCGATCCTGCTTCCGTGCAGCGGATCGCGCAGGCGGCGCACCGCCTTCTCGTCAGTGCCGAGGCGCCGCGCCAGTTCGACATTGGACACGCCGCCACTCAGCATCGCCTCATGCAGTGCCAGCTTGGCCGCGATCAGCGCGGGAACCGCCACGATAGGACGTCCTCGGCTTGGTGACGGTGCTGGCAGTTTCCGTCCGTCGTCGGTGTAGAACGACAGTGCTGTCACCAAAGCATCGACCGCTTGCTCCAGCGCGTCCGCGAGAATCTGGCGACGACGAATGTAGTTGCGGCTCTCTTCGACCGCGTCACGCTCCACCAGATCGACGGGACGCTCCAAACACTCGGCCAGGCCCAGATGCCGCTCCAGCGCGACGAGGCCGCTTGCCGGCTCGGATTCCACCAGGAAATCGGCGTCGCTGCGATCAGGATCGAAGTCGGTGCCGCGTGCTGCGGAGCCGAACACCGCCAGCCGGTGCACCGCATGGTGGCGGCACAGAAGGGCGATGGCGGCGCGGTGTTGCTCGATCAGGTCGTGCATGGCGTTTCAGTCAGCGGATGGCGCCGCCGCTTTACCACGAGATGCCAATCCGGCGCCGGGCGATGGCGTTCGCTGATTCCTGTATGTCCCGCAAATAGCTTCGAGCGTCACGCTCCATAAACGACCTCGCGCGCCCGATCGATGCTGGCCCTGACATACGGGTTCCGCACCGCGCCAGGTTCCACCAGATCGATGCGGCGGCCCGGCAGTTGCGACAGGGCTGCTTCCAGGCCGAAGAACCGGCGGAGGAAAGGCAGACCGTTACTGGGCACGAACTCTACCAGAAAATCGGCGTCGCTTGAGCCCGGGTGAAAGTCGGTCGCGCGCGCGGCCGAGCCGAACACCTCCAGTCGCCGTACGCCGAAGCGGCGGCAGATGTCGGCGATCGCGCGCAGGGTTCGGTCGATCGTGCATGCCTGCGCAGCCCTATCGGTTGCTCGTCCGCCCCTTCAATCGCTCGCCGACAACCGCTCGATCAGCGCCATCGCCGCAACCGGTGCCTTCGGCTTGAATCCGCTGATCAGGTAGATGAACACTTCGCGCGATCGCGGCGGCTTGCGCTCCGGCGGGGCAATCAGCGGCAGGTCATCCGGGACCTTGCCGCTCGCCCAGGCACGCGCACGCTTGGTCCATAACGCGAGCGCCGCCGGCGGATACCCCGTCTCCTCCCGCTCCGACGAGCATTGCAGCCGCACATAGACGAACGGCGCGGTTGGATCGGGCAACTGCGGATGCGTCGCGTGATCGGCGACGACGGCAGCGACGCCATAGGCGCGCAGCAGCGCGACAAAGTCGGGACGCACGAAGCTGGGATGGCGGACCTCGACCACGTGGCGCAGCCTGCGTCCGTCTACCTGCGGCGGTAGCAGCTTGAGGAACGCCTCGAAGTCCTCCGCGTCGAACTGCTTGGTCGGCAACATCTGCCAGTTGATGGGTCCGAGCTTCTCCTTGAGCTCCAGCACACCGCCCGTCAGGAAGCGCTCGATCGAGGCGCCCGCTTCCGCCAGCGCGCGGCGGTTGGTCGTGAAGCGCGGCCCCTTGAGTGAAAACACGAACCCGTCAGGCGTTTCCTCCCGCCAGCGAATGAAGCTCTCCGGCTTCTGCGCGCCATAGTAGGTGCCGTTGACCTCGATCGAGGTCAGCCGGCGGCTGGCGAATTCCAGTTCGCGCCTCTGCGGCAGGCCGGACGGATAGAACGACCCGCGCCACGGTTCGAACGTCCAGCCGCCGATACCGACGCGGATGCTGTCGTGCTGTCGGACCACCCTGAGGCTCCCGAGTTGATGGCAGCCAAGGTTGTGCATCGACCAAGTCCGCTGGCAAGCAGCCCGCGCCACGAATGGGGCGTCAGCCGCATCCGTCAGGCCTGGGGGCGGTCTGGACTCTGGGGTTGGCTTCAGGGCGGGCCGGTGGTGGGTGCGGGCGATCGCTGAGGAGCCGGGGCGCATCCGGGTTCCGGTTGGTCGGAGGGGTCGGCGGCGTCCCGGGGCGGATCGGGCTCCGGGGGTGGGGGGGGAAGTTGGAGGGCGGCGGACATGGACAGGAACAGACCAAGAACACAAAGCGGAGGCGTTGTCAAGGAATAATTTCATACCATCAGCGGCTGTGGCGGCGCCGCAGCAAAGAAAGAATTCAACGCAGATGCAAGCGGATGCACGCAAAACACGCAGATATTTCAAGGCACACGGGTGAACACGCGAGTATCTCGCGCGCCGCCGTTCACGCTGTCATTGCGAGCGAAGCGAAGCAATCCCCATGGAGATTGCCGCGTCGCTGCGCTCCTCGCAATGACAGGACAACCCGAACTACGGCCATTCACCCGATTAGCCGCAGATGTTTCGGTGCGACATTGAGCCACAGGCCGGGCCACGGCACGGACGCCATCCGCGTGCATCGTCCGGTATCTGTGAATAATCTTCCTTTGCTACCCACCGACGAAGACGGACGCATCGCAAGGCCTGCGGTGGTTCAGAGTAAATCGACACCGACATGTGACTGCGGTGCGCCGCGCTTACGCCGCATGGGCCGCGATGTCATCGATGGACCGAATTGAGGCCCGGAGGTGCACTTTGTCACCGTGGGAACCGATCACGCCAACGAACAGCCGTCCGGCCTTGATCATCGCCTCCGACTTTGGCGCGTGAACAGCTACGCAACCGCCGTGGCCTGCGCGAGCTGGCCTTGCAGCACGGAGATCCGCTCGTGCAGCGTTTCGCTCTCCACGTGCGCGTAGGCGATCGCCGCGTGGCGCGCCAGACCGGCGAGCAGGTTCCGTTCGTTGCCGGAGAGGTCCGTCCCTATAGCGTGGCCGCCGTACAGCACGACGGCAACGCACCGCCGCGCATTTCCCACCGGTACGCCGAGCAACGGTCGCGCGACGCCAGCTGGAAGCCCTGCGCCTGCCGCACCGCTCGCATCGAGCGAGAACGGCACACCGCCGAAGCGTGCCGCGAGCAGGGGGGCCGTGGCGTGCAGCGTGTCGGCGTCCGCGGCATCCCATCCGATGCTGACCTGGCGGCGGAAGATGCCGTCTCGCTCGCGGAATACGGCCGCCGAGGCAAGGCCCAGCGAGCGTACCGGCGCGTCCACCAGGAGCCGCTCGATATCGGCCAGGCTTGTCGCTTCCTGGACCGACCGGCCGACCGCATCGAGCTGCCTCTCGGCGCGACGGAACTCGGCGTCGAACAGTCCGTCCGCGAGCCGGACTGCGAGTTCGTGCAGCCGGGAGACGATGAACAGAAGGCCCGAGGCGACCGCGATCCAGGCCCACTCCGGCAGGCGTATGAACTCGTCAATCACCTCGATCTTCTGGTGGAGAAACAGCGCCGGCACGCTGAGCAGGAGGCCGAGCACCGTGGCACGGCGCAGCGGGATCGATACGCTGACCACCGTCGGGTGCCGCACGGCTTCAACCACGAACAGGCAAAGGACGCCGTTGACCAGGTAGATCAGGCCGAACATGTCCTCGGGGATCTCGACCGTGCCCAGCAGGCTGCTGGGCAGCGATGTCACCTGGGAGAGTTCGGCCAGCAGATAGGCTGGCAGCCCGATGAGGCATCCCCAGATGACCCAGCGGACCCGTTGGTAGTCGCGCGGTGCCAGGTCCTTGCGGCGTGCGAGCAGGATGCCGAACGCAGCGACAGCGACGGCGAAGCCGATCAGGATTGCCGCCTGCATAGCGGTTTCGGATGGATGGCCGAACACGCCACCGAGGCTGGAAAACTCCACCGCCAGGAACACGGCCGTCAGCACCGGCAATGCGCGCACGACATGGCGCCAGCGGCGTTCGGTCATGTCGTTTGGCACGCGCAGCGCGAACAGCAGGAAACCGGTGTAGGCGGCGGCCTGAGTGACACACGAGGCGATCCCCTGCGCCAGCAGTGCCGCCGGCCACTGTTGCAGCCAGGCATAGAACTGGAACGCCTGGCCGGGATTGAACTCGATGGCGTAGGCGAAGAAGCCCCAGGTCATGCCGCCCGGCCGGATCCACACCAGCCACGCCGCGCCGAGTACGAAAAGGATACCGGCGGTCTGGTCGAGCAGCAGCATGAGATTGAGCGTCCGGCTGGCCGGGCGCTGCCGTGCCGCCAGCGGCACCTCCCGCGCCGGGCGATCGGCGGCGGCGAGTAGCAGGGTCGCCGTGCGGCCGGGCATGACATAGTTGAGGCCACCCCACAGTGCCAGCAGGCTTGCGCAGAGATCGGTATCCACCGGGATGCAGCGCATGCCGGCGAGGTCGAGCCGGTCGCCCGGCCGGATACCGGCCTGCCACGCCGGCGACCCGGCCTCGGCGGAGAACGGGCCGCGCACGTCGTAGATCAGTCCGTCGGCATTCGCCGCCAGGCCGAACGAGCCTAGCGGGCGCACGATCCGGTAAAGGTCCGGCACGATCATTGCCAGGGCGTACAGGGTCAGTGCGACCAGCAGCACGCGCTGGCCAAGGCCGGTTCCGCTCCGGAGGCGCATCCCGCAAATCCAACAGACACTTCGCGCCGGCAGCATAGCTGGCCGTCGCCGTTGCAGGCGAGAGATGATTGCCGGCGGACGACGCTGCTACGTTAGCGTGCCGACCTCGGCCGCCGCGCCGGCCGTGAACTCCGGCACATTCGTCAGCCGTGCGTGCAGCGCGCCGTTCAGTTCCGCCCGCCGCGCCCACAGCGAGCGGTACCATGCGATCCGCGGCGCCACCTGGTAGGCGAGCATGCGCTCGCCCGCGATATGGTGGCGCGCGGCGTCGCCCAGACCGCGCGCCAGCTCCGGCATCGCCGCAAGGCGCAGCAGCCTGTCGCGCAGCTCGTCGGCGTTGTGGAACAAGAGACCCGTGCGGCCGTCCTCGATGCTGTCGGCATACACGATATGGCTCGCCACCGACGCCACGCGGCAGGCACCCGCCTCGATGAACTTCAGGTCCGACTTGGCCCGGTTGAACGGCGTGTCGCCCAACGGCATGAACGAAATCTCGCACTCGCCGAGCAGTCCAAGATACGTGTCGTAGTCGCAGGTCGGCGTGAACTGCTTGTGGGGCGTGTGCAGCGCGTCGAAGAAGGCCTGATCGTGCACCACCGAGAAGCGCAGCCGCTCGCCCGCCTTCTCCGCCACCTCGTTCAGCACGGGCATCAGCGGTCCCCAGTCGCGCTCGCGGTTCAGCGCCCCGAAGAACAGCGTCAGCGCCTCTGGGTCGAGAAAATTGCGCACCTCCGGCAGCGCGCGGATCGCGTTCGGGAACACCATCACCTCGGGGTTGCGCGTGCGCAGCACCGCCGCAAGTGCCGGTGTGCTGGTCTGCACCGCGTGCACGCCGCGGAACGCCAGCTGATCCTCGGCCTCGAGCATGCCGAAGTGATCGGGGTGGTCGTCGAACTCCGTCACGATCATCCAGCCGGCCGACAGGAGTTTGCGGATCACCGCCGCCCCCCGATCGCCCGACAGCGCCGGCCGGTGCAGCACGAAGACGCGCGGCATCTCGCCGCCCGGCGGCTTGATCTCGCCGCTCGCCGAAAAATGCGTCAGCACCGTCGGATCGCTGCGCATCGCCTGGAGCGGATACACGACGCGCACATGCGACACGCCGCCGATCGGCTGGAGCATGTTCGCGGCGATCGAGATCAGCGGCCGCGGCCGTTTCAGGACGCGCCAGACATATTGCAGCGGCGCCGCACGCTGCGCGTAGGCCGATGGGTCCACGCCGAGCCTGGTCAGCGCCGGAGCGATCATGCTGGCGAATTCCTGAGCCTTGGCGGCGTCGAACGTGCGCGGCGCGACATCGTGCGGCACCAGACCGGCCGCTTCCAGGCCCTCGCGCACCGTCTCGAGGCTGAACCAACGTAGATGCGTCTCGTCCAGCAGGCCGGACGGCTCGTATTTCCAGGTGCCGCGCAGCAGCCGGTCGGCGAAGCTCCAGTGCTGCATGTTCGGCACGCAGATCAGCATGGTCCCATCGTCGCTCAGGGCCTCTGCCTGCTGGCGGAGCACGGCCCATGGGTCGCGCAGGTGCTCGATGATGTCGCCGTACACGATGCAGTCGATCGGGCGGTCCAGCGTGAACGGCAGCGGGTTCTCCTCGACGTCCACCACCGCCACCTGGTCGAGCCGGTGCGACGCCCGCTCCGCGGCCACGGGATCCTTTTCGATGCCGAGCAGCCGTGCGCGCGGATTGAACCGGCGATAGGCGGCGCCAAGCGCACCGGTGTTGCAGCCCACATCCAGCACGACACCGGCACTGAGCGGAATGCGCTCCAGCAGATCGTGGTTCGCGTTGTCGGGATACCGGAACATAGGCGGCAGACGCTCCGTGAGAGCGGTGGCGGCGGAGACCGCCTGGCGCGGCGATCAGCCGTGGTACGCGGAACTGCCCGGGGGACGCAAGGTGGAAGCTGCCGGATGGCGGGGATTGCGCCGCAGGGCGTCCAGCCGTTCCAGCATGCGCGAACGGCAGCGGTCCAGAGCCGTCGCGGTGGAAAGCTGCGACGGCGCCACGGCGGCCGCGGTCAGGGATCGGGCGGCGCGCTCGATGAACCGTCGCCGGGCGGCGCCGGCCAGGACGCTTCCTGCGCGATCCAGCGCGCGGCGACCGTGGTGTGACGATGCAAGCGGCGATGCGTGGAGCCGCTCGGGCAGCGACGAGGCAGCGAGCTTGTG
>JANWJK010000229.1 GCA_025452005.1 Acetobacteraceae bacterium | reverse complement strand
GCTGATCTCGGGGAACCTGCCCTTCAAGACCGAGGTGGCGTCCGTCTACATCTTCGGTCGGATCGAGAGCGGCGACCCGGCCGGCGCGGCCGCGGTGTCGGTCGTCCTGCTCGTCGTCTCGTTCGCCGCACTCCTCCTGATCGGCGCGTTCCGTCCGGTGGATGTCGGCGCGGTGCAGGCGCGCCGCCGGCGCCTGACGCGCGACGTGCCGGTGGCAGCGCCGCCGTTCTGGGGCGCGCGCCTGATCGAAGCGGCGCCCAAGGCGATCGTGCCGTTCATCAATGAGCGCAGCCTGTACCAGTTCCAGTGGGGCTTCCGGAAGCAGGGCCGCTCGTTGGACGATTTCCTCGGCTGGGCGAAGCAGGAGTTGCGTCCGGTGATGCGGCGCATGCTGGCGCTGTGCGAGGCAGAGGGTATCCTCAAGCCGCAGGCAGCCTACGGCTATTGGCTTGCCGCGGGACAGGGCAACGACCTGGTCATCTTCGACCAGGACGGCAGCACCGAGGTTGCCCGCTTCACCTTGCCGCGCCAGCCGAAGGAGGATGGTGAATGCATCGCCGACTTCTTCCGCGACGTCGATGACGCTGAACGCGACGTGATCGCTTTGCAGATCGTCACGGTCGGGCAGAAGGCATCGGATTTCGCGCGCGCCTGGTTCGAGGACAACCGCTACCAGGACTATCTCTATCTGCACGGCCTTTCGGTGGAGATGGCGGAGGCGATGGCCGAATACGTCCACAAGCGCGTTCGCGCCGAACTCGGGTTCGCCGGCGAGGACGAGCGCGACATGGAGAAGATGCTGTCCCAGGGTTATCGTGGTTCGCGCTATTCGTTCGGCTATCCGGCGTGTCCGCGGTTGGAGGATCAGGCGCCGATCCTGTCGTTACTCGGCGCGGAACGGATCGGCGTCTCGTTGTCCGAGGAGTTCCAACTGCATCCGGAGCAGTCGACCAGCGCGGTCGTCGTACTCAATCCGGGCGCGAAGTACTTTTCGGTGTAGCCTCGCACATGCCCCGCGGGGCGGCCATGATCTTGCCTTGCGCCACCGTTATTGCGCTACATCATGGGGTGTCGAAGCCAACGAAGGGGCAAGCAGCCGATGACTCAGTATCTGCGAATCCACGCGATCGCGGCAACGGCATTGCTGCTCCAGGCCTGCGCCGAGCGGCCGCCGGCCGGTCCCGCGGCGCGGGTGTATTCCGCCGACATGACCGGTGCGGCGAAGGCCTGCACCGCCCCGCCCGTCACCGTTGCCGCGGGGCAGACGATCGATGCCGCGATCAAGCTCGGCAACGACGGCGGCTGGAGCGCGATCACCGTCAACAAAAACGGCCGGCCGTTCGACGCCGGCCTCCTCGCCGCCGCGCCGCAGCATGGCAAGGTGCTGATCCACACGGTCGGCAACGACACGCGGATCGATTACACGCCGGCCACACGCTACGCCGGCGGCGACGCTTTCAGCGTGCGTCTGCTCCCGGGCGACGCGACGATCCGCGTGACGGCAACCGTGGCGCCGTGATTTTAGCGGTGCTTCGCGGTGGCGGCCTGCTTGCGCGCCGGCGCCTGCGCGACCTGCGGACACACATCTATGGTTGTCGGCACCAGATCCTTGCCCGCGGCATAGGCGGGCAGGTCGGACGCACTGCGCAGCGCCATCACCTCGGTGAACAGCAGGCTGTTGCGGCCGCAGAAATCGTTGCCGAGGTGCATCCCGGCTGATGACTCGCCGTTGGCGAGGTCGGTGGTGAACCGGTCGTGCTCCAGCTGCCCACGCTTGCCGTACATGCGCTTGAACACGTCGCCGACCGCCTTCTCGTTGCCCATCAGGTCGGCCTGGTATTTGCGGATGAAGGCGTTGTAACGGTCG
Organism: Acetobacteraceae bacterium; assembly: GCA_025452005.1. Classification (GTDB taxonomy): domain Bacteria; phylum Pseudomonadota; class Alphaproteobacteria; order Acetobacterales; family Acetobacteraceae; genus JAMXLO01. Next base: position 15,628 of record JANWJK010000229.1, on the reverse strand, counting down.
TCCTGATGGCAGCCGGTCGCCAGCACCATGAGTTCGCTGCGCAATGCCGCCACCTCGACGGCTGACCGCTCGTGCGGTTGCAGGCAATCGAGCTGGGCCTGCGCGTGCTGGGCGGCCAGCAGCGACAGGGCGGCGAGGCTGGACAACAGGCGACGCATGGGCTCCCTCCTATCGACTGTTCCACGACATACGGCAGGATGCCATGGACTTGCAATAACCCATTGCGTGATCCGAGGTTTATAACGCGGAGTTGGTACCAAATATTAGGAACCGTGTCGACTTGGCCACGGATATCTCGCGTGAACACGCCTGTCGCGAACGCCGCTCACCCTCTGGACGTGCCGCCGCAATAACGGCCAGGATGCTGCCAACGCCGTCCACAGGAACCGCCATGCGCATCGAGATCATCTGCACGGGAGACGAAGTCCTTACCGGCAAGATCGTCAACACCAACTTCAGCTACATGAGCCAGAAGCTCGAGGACGTCGGCCTGTCGGTCCACTGGGGCACCACCGTCGGCGATGACCGCGAAAGCCTGCTCGACGCATTCCGCCACGCCGCGCAACGCGCCGATGCGGTGATCGTGAACGGCGGGCTCGGCCCCACCGTCGACGACCTGTCGCAGGAGGTAGCGGCACAGGCGGCCGGCGTCGACCTCGTGCTGAACGAGGAGTGGTTGGAGAAGATGGAGTCCTTCTTCACCAAGCGCAGCCGCATCATGCCGCCGAACAACCGCAAGCAGGCGATGCTGCCCGCCACCGCCGAGGTCATTGACAACCCGATCGGCACCGCCTGCGGCTTCGCACTCGACATTGGCCGCGCGCGCTTCTTCTTCACCCCGGGCGTACCGCGCGAACTGCGCCGCATGCTGGAGGAGCAGGTGGTTCCGCGCCTGCTCGCCCGCGGCGGCGCGCCCGCAACCATCCATCTGAAGCGGTTCCACTCCTATGGCCTGGGCGAATCGCATGTCGATGCGCTGCTCACCGGCGTCGGGGACCTGGCGCCCGACGGCAGCATCAAACTCGGCTTTCGCGCGCACTATCCGCAGCTCGAGACCAAGCTGACGGTACGCGGCACCGACATGGACGATGTCCGGCGCAGGCTGGAACCGGTGCAGGCGGAGGTGCGCAAGCGGCTCGGCAATTTCATCATGGCCGAGGACGACCAGACGCTGGAAGGCGTGGTGCTGGCCGAACTGACGCGCCAGGGCGCGACGCTGGCCCTGGTCGAGACCTTCACCAGCGGTCAGATCGCAGCGCGTGTCGGTCATCTGCCGGGCGCGGAGCATGTGCTGCGTGCCGGCGTCACCGTGCGCGACCGTACCGCACTGCACAAGGCGCTCGACATCCAGGGCTTCACGCTTGCGGACGATCTCACCCAGGAGACCACCGAGTCGGTGGCGCACGCCGCGCGCGCTCACACCGGCGCGACCCACGCATTGGTGGTACTGATCGACCTTGACGAGGGGGCCGATCGGATCGATTTCGGCGGCACCATATGGATCGCAATTGCCACTGCGGAAGAAGTTGCCTTCAGGCGCTCGCGCATATTGGGCGGTCGAGAGTGGGTGCGGCTGGGCGCAGTCGAACTCGGGCTCGACTGCCTGCGTCGCTACCTGCAGCGCCTCCCGGTGGTCGAGCGGATCGACTTCGAGAAGACCTGATCGCCGTTCGGCCACTTGCATCTCACGACCCAGACGCCTAGTCGGACGGCCGAACCGTTGCGCCTCAAGCACGGGTAAGAATTTAACAATTGTCAGGTAACACGGGGAGACCCCTGATGTCCGGAAACCGATGGGTGCAGCTCTGGTTCGGCGTGCTGTGCATGGTGCTGATCGCCAACCTGCAATACGCCTGGACCTTGTTCGTCGATCCGATGCACCAGGCGCATGGCTGGAGCATCGCCGAAATCCAGATCGCATTCAGCATCTTCATTGCCACAGAAACCTGGCTGACCCCGATCGAGGGCTACATCGTCGACCGTCTCGGACCGCGCATCGGTCCACGCCTGATGGTCACCTTCGGCGGTGTACTGGTCGGTGTCGCCTGGGTGATCAATGCCTACGCCGGCTCGATCGAGATGCTGTATGTCGGCGCAGCGATTTCCGGCACCGGCGCCGGCGCGATCTACGCCACCTGCGTCGGCAATGCGGTGAAGTGGTTCCCTGATCGGCGCGGCCTCGCCGTCGGGCTCACTGCCGCGGGTTTCGGTGCCGGCGCGGCACTCACCGTGATTCCAATCAGGCTGGTGATCGACACCTACGGCTATGCCTCGGCCTTCCTGTGGTTCGGCGTGCTGCAGGGCGTCATATTGCTGTTCGTGGGGCAAACGCTGCGCGGACCGATGCCGGGCGCTGTGCTGCCCACGGCCAGCAATGCCGCCGTGCCGCAATCGACGCGCAGCCATACCAGCATGGAGGTGCTGCGCTCGCCGGCATTCTGGCTGCTGTATTTCATGTTCGTCCTGGTCTCGTCGAGCGGCCTGATGGCCACAGCGCAGCTCGCGCCCATCGCCAAGGACTTCGGCCTGTCGAACACCGTGATACTGCTCGGGGCGACAACGCTGAGTGTCGCGCTGGTAGTGGACAACGTCATGAACGGGTTGGCGCGCCCATTCTTCGGGGCCGTGTCCGACCGGATCGGCCGCGAATATACCATGGCGCTGGCGTTCACACTCGGCGCGCTGAGCTACTGGCTGCTGGCACTGTTCGGCTCCAGTCCTTGGACATTCGTGGTTTGCGCCGCGCTGATATTCTTCACCTGGGGCGAGATTTTCAGCCTGTTCCCGTCCACCTGCACCGACCTGTTCGGTACCAAATTCGCCACAGCCAATTCGATGATGCTGTATACCGCCAAGGGCACTTCGGCCTTCCTGGTGCCGTTCGCCAATTTGCTGAAGAACGCGACCGGTTCGTGGGAGGCGGTGTTCCTGGTGGCCGCCGGGATGAACATACTGGTGGTGCTGCTGGCGTTGTTTGTGCTGCTGCCGATCCGGGTACGCCATCACCGGATGCTGGCGCCGGCAGTAGGAGCAGATCCCGCAAGAGGGTGATACAGCGGGTCCTGGTCGCCGCGGCGTGATTGACCCCGCCGATTGCCGATCCCTATGCTTTTCCGCTACGAAGACCGAATGACAATGGGGGCATTCATGCTGCGCGCGATGACGCTGTGCCTTGGCTTCCTGGCACTGCTTGCCGGCCCCACCAGCGGGCAGGCACAGCAGACAATAAAGATCGGGGTGATCCTGCCGTTTTCCGGGCAGTTCGCCGATACCGGGGTGCAGCTTGACGACGGCATCAAGCTCTACATGCAGCAGCACGGCGACATGGTCGCCGGTAAGAAGATCGAGGTGATCCGCAAGGATGTCGGCGGCATCGCTCCCGAAGTGGCCAAGCGGCTGGCGCAGGAACTCGTGGTGCGCGACAACGTGGACATCCTGGCAGGCTTTGCGCTGACGCCGAATGCGCTGGCGGCCGCGGAAGTGTCGGCGCAGGCGAAGAAATTCATGGTGGTGATGAACGCCGCCACCTCGATCATCACGACGAAGTCGCCGTACCTGGCGCGCACGTCGGTCACGGTGCCGCAGATCGACGAGGCGTTCGGCAACTGGGTCGCCAAGAGCGGCGTCAAGACTGTATATACATTGGTATCCGACTACGGCCCGGGGCTGGATGCCGAGGCCTCGTTCCAGCGTGCGTTCGAGGCGGCCGGCGGCAAGGTCGTAGGCTCGGTGCGGGTCCCCGTGGCGAACCCGGACTTTTCCGCGTTTGTGCAGCGCGCCAAGGACGCCAACCCCGAGGGGATCTTCATATTCGTACCAGGCGGCACCCAGCCCGCGGCAATCGGCAAGGCGCTGGCCAGCCGTGGCATCACGCCCAAGGATACCAAGATATTCGGACAGGGTGAGATCACCTCCGAGGATGCGTTGAAGAGCATGGGCGATGACGCGGTTGGTATCGTTACGGCATTCCACTACGACTACAATCATAATTCGCCGATGAACCGTGAGTTCGTCGCCGCCTACAACAAGGCGTTCGGACGCAATCCCGACATCTACTCGATCGGCGGCTATGACGGCATGCGCCTGATCTACGCGGCGCTCGAAAAGACCGGTGGCAAGGCTGACGGTCAGGACCTGATCGATGCCGCCAAGGGTATGACGTGGGAGAGCCCTCGCGGTCCGATGTCCATCGACCCGGAGACCCGTGACGTCGTGCAGACGGTCTATATCCGGCGGGCGGAGAAGGTCGGCGAGCATGTGGCGAATGTCGAATTCGACAAGGTCGAAAACGTCAAGGACCCGGTCAAGAGCCGCATGCCGAAGTGATGCATGATCGCTCCCGCGGTCGGCGTCCTGTTCGACGGCTTCGCCTACGGCATGCTGCTGTTCCTGCTGTCGGTGGGACTGTCGGTGACGTTGGGCATGATGAACTTCGTCAACCTGGCGCATGGCAGTTTCGCGATGGTCGGCGCCTATGTCGCAGTATCGCTGATGGGGCTGGGATGGCCGTTCTTTGCCACATTGCCCTGCGCATTCCTGGTGGCCGGCGTGATCAGCGTGGGCTTCGAGCGGACGCTGTTCCGACGCGTGTATCGGGCGAGTGACCTTCAGCAGGTGCTGCTGACGATAGGCCTGGCGTTCATTTCGGTGGCTGCCGCGGCGTGGTTCTACGGAACGATGCAGCAGCCCGTGCGCCTGCCGGTGTATCTGCGCACCTATGCGACGTTCATGGGAATCAATTTCAGCATCTACCGTCTGTTCCTGATCGCGGTCGCCCTGGCGGTCACTGGACTGCTGGTCGGAGCACTGGACTACACGCGCTTCGGCGCCCAGGTCCGCGCCGCGGTGGACAACCAGCGCATGGCGCAGGGTCTCGGCGTCGATGTCGACACCGTGTTCGCCATAACGTTCGCGCTGGGCAGCGGTCTGGCGGGACTGGGTGGCGCGCTGGCGATCGAGATCGTTGGCCTCGATCCGAACTTCACCTTCACCTACCTGATCTACGTGCTGATCGTGGTGGCGGTCGGCGGGCTCGGATCGATCCGAGGGTCGCTGCTGGCTGCGATCCTGCTGGGCGTGAGCGATGCGGCAGGGAAGTACTACGTGCCGACGCTCGGCGCGTTTCTGATCTATCTGGTGATGGTCAGCCTCTTATTGTGGCGGCCCTCGGGTTTGTTCGGGAGAAGGTAGTTCCTTGGGTTTATCGTCCCGCCGACCTGCTGGAGCGATCTCAGTGCCTTTGGCGATGCGCTGACGCATGGCCGGAGTGGCGGATCCTCATCAGTACCTGGCAGCCAAACAGCGATGGGCGCCGATCGAGGTCGCGTTCTGGCTCGCGATGCTGTTGCCGTTCGTGCTTGTGCCCACTTACCTGCCGCTGGCGAGCCAGATCGCCATCACCGCGATCTTCGCGGTGTCGCTCGATCTCATCCTGGGTTATGCCGGCTTGGTCTCGCTCGGCCATGCAGCGTATTTCGGTCTCGGTGCGTACACCGCCGGGCTGATTGCCAAGGCCGGCTGGGGGGAACCTTTCTCGGGACTGCTGATCGGCGGGGCAGCCGCCGGGCTGTTCGGTCATCTCACCGGCTACATCGTCGTGCGTGTCCGTCACCTCGCGCTGATCATGATCACCCTGGGCATCGGCCTGCTGCTCTACGAAGTGGCAAACCGCGCGAGCTGGCTCACCGGCGGCAACGACGGCTTGCAGGGCGTGGCGATGTGGCCGTTGTTCGGCAGCTTCGACTTCGATCTGTATGGTTATACCGCCTACGCCTATTCCCTGGCGGTCCTGTTCGCGGTCGTGCTGGCAGCGCGACGTCTGGTGCATTCCCCGTTCGGTCTTTCCCTGCGCGCCATTCGCGAGAATGAAAGGCGCATGCCGGCGATCGGCGCGCCCAGCCGGGCACGGCTGCGCACGATCTATACGATTGCTGCTACGATCGCCGGCATCGGCGGTGCGCTGCTCGCCCAGACGACGCAGTTCGTCTCGCTGGGCGCCCTGAGCTTCGAGCGCTCGGCGGAGCTGATCGTGATCCTGGTGATCGGCGGGACGGGACGCCTGTATGGCGGTGTCGTCGGCGCCATCGTCTACATGGTCGCGCGCGACCGGCTCTCCGGTATGAACCCGCAATACTGGTATTTCTGGATCGGCCTGATGCTGATCGGCGTCGTGCTGTTCCTGCCGAACGGCATCCTGGGCGGCCTCGCCACGTTGTTGCCGCGCCGGTCGCGTGCATCGTGACCGCTCCCGCGCTGCGCACAACCGGACTGCACAAGAGTTTCGGCTCCCTCGTGGTCGCGCAGGACGTGGCGATCTCTCTGCCGCAGGGTGCGCGCTACGCGCTGATCGGTCCGAACGGCGCCGGCAAGACCACATTGATCAATCTGATCACCGGCGCGCTGCGGCCGGATTCGGGCGAGATACTGCTCGGCGAAGAGGCGATCACCGCGCTCGAACCGGATAGCCGTGTCAAGCGAGGCCTGGCACGCACGTTCCAAATCAACACGCTGTTTCCCGATCTTTCACCGCTGGAGGCGGTGACGCTTGCCGTCTGCGAAAGACTTGGCGTCGCGAACGTGTGGTGGCGACGCCTTGTCGGATTCCGCGATGCGGTGGACGAGGCCTACGATATCCTTGCCTCACTCAATATCGGCGCGGTCTGCTATCGGGCGACCCGCGAGCTTGCCTACGGTCAGCAGCGGCTGCTGGAGATCGCACTGGCGCTGGCAACGAAACCGAAGGTGCTGCTGCTTGATGAGCCTGCGGCCGGCGTGCCGCGCCAGCAAGGGGGCGAACTGTTCGAGGCGATCGCCAACCTGTCGTCCGACATCACGGTGTTGTTCATCGAGCACGACATGGAGGTGGTCTTTCGTTTTGCCAGCCGGGTCATCGTCATGGTGGGCGGCCGCCTTCTGGTCGAAGGCACGTCCTCCGAGATCGCCGCGGATCAGCGCGTGCGCGAGGTCTATCTGGGACGCTCGCGCCATGGCTGAGACACTGCTCGCGCTTGACGATGTGCGTGCCGGCTACGGCGAGTCGGTCGTGCTCGACGGCATCTCGCTGGAACTGGCCGAGGGTGGCAGCCTCGCGGTGCTTGGCCGTAACGGCGTGGGCAAGACGACGTTGCTACTCACCATCATGGGTTTCACGCGTGTCGTGTCAGGAAGCATGCGCTGGCGCGGACGGGACATCGGCAGAGTGGCGCCGCATCGTCGGGCGCGGCTGGGCATCGGCTGGGTTGCGCAGGAGCGCGAGATCTTTGCGTCGTTGACGGTCGAGGAGAACCTGACTGTCGCGGCGCGGGCCGGCCGCTGGGACGTGCCGGCCGTATACCGGCTGTTTCCGCGACTTGCCGAACGGCGGCGGAACATGGGCAGCCACCTGTCGGGCGGCGAGCAGCAGATGCTGGCGATCGCCCGCGCGCTGACGACCAATCCCGCGCTGCTGCTACTCGACGAACCGTTGGAGGGGCTGGCGCCGATCATCGTCGAGGAACTGGCCGAGGCGATCGGACGCATGATGGCGGAGGAGGGTACGGCGGTCGTGCTGGTCGAGCAGCACACCGACGTCGCCTTGTCGTTGGCGCGCGACGCGGTGGTGATTGAACGCGGAGCGATCGCGCTGCGTGGATCGTCGCGGACGATGATGGCGGATCAGTCGAGTCTCGACCGGCTGATCGGCCTCAATCTGACCGCTGCGGATGACAGGGGTCGGTGACGCACGGGCCGCCGTCTGCTATCTCGCATCGGTGACCCAAGGAGAGCGCATCGCAGCCGGCAGCATCGCGATCGGCTGTCTGGTGCTGGCCATGAAGGCGGTGGCCTGGTGGATCACCGGCAGCGCTGCGCTGTACTCCGATGCGCTGGAAAGCATCGTCAACGTCGCCGCCAGTCTGATCGCGCTGGGTGCGCTGCGCTTCGCCGCCATCCCGCCCGACGCAAATCATCCCTATGGCCACGACAAGGTGGAATTCTTCGCGGCCGTGATCGAAGGCGTGCTGATCGTCATCGCCGCGTTGTCGATCTTCCGCCATGCCTGGGAGACCTGGCAGGACCTGCATCCGATCGCACAGCCTTTCGCGGGGCTCGCACTGAACGCGGTCGCCACGGTGCTGAATGGTGCCTGGTCGGCCTTGTTGATCCGCACCGGCAAGCGGCTGCCCTCACCGGCCCTGCTGGCAGACGGCCGGCATCTGCTGGCCGACGTGGTGACCTCCGTCGGTGTCGCGATCGGCGTCGGCTTGGTCGTGCTGACCGGGTATCTGGTGCTGGACCCGATCCTCGCCGCGGCGACGGGCGTGTATGTGTTATGGTCCGGCTCTGCGATGATCTGGATGTCGGTGGGCGGCCTGATGGACGCGGCGCCGCAGCCCGCCGTGGTGCATCGCGTGCGCGAACTGGTGGCCGAAAGCGCCGCCGGTGCGCTCGAGGCGCACGATCTGCGCATGCGCCACGCGGGCAAGCTGACGTTCCTCGAATTCCACCTCGTTGTGCCCGGATCGATGACGGTGGCGGAGTCGCACGCGATCTGCGACCACATCGAGGAGACGCTGCGGACCGAACTGCAGCATCTGATGATCACCATTCATGTCGAGCCTGAGGAGAAGGCCAAACAGCACGGGGTGCCGGTGCTGTGACCGGCAACGAAATCGCCACAGAGACGCGAAGACGCGAAGCCCCCCGTGGGAAATGCATTCCCTGTGCATTGTATCTTTGTGTCATTGCGATGAATTTTCTGCTGGTGGCTGCTCATGCCGCGGACCGTGTCGTCTCGCTCAATCTGTGCACGGACCAGATGCTGGTGCTGCTGGCGCCCGAAAAGATCGCTGCTCTGTCGTCGCTCGCACGCGATCCTGCGCTATCTTTCGTCGCGCCGCAGGCCGAGCACCTGCCGATCGTCCGCGCCTCGGCCGAGGCGGTGCTGCGTCTGCACCCGGACCTCGTGCTCGCTGCACCGTACGGTGCGCAGACCACGCTCGCGCTGCTGCAAGACGAACGCATCCCGCTGTTGCGAATAGCCTTGCCGCAGGACTTCGCCGGCATCAGACAGATGACACGCCTGATCGCGGCCGCGCTTGGAGTGGAGCGGCGCGGCGAAACGGTGATCGCCGCCATGGATGCCGAGTTGGAGATGCTACCACATCCGGGTCGTGCGATGCGCGCCCTGGTCTGGGAACCGCGCGGACTCACCGCGGGCCCTGGCACGCTGATGGACGCGGTGCTGCGTGCTGTCGGGATGAACAACACCTCGGACGGCCGGCGCGTGGGCCTGGAAGCGCTCTTGCGCCACCCGCCCGACCTGCTCGTCCTGCCGACCACGTCCGCCTATCCCTCGCTCGCCACCGAACTGCTCGATCACCCGGCGCTGGCTGCCCTGCCCCGACGTGAGATCCCGCCGGCGCTGACCATTTGCGCCGGCCCGTTCAGCGTCCGGGCCGCGACGCTGCTGGCGCAATGATCCGTTGGCTGGTGCTGCTGCTCGTGGTGCTGGCGGCGATTTCCTTGTTCATCGGCGACGCGACGCTGGCTTCGCCTGATGCGCTGATCCTCTGGCAGCTCCGAGTACCGCGCACGCTGCTCGGTGTCCTGGTGGGCGGCGGCCTCGGCCTGTCGGGCGCGGTGCTCCAGGGCGCACTGCGCAATCCGCTCGCCGATCCCGGCCTGTTAGGCATCACCGGAACCGCCGGGCTGGGCGCTGTAATCGCGTTTTACTGGGGATTGGCGGCCGTTTTCCCCCCGGCATTGGTGGTGGCCGGCCTGCTGGGCGCCGGCGTTGGCGCTGCCTTCCTGCTGAGCTTCGCCGGCCGGGCGCCGTCCGGACCGTCGCTGATCCTGGCCGGAGTCGCGGTATCGGCGATCGCAGCGGCGCTGCTGGCGCTGGCGCTGACCTTGGCGCCCAATCCGTTCGCGCTGGCCGAGATCACCTTCTGGCTGATGGGAGGGCTCGCCGACCGGCCGCTCTGGCAAGTCGTGCTGGCGGCGCCGACGATCCTGTTCGGGGCGGCCATCTTGCTCTCGCTCGGTCGCGGTCTCGATGCGCTCAGCCTCGGCGAGGACACCGCGCGTAGCCTGGGCGTCCCCATCACACGCACATTGCGGCTGGCCGCGGTCGGAACGGCCTTTGCCGTGGGCACGGGCGCGGCGGTGGCCGGATCCATCGGTTTCATCGGCCTCGTGGTGCCGCACCTGCTGCGCCCCTGGTTCGGCGAGCGCCCTGGCGCGCTGTTGCCTGCTGCACCGTTGGCGGGGGCCGCCCTGTTGCTCAGTGCCGATATGCTGGTGCGGCTGGCGCCATTGGCGCTGCCACTGTCCGCCTCCCCACCGGTCGGCGTGCTGACGGCGCTGCTCGGCGCGCCGTTCCTGGTGGCCATCGCGCGGCGGGCAGTGCCGTGATTGGCGTGGCGCATTTGTCGGTGGCACTGGGCGGGCGGACCGTGCTGCACGATGTCAGCCTGACGGTGGCGCCGGGTGAGCTGGTCGGCCTGTGCGGTCCCAATGGTGCCGGCAAGTCAACGTTGCTTCGCGCACTCGCCGGCCTGCTGCCGGAAACCGGCCCCTCCGATCCGCGCCGTGTCGCCTGGTTGCCGCAGGGCGCACGCTGCGCGTGGGGGCTGACCGTGGGGCAAGTGGCCGCGCTCGGTCGCATCCCGCATCGCGACAATGCCGCGCCACCGGTAACCAGGGCTTTGCAGCTTTGCGGTATCGAGGCGTTGCGCGCGGCGCGCGTGGACCGCATCTCGGGCGGCGAGGCCCGGCGTGCCATGCTGGCCCGCGCCTTTGCCACGGAACCGGAGATGTTGCTGCTGGACGAACCCACCGCCGACCTCGACCCCGCCGCATCCCACGCCATCATGCGGCTGTTGCGCTCCGCGGCCGATGCCGGCCGCACGGTGGTGGTGGTGCTGCATGCGCTCGATCTGGCGCTGCGCTATGCACATCGCGTGGTGGTGCTGGCGGATGGGCGGATCACCGCCGACCTGCCTGCCGACCAGGCGCTGCCGGCGGCGGCGGCGGCGTTCGGCTTGCCGTTCGGAACAGATCCCGTTCCGCGGCTGCTGCCACCATGCTGAAGCGGCTGTCCTCGCCCTCGCCGCTCCCGCGCGAGCGGGAAACCGGTGTCATGATGGCCCGGGACTCCGGCTTTCGCGGGCATGGCGGCAGGACGTCGAGGCTGCGCCTAGCGGGCCTTCTGTCGCTTCTGCTGCACGCTGCCCTGCTTGCATGCCTGCTGTTGTGGTTCAGACACCCTCCATCATCCAGCGAGGCTTCCGATGCCCAGGGCGCGGTGGAACTGGTGATGTTGGAGCAGCAAGGCACCGGCCCGACTGCCGCGCCTCCCGAACCCACCCCCGACGCCGCCGCGCCTGCACCGCCGATACAGCCCGCGACGCCGGCGGTGCCTGTACCCGACACCGAGACGCCGGAGGAGGCATTGCCATTGCCTGTCCCTCCCGTTCCGCCAGCTCCTCCGGCCAGCGCACCGCCGGGCGTGCCACCTGCACCCAGGCCTCCGGTGCAGCGCGTGGAGGAGGCGCCGCAGATCAACCTCGGCGGCACTGACAGCGAGACCAACGCGATCGTCATCGCCGGCCCGCACGTGGTCCCGGCAAGCGTCGACGCAAAGTTCCACAACCGAGAACCGGCCTATCCACGGGAGGCGGTACGCCGCGCCGAGCAGGGAGCGGTGATCCTGCTGGTCCATGTCTCTCCGGATGGTCTGCCGGTTGGCGTGGACGTTGCGCTGAGCTCGGGGTTCGTGCTGTTGGATCGCGCGGCGCGCGAGGCAGTGATGGACTGGCACTTCCTCCCGGCGGTGCAGGACGGCCGTGCGATCCCGTTCGACATGAAGCTGCGCGTGGTGTTCCAGCTCGAGTAAGGGGGGCCGGATGGTACGGATCGACGTGGTGGTGACGCGCGGCGGGGATGGCGGAGAGACCTCACTCGGCGACGGGGCGCGGCTGCGCAAGGACGCCGCGCGCATCGCGGCGATTGGTGCGGTGGATGAAGCGAATGCCGCGATCGGCGTGATGCGCCTGGCAACGCGGGCGACGCCGCACGTGGATGCGATGCTGGCCCGCATTCAGAACGATCTGTTCGATGTCGGTGCCGATCTATCGGTACCGGGGAAGGATGGTGACCGGCTGCGCCTGACCGATGTCCCGGTGGCACGACTGGAGGCAGAGGTCGCCACGATGAATGCCACGCTGGGGAAGCTCACCAGCTTCGTCCTGCCGGGCGGCAGCGTCGGGGCGGCGCAGGCGCATATGGCACGCACGATCGTCCGGCGGGCGGAGCGTGACGTGGTGCGCCTGGCGGTGGAGGATGCGGTGACGCCGGCGCTGCTGCGCTATCTCAACCGCCTGTCCGACCATCTGTTCGTGCTGGCGCGCGTTCTGAACGGCAACGGCGCGGACGACGTGATGTGGACGCCAGGTGCCAACCTGGGACCGCCGGACGCGCCCTAACCTTCGGGTAAACGCGTCACTTGCAGCGCTCGATCACTCCCGTCGTCTGAAGTGGCCGGTCGCTCGCGGTCGCGGTATACGTATTCGCGTCAAGGAACTTGATGGTTATCGATGCCGGGCGCAGGTTTGAACGCGCGGCGGAAAGCGGCCCCGACAGCACGATGGTATCAGGCTGCACGGACACGACAGCGTAGTCGAAGTCCTTCAGCGGGGGTGACGCGGACACAAGCGGTTTCGCATAGTGCAGAGACAGCTTCTTGTGATCGGATGACACCGAGATCACCTGTGGATTCTCAGTACACGACTGCAAGAAGTCGGCCCGCCAACCCCAGACACCCTGGATCGTCGCGAGGGCATCTCCGCTCGGCAGGGTCTTCACTTCAGCCCGGATCTCCGACTTGGCATGCATGTTCCGGTAACCGAGAAACGCCGTGGCACTGGCGGAACACGCCACGAGCGCGGCAGATGCGATGGCCCATCGCTTCCATCCGGGCCGCCTGGCATCGATGAACTGCTTGGCAAGCGCCAGTTCCTCGGCTCGACGGTGCGATCGAAGCCGCCGGGGGACATATCTCCTCACGACATAGCTCAGATTGACCGCCTCCAGCCTCTCGGCGGCCTCGGCTGCCAGGTAGTCCCGGCGCAATCGCAACAGCGACCAGACGGAAAATGCGGCGCCGGCCACGCCCAGGAGCAACAGGCCGAACGACACGGCCGCAAGACCAGTCAGTGCAGCAGCGACAACAGGCAAGCCGGTTCACCCTCGGTACGACGCCGCGGCAGCCATAGATTGAACGTGCGCGACCTGCAACGGAGAAGCTTCCGGCCACCTTGCAAATTCCGCCACATCCCTCTATCTCTCCCGGCACAAATCAATCTTCCGCAGAGTTACGGAGGGTGGCCTTGACCGGCCGCCTTTTTTGTTTTGGACACAGCCGAACCAAACCATGTCAGCCTCGAAGCCCGGCTGGCCACCGTCATCTCACCCACGCTGGAAGGCATGGGTTACGAGCTCGTGCGCGTCGCGGTCCTCGGCCGCGAACGTCTCACCGTGCAGGTGATGGCCGACCGTGCCGACGGCAGCCAGATCACCGTCGCCGACTGCGAGGCGATCAGTCACGCCCTTGGCGCCGTGCTCGATGTGGAGGATCCGATCCCCGGCGCCTGGTCGCTGGAAGTCAGCTCCGCCGGCATCGACCGTCCGCTGACGCGCGCCAAGGACTGGAACCGCTATGCCGGCCATCTTGCGCGGGCGGAGACCACCGCGCCGATCGACGGCCGCCGGCGCTTCTCTGGCATTGCGCTGGGCGCGGACGACGCCTCGGCCCGCCTCCGCCTGGAAGACGGCAGTGAAATCACGCTTCCCCTGAACGCCATAAGACGTGCAAAGCTGGTGCTGACCGACGCGCTGATTGCTGCTACCGCGGCCCCGGCCCGGACCAACTAGACCCGGACCAACTTAGAAGAGAGGCATAAATGGACACCGCCATTGCCCGCCCGGAGCTCCTCCTGGTCGCCGACGCCGTCGCGCGGGAAAAGAACATCGACCGCGAAGAGGTCCTGGAAGCCATGGAGCAGGCCATCCAGAAGGCGGGCCGCGCCAAGTACGGCCACGAGAAGGACATTCGCGCCACGATCGACCGCAAGACCGGGGACGTCCGTCTCTCGCGCTGGACCGAGGCGGTCGAGACGGTGGAGAACGAGGAAACCCAGATCCCCGTCCACATCGCGCGCAAGTTCCAGCCGGAGATCAAGCTGGGCGAGCACCTGGTCGATCCGCTGCCGCCGATCGATTTCGGCCGCATCGCCGCACAGACCGCCAAGCAGGTGATCGTGCAGCGCGTGCGCGAATACGAGCGCAAGCGGCAGTATGAGGAGTTCAAGGACCGCGTCGGCGAGATCATCAATGGCGTGGTCAAGCGCACCGAGTACGGCAACCTGATGGTAGAACTCGGCCGCGCCGAGGCGCTGCTGCGCCGCGACGAACTGATCCCGCGCGAGAGCTTTCGCAATGGCGACCGCGTGCGCGCCTACATCTATGACGTGCGCGACGAACCGCGCGGGCCGCAGATCTTCCTCTCCCGTACGCATCCAGGCTTCCTGGCCAAGCTGTTCGCCCAGGAGGTGCCGGAGATCTACGATGGCATCATCGAGATCAAGGCGGTGGCGCGCGATCCCGGCAGCCGCGCCAAGATGGCGGTGATCAGCCGCGATTCGTCGATCGATCCGGTGGGTGCCTGCGTCGGCATGCGTGGCTCGCGCGTGCAGGCGGTAGTGCAGGAGCTGCAAGGCGAAAAGATCGACATCATCCCGTGGTCGCCGCAGTCCGCCACTTTCGTGGTGAATGCGTTGGCGCCTGCGGAGGTCACCAAGGTGGTGATGGACGAAGAAGCCGGCCGCGTCGAGGTCGTGGTGCCGGACGAGCAGCTCTCGCTCGCCATCGGCCGGCGCGGCCAGAACGTCCGGCTGGCCAGCCAGCTCACGCGCTGGGACATCGACATCCTGACGGAAGCCGAGGAAAGCGAGCGGCGTCAGGAGGAGTTCCGCCGGCGCAGCGGGCTGTTCGTCGAGGCGCTCGATGTGGACGATGTCATCGCCGGCCTGCTGGTCACCGAGGGATTCACGACGGTCGAGGAGCTGGCCTTCACGCCGGAGGACGAGGTAGCCGCGATCGAGGGCTTCGACGAATCGATCGCCGCCGAGCTGATCCGCCGGGCCGAGGCGTTCCTTGCCCGCCGCGACACCGAGCTGACCGAGAAGCGTGTCGAGCTCGGGGTGAGCGACGATATCGCCGCCATCGAGGTGCTGACGCCCGCGATGCTGGTGGCCCTCGGCGAGAAGGACGTGAAGACGCTCGATGACCTCGCCGACCTGGCGTCGGACGAACTGATCGAGATCGTCGGTGCCGAGGCGATGGACGAGGCCACCGCCAACGACGTGATCATGGCCGCCCGTGCTCACTGGTTCGCTGAGGAAGCGGCCCCACAGGAGGCGCAACACGACTGAGCCGGCAGACCAGACAGCGGACGATGAACCCGAAACCGGCCCGCTGCGCCGCTGCATCGTCACGCGGGAACGCCTGCCGAAGGAGCGGATGATCCGCTTCGTCGTGGCGCCCGACCGAAGTCTGGTGCCGGACCTGGTAGCAACCCTGCCCGGGCGGG
>JANWJK010000228.1 GCA_025452005.1 Acetobacteraceae bacterium | reverse complement strand
ATGAGACGATCCACCAAGCCACGCAGCAGAACGAGCTGGCCGACGGGAAGTCGTGGAACGACGACAATTGCGAGGGTGCTTGCGGACGGAGCGAACATCCAATCGGGGACTTGATAGAATCCGCCTTGCGGTTGTCGGATAAGCAGGTGGTGAATGCCGCTATGCTCGTAGTCACCAACCACCAACACCGTCTGCCCGGCCAGTGGATGAAACGGATAGGTGATAACGGTTTCGAATGTCAGAAACCCGGCATTATGGCCCCGGCTCGGACAAGGGGAGTCAGGACAGGGATATTTCGACCGCCCTGGTCCTGGCGCGCTCGCTTTAGGAACAGACCATGCCGAAGATTAAGACCATCCCCTGGGACTCCGCCGATCACCTCGAAACCGCCGCGGACATCGCCGCCTACCTGGAAGGGGCCTTCGAGGACGGTGATCCGGCACTGGTTAGCCACGCTCTGGGTGTCGTCGCCCGCGCCAAGGGCATGACCGAGATCGCGCAGCGCACCGGCATGGGACGCCAAAGCCTGTACAAGGCTTTGTCGGCTGACGGCCATCCGGAGTTCAGCACCGTTCTGAACGTGGTGCGTGCGCTCGGCCTGAAGCTGACTGTCACGCCTGCCTGACCTCTCTCCGGACGGGCGGCCAGGTAGCCGTCACACCCACGGCGACACCGTGCCGAACCCCGAACCTGTCGCCCGGTCCACCGCCAGCGAACGGTCTATCGCGCGCAGCACATTGCGTCGCGTGATGTCGTATTCCGATGTCAGCTTGTTGCGCGGCCTCGGCAGCCCGATCGTCATCGCCTCGTGCACCCGCCCGGGACGCGGTCGCATCACCACGACGCGGTCGGCCAGGAACACCGCCTCGTCCACGTCATGCGTGACGACCAGGATGGTCGGCCGTAGTTCCTGCCACAACGCCAACAGGAGCTCGTGCAGGCTGGCCCGGGTGAAGGCGTCCAGTGCGGAGAACGGTTCGTCCAGCAGCAGAATCGCGGGATGGCCGATCAGCGCACGCGCGATCGCCACGCGCTGCTGCTGGCCGCCGGACAGGTCCTTGGGCCAGCGTGCGCCATAGCCCGCCAGTCCGATGCGCTCGAGCAGATCGCCGACACGGCGCTGCCGCTCGGGCTTGGCAATGCGGCGGCCCCCGAAGGCTATGTTACGGCCGACCGTCAGCCAGGGCAGCAGGCGCGGTTCCTGGAACACCGCGCTGATCGCCGGATGCGTTCCGCCGATCGGCCGCCCGTCGATCGCGATGACACCGGCACTCGGCTGATCCAGCCCGGCGGTGAGGCGCAGCAGCGTCGTCTTGCCGCAGCCGGAGCCGCCGAGGATGGCAACGATCTCGCCGCTGCGCGCCATTATGTGCATGTCACGCAGCGCCTCGGTACCATCGGCGTAGGTTTTGCCAAGGCCGTCGATCGCCAGCGTGGTCATAGCCGCGACCGCACCGTGTCCTGCCAGCGCAGCAGCGGCCGGGTGAGGGCGACCAGCACGCCGTCGGACGCCTTCCCAAGCAGGGCGAAGACGATCATCGCCACCAGGATGGAGTCGGCGCGGCCCATCTGCTGGCCGTCAAGCAGCAGATAGCCGAGGCCCTCGGATGCGCCCATCAGTTCGGCCGCGACGACGAACATGAAGCCGAGGCCGAGGCCGCTGCGCAGCGATGCGATCCAGGTCGGCAGCACTGCGGGCCACGTGATGCGCAGCATGATGCCGATGCCCGAGAAGCCGAACACCCGGCCGACCTCCACAAGCTTTCGATCGACGCCCTGGATGGCGGAAAGCATGCCGAGATACACCGGGAAGAACACACCCAACGCGATCAGCGCCAGCTTGGATGTCTCGAAGATGCCAAGCCAGAGGATGAAGATCGGCACCCAGGCGATCGAGGGGATGGCGCGCAGCGCCTGGATGGATGGATCGAGCAGGCGCCGCGCCGTCTCGCTGGCCCCGGTCACCATGCCGATCACGGTGCCCGCGAACGCACCGATGCCGAAGCCGATCGCGACGCGCGTCATGGTCGCCGCGACATGGGTCTGCAATTCGCCGGAGGCGGCGAGCGCGCCCGCGGTGTGCGCGAGGCGCGAAGGTGGCGGCATGAGCCGGCCCGGTGCGATGCCGGTGCGCACCGCGACTTCCCAGGCCACGCCAAGTGCTACCGGTACGGCCAGCGCGGTGAGCCAGCCGCGCAGATTTCCCCAATTCATCTGTCATCGCGACGGGCATCACGCGGCATGCTCATGCGCCTGCGGCACGTGCGTAGGATGAATCGATCATCTGGCCGGTCACCGCCGTCACGTCGACATCCGCCGGCAGCACGCCGGCCTGTTGCAGCGCCTTGCCGGCCTCGATGATCGTGCCTGCCTGTGTCTGGCCGATCATGCCGCTGGTCAGATCGTTGCGCTCGAGCTGACGCGCCACCACCGCGTCCGGCAGTTTCATCGCCGCGACCATGAGCGCCTTCAGTTCCGCCGGATGCTCGACCGACCAGCGCCGCGCGCGCTCATAGGTCGCGAGCACGCGGCGCACGAGTTCAGGGTTTGCGTTGGCGAACGCCTCGCGCACGTTCAGCACGCCCCAGGTGTTGGCTTCCGGCCGGCGGTAGAACAGCCGCGCGCCGCTTTCGATCTCTGCCGCGGCCATCATGGGATCGAGGCCGGCCCAGGCAGCGACGTCGCCGCGCTCCAGCGCGGTGCGGCCGTCAGGATGCTGGAGCAGCACGAGCTTGACGTCGTGTTCGGTCAGTCCGGCGGTGGCCAGCGCGCGCACCAGGAAGATGTGCGGATCGGTGCCGCGCGTCACCGCGATGCGTTGCCCCTTTAGGTCGGCGACGTCGTGAATCGGACTGTTCGGCATGGTGACCAGGGCCGTCCACTCGGGGCGCGAATAGACGTAGATCGACTTGATCGGATTGCCGTTGATCTTGCCGATCAGTGCGGCGGCGCCGGCGGTCGAGCCGAAGTCGATCGAGCCGGCATTGAGGAACTCCAGTGCCTTGTTAGATCCGAGCGACTGTACCCAGTGAATGCCGATCCCGTCCTTGGCAAATTCCTGCTCGAGCAGGCCTTGCTGCTTCAGCACGATGCTGACGGGGTTGTAGGTCGCCCAATCGATCTGGATTTCGGTGGGCGTTGCGGCCCGCGCAAGGCGCGGGGCGGCGAGCAGCGCGACCGCCGCATTGCCGAACGCGCGGCGTGACAGATGTGGCGGCACCGTTGCCTCCCTTGGATGTTCGCCGCGACAAAGAAGAAATCCGCCGCAAAGGCAAGAGGCTGCCGGCAGCGGCAGGATTTTCCCCCAAGACAGCGGCTCGGCGTAGGTTCTGTTGGCGCAAGGGGCCGTATGACGCGAAGGTGTTCCGAGCCCCATCATTGTTGCGCGCGGCGGCTTGAACCGCGGCGGCATTCCGTCTGATGCTGGCAACGGCTCGATGGTGCGATTGGCCCCATGACGAAGCCACACAGGAGGGAGACGACCATGAGCCCGTCCGGAGCGATTTCGTCTGCCGACATCGCAGGCCCGCTGGAACAGAGCTACCGCGATCGCTCCGCCGCCTTCCGCGCCGCGAGCGATTCGACCCGCCTCACCCGAACGCACTGGCATATCGCTATCGCCAACGGCCTCGGCTGGGGCTTCGACGGCATGGACGGCGTGATCTTCGCCCTGGCAACCCCTCTCGTCATCAAGGATTTCGGCGTTACGCTTCCCGAGTACCGCAGCGGTCTCCAGATAGCCCTATTGGTCGGCATCCTCGGCATGTATGTCTGGCCGTGGCTGGCCGACCGTTACGGCCGGCGCACCCTGCTCGCCGTCAATATCGCGCTGTTCTCGCTGCTGATGCCCATTGCGGCACTCACCACGACCTTCGCCGCGTTCGTCGCGGTGCGCTGCGCAATCCACTTCGCGCTGAACGGCGAATGGTCGCTGGGCTCGATGCTGGTCGCCGAGACCTGGCCGGCGCACATGCGTGGCCGCGTGATAGGCATCAATCGCGGGACCTGGTGCTTCGGTGCGGCGCTTGCAGGGATCATCACGACATTCATCATCGCCGAGTGGGGCTGGCGTATCGCCTGCGTGGTGCCCGCGATTGTCGCGCTGCTGGCGATTTATGTACGCATCGGCCTGCCGGAATCGCCGTACTGGGTGCGCCTGCAGGATCGCAAGCGTCGCATCAGGGAGGCGCAGGCGTCGGGCAGGCCGCTGCTGTCGGCGGATCAGGCCTGGCTCGACAAGGCGGTGAAGATCCCCATGAGCCAGCTCTTCCTGCCCGACATGCTTGGCGGCACGGCCGCTGCGACCTTCATCGCCTGTTGCAGCACGATCATCTACGGCACGGTCGGCGGCTGGATGCCGCTCTATCTGGCGCAGGAGCGGCACTGGTCCACCGCGACATACGGCACGTTCTATATCTGGTGGGGACTGGTCGGATTCCTCGGTCTGCTCGCGGCGGGACTGATCGCCGACCGCTACGGACGCAAGCCGGCGTTCTACGTCATGCTGATCGAGGGCGCCGTGTTCCTGACGCTCTGGGTGTTCGCCGAGAGCGACATCGAGCTGTGGATCTATGGATTGCTGTGGAGCATCGGCTTCCTGGGCTTCTGGGCGCCGGCCATGATCCTGACGGCGGAAATCTATCCGACACGCATCCGCGGCGTCGGCAACGGCTTCTCCTGGGCGGTGGCATGGCTGGTCGGCTTCGTGCTGTGGCCGTTCGTGACCATCGGCATCCAGCAAAGCACCGGTTCGTTCGCGAAGGCGTTCCTGATCGTGCCGGTGGCCATGCTGCTGATGGGCGCCGGCATCTGGCTGTTCGCGCCGGAGCACAAGGGCAAGGAACTGGACGCGATCGCGGTATAGCGCACCAATGCGGACAAGCGATGCCACGGGGGACCGGCAGGGAAATCGGATGGGTCGCGCCTTCGGTTGCTGCTTCGGCGCTGTGGCCGTCGCGCTGGCACTTGCGTTCGCTTCGCTCGGTGGATGCGCGCAGCCACCGGCGACGCCTCTCGCCCAGCAACCGGCGCCGGCGAACAGCGGGCGCCTGTTCTACGTCGGTCTCGCGCTCTATTCGGAAGAGTGGTCCGAGAACGATGTCGCCGAACTGGCCGACCGGCTGCAAAATGCCAGCAAGTACCGCGTCGTGCCGATGATCGCGAGCAACGTCACATCGGCCGCGGGGCTCTATCCGATCGCCGATGACGCCACCATCGCGTCGCTGGTGGGCTCCGCGGCCGCACAGGCTGGACCGGACGACATCATGTTCGTGGTTATAAGTTCGCATGGCGCGCCACGGCTGCTGGCTCGCAAGATCGGCGACAGCGCACCGACCGCAATGTCGTCGCGCCGGCTCGCGCGCTTGCTGCAACCGCTGGCCGGACATCGGACCGTGATCGTCGTTTCGGCCTGCTACTCGGGTTCGCTGATCGGCGATCTGCGCGCGCCAGAGAGGATCATCATCACGGCCGCGCGCGCGGATCGCAGCTCGTTCGGCTGCGCGCCCGGCAATCGCCATACGCTGTTCGGCGAGGCCGAGGTGCGCGCGTTCGGTCAGCAGGACCGCAGCCTGCGTCAGGTGTTCGCAGCGATCCGCGACGATGTGGCGCGCATGGAATCGGAGGAGCGCTACCAGCCATCCGAACCACAGGTGTGGGTTGGCGCCCGCGCCACGGACCTCTACGACGCGCCGGTGTTCTGATTGTCTCGCGTCAGCGCAGCTTCCGGAAGAACGCGGCGATCTCACCGGCAAGCGCCTCCGGCTGCTCCATCGCCGCGAAGTGCCCGCCGCGCTGCATGACGGTCCAGCGACGGATATCGGTGTAGGTACGCTCCGTGAGCGATCGCGGCGCGCGCAGGATTTCGCGCGGGAACTCGCTGTAGCCGGTGGGCACGCCAATGGTGCCACCCTCCGGGATCGGCCAGGGCCGGTGCATGCGGAAGTAATACGGAAAGAACGAGGACCCGATCGCCCCGGTGAACCAGTAGAGGCTGATGTTCGCCAGCAACTGGTCGCGGGTGAACACACTTTCCACGTCGCCGCCGCAGTCGGACCAGGCGCGGAATTTTTCGACGATCCACGCCGCCAGTCCCGCAGGCGAGTCGGTCAGTCCGAAGCTCAGCGTCTGCGGCCGTGTGCCCTGAATCCACTGGTAGCCGGTCTCTTCCTTCAACCAGTTCGCGAGTTCCTCGAGATACTTGCGCTCTTCCGGTGTCGGGTCCTTCAACATGCCCGGTTCGCGGCGCACCGCCAGCAGGTTCACGTGAATACCGATCAACCGGTCGGCATGTGCGTACCCCATCCGCGAGGCGGTGATGCCGCCCCAGTCGCCGCCCTGCGCGGCGAAGCGTCGATAGCCGAGCGTCTCGGTCATCAGGTCGGCCAGGCAGTCGGCGATTTCCTCGATGCCGAAGCGCCTCTGTCCGGGACGGAACGACAGCCCGTAGCCCGGCAACGACGGCGCCACGACCGTGAACGCGTCGGCCGGATCGCCGCCGAAGCTGGCGGGATCGGTAAGACGCGGGATCAGGTCGAGGAACTCGAATACCGAGCCGGGCCAGCCATGCATCAGCAGCAGCGGGCACGGGTTCGGTCCCTTGCCCGGCACGTGCAGGAAATGCACATCTATGTCGTGCAGCGCCGCCTTGAACTGCGGGAATGCATTGAGCCGTGCCTCCTGCGCGCGCCAGTCGAAGCCGGTGCGCCAGTACTCGGTGAGCCCACGAAGGTACTCAACACTCGTGCCATACGCCCACGGCTCGCCCGGCGCCTGATCAGGAAACCGCGTGCGGCGGAGCCGCTCATGCAGATCCGCGATGGCTGTGTCGGGAACCGTCAGGGTGAAGGCCTCCGGCTGCATCTCCATCCTCCTCACGCTCGTCGAGCCAGTTGATGCACCGATGCGCATCGCGCGCAAGCGTATTGCCGCGATCACGGGTTCCCAATAGGAAGGTCGGGCATGCGCGCGGGACTGTGAATGAGCAGGCTTTTCTCCTGGCGTTCGATCTATCTGGTGGTCGCCCTATGCGCCATCGCGCCTTGCGTCGGGCGTGCCCAGACGGTCGATCAAGATCGATTCCAGAAGTTCCGGAACTCCAAGGCCAACAAGGATCTGATCGTGCGCGCCCTGACCGGTGTTCCGCCGGAGGTCTTCCCCACCTGCCCTGGCCTAGGGCCGACCCGATCGCGCGTAGAAGTGGAAAAATCCATTTCGTTTGACCCGGACGGAGTTCCCAATGCAGGTGCTTGGTGGGAACGATTGCCGGTCCACGGTTGCGGCAATGATACGGTGCTCAACGTGCACTTCCAGGCCCGTGGCGACGGCACGATCGACGCGCAATTCGCAATGCCGGGTACCACGCACGCCGACCTGGACCTGCAACGCGACGCAGTGCAATACGCGATCATCGCGGCCGGTTCACGCGCAAAGGACTGCCGCCAGTTCTATGTCAGGAACACGTTGTTCGGCGGCCACGGACTGAGGAAACCCCTGGCTTACGATCCGGGCAAGGATGCGCAGTCTCGCGCGTGGTGGGAGACATGGACCGTAACGGGATGCAACCGCTCCTTCGATGTGCTGATGGAGTTCGTGCCTGATGCCAAAGGCACCAAGGTCATTCAGCCGCAGGGCGAGGTCCTCGAGTACTGACGGCGGGCTCCGCGTCTGCTGACCCGAAGCCACGCCGCCGCACGCTACGAAGCGCCCGCAACTCAATGCCTGAAGTGCGGCATCACCTCGGCCGATACGCGACGATACTGATCGAGCATGATCGATTGAGGCGTGCCCATCGGCATCGAGAGATTTATGTGCTCCAGCCCGGGATACCGGGTCTCGATGTGCTTCAGATAGGCGACCAGCTCCTCCGAGGTGCCGGCAAACCAGCCTCCGAGGTTTATGTAGTGCTCGACTGTCGGCACGCCCGCGCTGTACCAGCCGCCGCGCCGCGCGACGGCGGCGATCTGCTCCTTTGTCATGCCCGGCATGAAGCCAAGCGGGGCAAACATCTTGGCGTGCTCTTCGTAAAGCGGAACGAGCTCCTTCAGCGCCTGCGCCTTCGAGTCCGCCAGGTGGATGACGATGCCGATCATCAGGTTCTCGCCCAGCTTCCAGTCCTTGCCGGCACGATGCGCCGCCGCCTGGAATGCCGTGATCGGACCCTGCTCCATCGTCGCGGCGCCGCCGCCGACCGCACCCTTGATATTGTGCTTCACCATGAAGTCGAGGCCGCGTGCCGAAGCGCTGACCACGGGCTGCCAGCACTCCACCGGAAGGTGGACCGGGCGCGGCACCAGCGTCAGGTCCTTCAGCGTGTAGCCGCGATAGGGTACCTCGGGCGGCAGCGTGTAATGCTTGCCTTTGTGCGAGAAGCGCTCGTTGTCGAACGACTTGAAGATGATCTCGACCTGCTCCTCGAACAGTTCGCGGTTGGCGTTCTGGTCGAGCATCGGCGCGCCGAACGTCTCCACCTCGCGCGTGTGGTAGCCGCGGCCGACGCCGAAGATCGTGCGCCCCTTGGTCATGATGTCGGCGCAGGCGAAATCCTCGGCGAGCCGCAGAGGGTGCCACATCGGGGTGATGTTGAAGCCGCAGCCGATCCTCAGGGTCTTGGTGAGATGGCAGAGATGCACCGCCGCCATCAGTAGGTTGGGGATGACCTCGTAGCCTTCCTGTTGGAAGTGGTGCTCAGCCATCCAGAGTGCATCCCAGCCCCCCTCGTCCATCGCCCGGGCGATCGCCTCGGTCTTGTCGAACACCCCGGCGAGATGGGCATTGGAGAACCGCCGCTCGTTCGCCGGTGTCGCGTCCTGCCCGCGATCGGGGATGTCGACGTGGCCGGCATAGACGGTGGCGAATTTCGTGATCATGTTGGCACCTCGCTGTAAGTCGTCGTATCGACCTCACCTTTGCCATCATTGGCAGTCAGCACGTATAGCCCGCAAGGCATTTCCGCAGCGTCATCCCCTCTTGGCATCCGCGCCCATCACCACGTCTTTGTCACTCCGCCCAGCTCGAGCGGCCCTGGATCGCCCAGCGGCCGTCCTTGAGCGTCACGATGTACAGCGACCGGTAGCTGCCGATCGCACTGCCGTCCGCGCGATATCGCGTGAACTGTACCCTGAAGTGCACCTTCTCCGGTCCGGCGTCGATCACCTCGACATTGTCCCACGCCGATCGGCCCCAACCCGCCGATTGCCCTTGGCTGTCCCACACCAGGTTGTGGTAGTCGGCCGGTGTCTGCATCACCGTCACGGTTCCACTATGAAAGCGGACATGCGGATAGTGGAACCAGCGGGAGCGGATCGCATCGGCGTCCCGCGCATTGAAAGCCGCCATGAACCCGTCCATCGCGGCACGAGCGCCCTCCGCCGCCTGAACCCCGAGCATCTCCTCGCTCAGCGACTGCCACTCCTCGTCCAGCGACACCGTGGCGGGTTCGCGGCCGGCGCGGCTGTACCAGCCGGCTGCGTTGCGCATGTCGCCTTCCTTGCGGTGCAGATAGGCATGCACGGCCGAGCCCGTCTTGCCTTCATCCTGTTGCGCGCAGGTATGGGCGCGATCCCAGTCGCCCTTGGCGTCCCACCACAATGTCTGCAAGGCGAGGTTGAGCCCATCGGGCGGCACACCCTGCGCCACCGTCGCACGGAACTGCGTCAGGTCCATCTCTGCCCTCCTGTCATCCCTGCGGCTGAGTGTGCGCGGCGGCAGCGCCTGCCTCAAGTCCCGGCATGAAATGGGCAGCGGCCCTGCTGTGCCTTATATTGCTGGCACCGCTGGCGCTGGTCGATGTGCCGCCGCTGCTCGACTATCCCAACCACCTGGCGCGCGCGATGGTGCTGGCGGCGGGAACGTCGGACCCGGTTCTGTCTCGCATGTATACGACGCGCTGGACGATCGTCCCCAACCTGGGCACCGATCTCGTACTGCCGCCGCTGTTGCAGTTCTTGCCGGTACACCTGGCCGGTCGCATCGTCATCGGGATCACCATCCTGCTGCCGGTAGTCGGCACCATTGCCTACAGCCGTTCGCTGTTCGGCAGATACACGCCGTGGCCTCTGGCCTCCGGCCTGGTCGCCTACAACGCCACGCTGCTGCTGGGGTTTTTGAATTTCGTGGCCGCCATCGGCATGGCGCTGTTGCTCGCCGCCGGCTGGATCGGATGGCGCGAGCGCCATCCTGTGGTCGTCGCGGTGCTTGCCGCCTTCGGCACGGTCGCACTGTTCTTCTGCCATCTCATGGGACCGCTGTTCTTCTTCGTGCTGATTGCCGGATATGAGCTGGAACAGCTTATACCAGGCGGCAGACGCCCAATCGTCATGGTCGGCGCAGGCCGGCCATCCATGTCTTTTCTTGCTTGTATCTGTAAAGACGTGGATGGCGGGGCCAAGCCCCGCCATGACGGTGGAGCCGCCGGTACGTCATTCCTGTCGCGTGCTGGTATCAGGCGCGATCCTTCCTCCGTGCTGCGCCGCGTGGCCGCACTGATCCCGGCGGCTGCTCCTCCATTCGTCCTGTATCTGATTTCGCCGCTGGCGCCACTCGCCGATGAAACCGCGTTTTCCTCCGTGGCCGAAAAGGCCGAGCAGTTGGTGTTTCCGTTCGCCAACTATGTCCTGTGGCTTGACGTGACGACGGCGTGCGCCGTCGCCGCCTACCTGCTGGCCTGCCTGGCGACGCGCCGTTGCCGCTCTACGCCGGCAGGTGGCCTGGCGGTCGCGCTCACGGCGCTGCTGTTCCTGGCCGTGCCATTTGCCTTCAAGGGCACCTACTTTTTCGACACACGCTTCGTGATCATGCTCGGCTTCCTGCTGTTCGGAGCGCTGCTGCCGTGCGGCCTGCCGCGCCTTGCCGCGGTTGCCTTCACAATGCTGTTCGCCGTCCGCATGGCCGTGGTGCTCGTGGTGTGGTGGCAGTATCGCGGCGATCTGGCCGCATTGCGCACGGTCATCGCCATGGTGCGGCCGGACGACCGCGTGTTCATCGCCGCGGTGTCGCCGGACGAGGCACCGTTTTACTGGCAGAACGGACCGCTGAGCCGTCGTCTTTCCGTCGGATTGCGGCTCGACAGTCACCTGCCGGCGTTGCTGCTGATCGAACGTCGGGCCTACTGGCCGTTCATGTTCGACAACCCGTCGCAGCAGCCGGTGGAGACGCTGCCGCCGTATCGCGAACTGGCCGAGCGCGCCGGCTCGATCGCCGATCATCGCGAACTGGCCGAACCTCGCAGGATCGATCTGTGCGGCTACACCCACGTACTGCTGCTCGAGGCGAGCGGTGAGCCTGACCTCGCGCGCTTCGCGCAGGATCGCCTGGCCTTGCTCGGTCGCACCGACTACGCCGCGCTGTTCCGCGTCAGACCGTCGGCCTGCGCTTCGTAGCACCATTCTGGAAATCGGCGATCGCACCCGCCGGCGCGCGGCTGTACAAGCCGCTGCGGCTCGCCGCCACGCCGGTAAGGCGATGCAGGGCCAGCGCCATCTCGGTCGCCTTCATCACCGTGGCGATGCCTTCCAGCACCACCGCGCCGTCGATCAGGAACGGCTGCTCCTGCGAGAACAGCAACATCGGCAGGCCGCCGGCCGGGATCAGCACGTCGCAACCGCGGTCCAGCAGCGGCCGCACCTGCTGGACGAAGTCCGCGCGCACCGCGGCATATTCCCCGGCGTCGGTGAATGCCCGCATGAAGCGCTGCAGGTCCGCCTTGATCGCCGCCACGCCGCCAATGCGCTGCGACAGGCCGTGACGAATCACCTGCTCCTCGTGCCAGGGAATGAACACCGGATCGATCGTCACCAGCCCGATGCGCCGGCCGATCGAACAGGCGAACAGCATCGTCGCCTCGCCGAGCCCGATCACCGGGATATCGACGGCGCCGCGGCATTCGGTCAGGCCAGGTTCCTGGAAATGGCCGATGACGAAGGCGTCGTATCCGGCGCGCTCCGCCTCGAGAGCCGCGTGGATCGTCTGCTGCGCACAGCGAAATTCGGTGATCGGATGGAAATACCGATCGGGCGGCGAGATGCCGTGCACCTCCACCGTGATGCCAGGCGAGGCGAGCGTCCGCAGACGATCGCGCAGCCTGTCGATATACGGCGCCTGTTCGGCCGGATCGACGAAGCTCTGATACCAGACGCGCAACGCCGTCACGAGTTCGGATGTTCGGTGGTGGGATCGATCATCTTCCGCACCTCGGTGATCTTTGTCGCCGGGAAGCCGCTGATCTCGGCGTGCTTGCGGATGATGTCCTCATCCTTGGCCAGATAGACACAGAACGTCTTGTCGGCGGCGACGTAGCTCTCCACCCACTGGATGTCGGGACCGAGCTGGGTCAGCACGGAATTAGATTTGGCCGCCGCGCCGCGAAGTTGCTCGCGCTCGAACGATCCGACCGCCGGAATGTCGCGTTCGATGATGTACTTGCGCAAGGCCATGGTTTCCTCCGGTCCGGTTGAAGCGCCGCGACGTTGGCATGACGGCATGCGGCCGCCAAGCGGATGTTCAGGCCACTGGCGACGGCCTCGGTCGCGACCCGTCGGTGAAGCGGCTGTAACGGAACGGCGTCGGATCGACCACCGGCGTCTCGCCGGTGACCAGCTCCGCCATCAGCCGTCCCGCGCCGGGACCGATGCCAAAGCCATGGCCGGTGAACCCCGTCGCGATGAAGAACCCCGGCAGCGTATCGACCGCCGAGATCACCGGCACCGCGTCGGGCGTCACGTCGATCACGCCGCCCCAGCTCTCCGCCACCTTCATGTAGCGGAACGCAGGGAACGCCGCGGCGACGGACCGGCGGGCCTCGTCCAGGATCGGCTGATACGGCTCCGGATCCAATGTGCGCACGCTCTCGAACGGCGACGCCGCATCGAGCGCCCAACGACGCGGCACCTGCCATTCTTCCAGGAACCTGCCGCCGATGCGCAGTCGCATGCTGCGCCACTGCATCCGCAGCGCGGGCAGGAAGTCGGCAAAGAACCGGAATGTGTCCGGCACGATGTCCACCACGTTGCCGCTCCAGCTCGCCACGTTGTAGCCGCCATCCAGCCGCTTGCGTAGGCCGAAGCCGAGGCCGCTGCATGAGACCTCCGGTCCGCCATCGAATTTCTCGGTGCGCATGACCGACGACATCACCTTGAGCTGCGGCAGTCGCAGGTCGAGGTTGCCGCAGAACAGCCGCGACCATACGCCGCCGGCGAGCACGACGCTGTCGCAGGCGATACGCCCCCTCTCGGTCACGACAGCCGCAACGCGACCCGCCTGGGTCTCTATGCCGCGCGCCGCGCATTGCTGCAGGATCACCGCCCCGTGCCGCCGCGCAGCCGCGGCAATCGCCGGCGCCGCCTGCTGCGGCTCGCCGCGGCCATCGCTCGGCGTATAGAGCCCGCCCTGCCAATCACCCGTCAGGCCCGGAAGCACTGCTGCGGCCTCGTCGCGCGACAACTTCCTTGTGT
>JANWJK010000227.1 GCA_025452005.1 Acetobacteraceae bacterium | reverse complement strand
GTCGGTCAAGCCATAGACGTGCATCAGGCGGGTGAACGGAATTACCAGGAACGACGCCGGCACGGCATAGGTGATCAGCGAGAAATTGCCGATCATCCAGGCCTTGCGGAACCGCATGCGGCCCATGGCGAAGCTCGCCAGCGAACCGACCAGCACGGTCAGCACCATCGTGGTCAGGCCGAGATAGATGCTGTTGCCGAACTGGTGCCAGAAGCCCTCGAGATACCGATTGCTTTCCAACCAGATCGCCCAAAAACTTTCCAGGTTGGGATCGCTCGGCCAGATGGTGCCGGTGAACTCGTCGCCGTCCTCGCTGAGCGCGATCAGCAGCATGTTGTAGACCGGGATCAGCGTCCAGAACGCGATCACCACGCCGAGCACCGCGGTCGCCGCCCTGCCGAAATTCCGCCGCAGGCGGTAGCGGTAGCGCGGCCTGGCGGCGGTCAGCGCGAGGCTCATAACTGCACCTCGGTCGCCTGCAGCCGCCGGATCAGGAGCAATGCGATGGGGATCAGCACCGGCAGGGCCGACATCACGGCGGCCACGCCAGCCGCGGGGTAGCCATGGTCGAATGCCACGCGGAAGCCGTAGGTGGCCAGCACCTCCGTCTGCAAAGCGGGCGCACCGCTCGATACGAAATACGGCGTGGTGAAGTCGCCGATGGTCCACAACGTGGAGAGCAGCGTAGAGACCAGGTACAGGTTCGCCAGCATGGGAAAGGTCACAAACGCGAAGCGCCTTATGCCGGTGGCGCCATCCACCGCGGCCGCCTCGTAGATGTCCTGTGGGATCGCCATGCGTCCGGCCAGGAAGATCAGCGTCCAGAACGGCAGCCATTTCCAGATATAGGCGAACACGTTCGCGCCCAGCGCTAGCTCATAGGAGTTGAACCAGATCGGACCATCGATACCGAACAGCAACTCCAGGGCGCTGTTGAGGAATCCGCCATAGCCGATGAGCATCCAGTGCAGCGACAGGAATGCCGGCAGCGCAGGTAACGCCCATGGCAGCATATAGAGCACCAGCAGCGCCTTGATCCAGCGGCCGCGGCGGATGAAGAAGCCCGACATCAGGAACGCCAGGAACATCTTCACGTTCACGCCGATCCCGACAAGCACCAGCGTGTTGACCACGGTGGTCAGGTAGCGCGGATTCTCGAACAGTTCGGCGTAGAGCGCCGGACTGCTGCCGAGCCACAGCCCATAGGCCACCGGATAGACGACGAAGGCCAGGAACACAGCGCCGTAGGGCACAAAGAAGGCGATCGCCCAGGACAGCTCCGAGCCTCGCAGGCCACCGTGCCAGGGCGGCCGCCAGGACCGGCCGATCGCGGCCGATTGCCGGAACCCGAGGGCCTGCTGCGTGCTGCTCACAACTGAACGTCCGCCGTACGCAGCTTGTAAAACAGCACAGCCACGACAGGGATCAGCAACGGCAGCGCCGACATCACTGCGGCAACGCCGAGTTGCGGGTTGGCCAGCGTGAACGCGTAGCGGATGCCGAGTGTCGCCAGTACCTCGGTGGACATGGCCGGTCCGCCGCCGGAGATGAAGAACACCGCATTGAAGTCGCCCAGTGTCCAGATCGTGGAAAGCAACGTACAGACAAGGTAGAGATTGGCAAGCAGCGGGAACGTGATGTGGCGGAACCGGTGCAGGCCTGTGGCGCCGTCCACGGCGGCAGCCTCATAGAGTTCCTGCGGGATCGCCATCCGCCCGGCCAGGAAGATCACCGTCCAGAATGGCAACTGCTTCCACATGTAGGCCGATAGGTTTGCGCCGACTGCGAGCCAGCGGTCGATCAGCCAGATCGGACCCTCGATGTTGAACAGCTCCCACAGCACGCTGTTGAGAAAGCCCCAGGTGCCGTTCAGCATCCAGTGGATCGACAGGAACGCCGGCAATGCCGGCGTCGCCCAGGGCAGGATGAAGATCACCAGGAGCGGCTTGGTCCACCACCGCTTGCGCATGAAGAAGCCCGACAGCATGAAGGCCAGGGCCATTTTCAGGTTCACGCCGACACCGACAAAGATCAGCGTGTTGACCAGCGCAGTCAGATAGATCGGACTGTCGAACAACTGGGCATAGAGCGCCGGCCGACTGCCCATCCAGATTCCGTAGATGACAGGATACACTACGAACGCCAGGAAGATCGCCATGTAGGGCACGGCAAAGGCGATCGCCCAGGTGAACTCCGAACGCCGCAGTGTTCCGCGCCAGGCGTGCCGCGTTGGCCGCACGGCCAGTGGTGGCCGTGCAACCGCAATAGCCTGCTGCGTGATGCTCATGCCGTCACCCTACACGTCGTGGCACGGCCTGTCGCGTCACGGGTCACCCCTCGATGGCCGGCATAAACACCGGCCTGGGGCGGTTGGCGTGCCCGTCTAGCCTTTGACGCCACCCATGGTCAGTCCTGCCGCCATGTAACGACGGAAGCCGTAGTAGAGGATGATCGGCGGCACCGCATAGATGATGGCAGTGGCCATCATGTAGTTCCAGGGCGACTCGTCGCTGTTCAGGAACTGTGCAAGCGCGACTGCCACGGTCATGCTCTGTGGCGTGGACAGCAACAGGAAGTTGTAGAGGTACTCGTTCCACGCCAACAGCAGCGCATAGGTACCGACGGCCACCAAGGCCGGCGCCATCAACGGCAGGTAGATACGGATGTAGATCTGCAGCGGGTTGGCACCGTCGATGCGCGCCGACTCATCCAGCTCCATCGGGATCGACTTGCCGTACTGCGAGAAGATGAAGATCGCGTACGGCGTGGCGAATGTCGTGAGCGTCAGTATCAGCGACGAAAGATGGTTGCCGAGGCCATAGATCTGCATGATGCGGTAGATCGGAATCGCCAGGAACGACGCCGGGATCACGTAGGTCATCAGCGCCGCATTGGTCAGCATCCAGCCGTTGCGCAGACGCATCCGGCCGACGGTGAAGCTGGCCAGCGAACCAATCGCCAACGTCAGGCCTGTCACTGACAACCCGACGATGAAGCTGTTGCCGAACTGGTGCCAGAAGCGTTCGAGGTACCAGAAATCCTGGGTCACCACGACGCGGAAACTCTCCAGCGTCGGCGCCTCCGGCCAGATCGATCCGCCGAATATCCCGGCGTGGCTGTCCAGCGCGATCTTCCACATGTTGTAGATCGGCGTGAGCGACCAGACGACCAGGACGAAGCCGAGAGCCAGGCACAGCGCCTCCACCCCGAGGCGCTGCAGGCTGTAGAACAGCGGGGAGCGTATCCGCCGGACGGTAGTGGTCGCGCTCATAGCTGGCCCTCCGACGGACGCAACCGTCGCATCAGGATGATCACGAGCGGGATCAGCACGGGCAACGCCGACATCACGGCCGCCACCCCGAGCCGGGGCAGCGCAAGCGTGAATGCGTAGCGAATGCCGAGGGTGGCGAGCACCTCGGTGGACATCGCCGGCCCACCGCCGGAGACGAAGTACGTCGAATTGAAGTCGCCGAGTGCGAAGACCATGTCGAGCAGCGTGCACACCAGATAAAGATTCGCCATCAGCGGCAGCGTGACATGCGCGAACCGGCGGAGGCCCGTGGCGCCGTCGACCGCGGCGGCTTCGTAGAGTTCGGTGGGTACCGCCATGCGGCCCGCCAGCAGGATCACCGTCCAGAACGGCAGTGTCTTCCAGATATAGGCGCCGATGTTGCTCGCGAGCCCGGTCCAGTGCTCATTCAGGTAGGTCGGGCCATCAAACTCGAACAGCGCGTACAGGATGTTGTTCAGCATCCCCCACTGGCCGTTGAGGAACCAGTGGATCGACATGTAGGCGGGCAATGCCGGCGTGGCCCAGGGCAGGATGAAGATCACCATGAGCCCCTTGATCCACCAGCCCTTGCGAATGAAGAAGCCTGACAGCAGGAAGGCCAGGAACATCTTCACGTTCACGCCGATGACGACATAGAGCAGCGTATTGAGGACAGTCGTCAGGTAGCGCGGATCGGTGAACAGTTGTTCGTAAAGGGCGAGGTCGCTGCCCATCCAGAGCCCGAAGGCGATCGGATAGACGACGAACGCCAGGAAGATCGCGGCGTAAGGCAAGGCAAAGGCGATCGCCCAGACGTAATCCGCGCCATGCAGTCCGCCGAACCAGGCCTTTCGCCACGTACGCGGCGCTGCCAGGCCTCGTCCGACTGCCAGTGTCTGCTGTGTTACGCTCATGATCGCCTCGCCAGGACTAGATCGTGATTCTCGCGAAGATCTCGTTGCCGCGCTTGAACGCCTTGTCGACCGCGTCTGCCACCTTCATGTTGCCCTTGATGACATCGGCATTGGCCTGACCCCAGAGCTGCTCCGCTTCCAACTGGCCCCAGGCAGGCGAGTAGGCATTATACAGGGGCAGCGTCGGACCCAGGACGCCTTCCGTGATGTAGGGCAAGAGGCACGGCATCTCGGTGCTGGTCCAGAACGGGTCGTCCTTCACGATCTGCGGGATGGCCGGGAACCAACGGCCCAGGCCTGCCTTCAGATTCTCGTTCATCACCTTCGCCTGCATGAAATACTTCATGAAGTCCTTGGCGACCTCGACGTTCTTGGCGCCCTTCGGGATAAAGCCGCCGCCGGCATTGACCATCGCCTTCATCGGCGTGCCGTCGTTCTTGTTGGCCGGCGCCAGCGTCTTCATGTCGTGGTAGAACGCCTGCTGGTCTTTGATCATTGCCAATTCGGTGGACAGCGTGCCGTCGAAGTCCATCACGAACAGCTTCTCGTGATAGCCATTGTTATCGTCGGCGTCGTTCCAGCTCAGCGCCTCCGGTGGCACCACGCCTTCCTTGTAGAGGTTCGTCATGAACTCGACCGACTTGATCGCCGCCTCGCGAACCTTCGGATCGTCGGTATGCAGCTTGCCGTCCGTC
Organism: Acetobacteraceae bacterium; assembly: GCA_025452005.1. Lineage (GTDB taxonomy): Bacteria > Pseudomonadota > Alphaproteobacteria > Acetobacterales > Acetobacteraceae > JAMXLO01. The sequence continues at coordinate 7,228 of JANWJK010000227.1, read as the reverse complement.
GTGAGGATATCTTCGCCGCCATTGGCGATCAGGAAATGTCGGAACAGGTTATTGCCGTCGTTCGGTCCGACCGTGGTGATCTGCAGACCACAGGCGAAGATCTTCCGCATTCCCTTGGAACGCAGCGGGGCCTGCGTCTTCTTGAGATAGGTCCAGATCCCGTCCCAGTCCTTCGGGATTTCCTCCATCTTGAGCCCGGCCTTCTCGACGAGATCGCCCCAGATGTGGAACGGGGTGGCGCCCTGCTTGATCGGGCAGATGTAGTAGCTGCGCTTCTTGGTCGCCTTGTTATAGAAGGTCGAGTTCAGCTTTGCGGTTTCCGAGAGCTGTGACTCGAACGGCGCCACAACGTCCGTCACATCGACTACTTTATCGTCCCAGGCGTTCTGCGGCAGGATTGTCTCGGGGGCGTCCATGAAGATCAGATCCGGCACGTCACCGCTGGTCAACGCCGATATCGTCTTCTGGTTCAACGCCATGAACGGCATGAGGCTGTAGTCGAGCTTGTTGCCGCTCTCCTTCATGTAGTCTTCGCAGACCTTCCGCATCGCGGCGTCTTCCTGGGGAATGAACCCCTGACCTGCCCAGTACACGGCCGTCTTGGCCTGGGCGTTCGCGATGTATGGCCGCGCCAGGGTACTCGCTGCCGCGGCACCGATGGCTCCGCCCAATACTGAACGCCGGCTTATCTTGACCAAGGCCGCCCTCCTTCCCTGTTGACCGGTCGCTTCGGCGCCGGCGCATTGTGCGTAGGTTTCGCTTGACACTACCACCTTAGGGCGGCCGGGCAGAGCTAGTCAAACCCCGCCGCCACCCGAACCGCCCTATCGCCAGGGAAGCCGGCGCTACTCGAAGGTGAACTTCGCGAAGATCGCCTCCATCCGCCTGAACGCCTTGTCCACCGCGGCGTTCGGCGTCATGCCGTTCTTGATGACATCGGCATGGCAATTGCCCCAAAGCTGCTCCGCGTTGACCTGTCCCCACGCCGGATTGTAGCCGGTATAGGCCGCGATCGTCGGCCCCAGCACCGATTCCCGCACATATTGCGGCCGGTGCGGATCGCTAGGGTCGAGCCACCACGGATCGTCCTTCACAATTTGCGGTATGGCAGGAACCGAGCGGCCCAGCCCGCCCTTGAGGTTGGCATTCATCACCTCCGGTTGCAGGAAGTACCGCATGAGGTCCTTGGCGACCGCCACGTTCCCGGCACCCTTGGGGATGAACAGGCCGCCGGCGCCGATCTGGGCGGGCATCGGCGTGCCGTCATTCGCCAGCGGCAGGCCAAGCGTCCGCATGTCCTCGAGATACGCCTTCCGGTCCTTGATCATCGCAAGCTCCGTGGACAGGGAGCCGTCGAAATCCATGACGATGAGTTTCTCGTGGAACGCGTTGTTGTCGTCTGCGTCGGTCCAACTCAGCGCCTCGGGCGGGACATAGCCCTCCTTGTAGGCGTTGGTCAGCCAGGAGACCGACCGGATCGCGGCCTCGCGCACCTTGGGATCGTCGGTGTGCAGCTTGCCGTCCTCGGTGACGATGCCGGCGCCGCCATTGGCGATCATGAAATGCGCCATCAGGCCGTTGCCGTCGTTGGGTCCGACGGTGGTGATCTGCGGTCCCATGGCGTAGATCCTGCGCATCCCCTTGCCGCGCAGTACCTTCTGCATCGGCTTGAAGAAGTCCCAGAACGCATCCCAGGTCTTCGGCGCGTCCGCCAGGCTGAAGCCGGCCTTCTCGACCAGATCGCCCCAGACGTGGAACGGTTCCGCTCCCTGGCTGAGCGGAACCATGTAGAAGGCGCGCCGCTTGGTGACGTTGTTGTAGTAGTTGGACGACAGCAGCGACGTGGCGCTGAGCTCGCCGCGGTGCGCCTCCACGATGTCGCTCACATCCTCCAGTTTATCGTTCCACGCGTTCTGCGGCAGGATGGTCGAGGGCGCGATGTGGAAGATCAGGTCCGGCACGTCGCCGCTGGTCAGGGCGGAGATGATCTTCTGGTTCAGCGCCATGAACGGCATGATGCTGAGATCGATCTTGTTGCCGCTCGACTTCTCAAACGCCGCCACGGTGGCGCGGAAAGCGGCGTCCTCCTCCGGCACGAAGCCTTGGTCGCGCCAGACGACCGCGGTTCCGCCCGCCGCTTTGGTTGTCTTGGGTCGTGCCAGGATCCCGGTTGCCGCCAGACACAGGGATCCGCGAATCGCCGATCGCCGGCGCATGCTCTCCATGGCCGTTCTCCTTATCTGTCTGTTGACCGGCTGCTTTGGTGCCGGTTCTATCTTGTGGCTTGCGCCGACACCGCTATTACTCTCATTCGACTGCCGCGGCGTCGCGTGATCAGTCAAATCATCCGGAGCGAGGCGCCGCCCCGCTCGATTGACGCGGTGGTAACGCGCGAACCGGATCGGACCGGCTGAGGTCCTATCCCAAGGTAAACTTCGCGAAGATCGCCTCTGCCCGCTTGAACGCCTTGTCCACGGCGGCCGCCGGCGTCATGCCGTTCTTGATGACGTCGGCATGGCAGTTGCCCCAGAGCTGCTCGGCGTAGACCTGGCCCCAGGCCGGATTGAATCCGTTGTAGTTCGCGATGGTCGGCCCCAGCACGGCCTCGTGCACATAGGGCGACCGGTGCGGGTCGTCCTTGGTATCCGTCCACCACGAGTCGTCCTTCACGATCTGCGGATAGACCGGTACCCAGCGACCCAGGCCGTTCTTCAGGTTCTCGTTCATCACCTGCGGCTGCATGAAAAATTTCATGAAGTCCTTCGCCACCTCGACACCCTTCGCGCCCTTCGGGATGAAGCCGCCGCCGGCGGCGAGGAAGCAGGGCATTGGACTGCCGTCGTTGCGGTTCGGCAGGCCCCTCACGACCGCCTCCTCGTAGTAGGCCTTCTTGTTCTTGATCATCGCGAGCTCGGTGGACAGCGTGCCGTCCAGATCCATCACGAACAACTTTTCATGGTACGCATTGTTGTCGTCGGCGTCGTTCCAGGTGAGCGCCTCGGGCGGCACGTAGCCTTCCTTATAGCAATTCGTCATGAACTCGACCGACCTGATCGCCGCCTCGCGCACCTTCGGATCGTCGGTGTGCAGCTTCCCGTCCCGGGTGCCGATCTCCTGGCCGCCATTGGCGACCAGGAAATAGTTGAACAGGCCATTGCCGTCATTCGGCCCGACAGTGGTGATCTGCAAGCCCATGGCATACATCTTCCGCATGCCCTTGGCACGCAGTTCCTTCTGCACCGGCTTGAAGAAACTCCAGAATTCGTCCCAAGTGTTCGGAGCGTCCGACAGCTTGAACCCGGCCTTCGTGACCAGATCGCCCCAGATGTGGAACGGCGAGGTCGCCTGCTTGACCGGACAAAGGTAGAAGGCGCGCTGCTTCGTGGCGCCGTTGTAGTAGCTGGAATTCAGCAGCGCTGTCTCGCTGAGCATGGACTTGTAGTTCTCAACGATGTCGCTCACATCGACCAGTTTGTCGTTCCAGGCGTTCTGCGGCAGGATCGTCGCCGGCGCGTCGTGGAAGATGAGGTCCGGGACCTCGCCGCTGGTGATCGCCGATATCGCCTTCTGATTGAGGGCCTGGAACGGCATGACGCTGAGATCGATCTTGTTGCCGCTGGCCTTCTCGTAGTCCGCGACCGTCTTGCGGAAGGCGGCGTCCTCCTCGGGGACGAAGCCCTGCACCTGCCAGACGACAGCGGTCGCCGCGGCGGCGTTGGCGATATAGGGTCGCGACAAGGTGCCGGCTGTCGCAACGCCCAGGGATCCGGCTATTACCGAACGCCGGCTCATGTTTCGCATGGCCGAATTCCTTCCCTGCTGGCCGGACTCACATGGTCCGGCTCTTTGTGACGACTTTGGTAGCGCCTAGTTGCTTCGAGCTTATGGCAGCGCTCCCGGTCCGGTCAAATGATTGCTGCCCAGGGCGCCTGCGCTCTTGCCCAGCCGCCCCGCGCGTGCCCAGACTGCCGTCATGAGCGACGAATCGCTTGATTGCCTGAAGTGCCCCGCGTTCTGCTGCCGAACCGCGGGCTATGTGGAGGTCAGCCGCAACGACATAAGGCGGCTGGCGAAGTTCCTCGACCTCACCGTCCGCGAGTTCGAAGCACGGCACATCGTCGAGCGTAACCGCAAGGGCAGCAAGCGCATCAAGTCCGGCTTCGGCACCTGCCAGTTCCTGGGCGAGAACCGCCGCTGCACGGTGTACGAAGCGCGACCTCGCGACTGCCGCGGCTATGTCTGCTGGAACCAGGAAGACACGACGGTGTTCGAGTTCGCCCGCTTCTTCCAGAAGCCGGTGGCGGAACTGCGCAAGAACGACGTGGACGGCAAGCCGCGCTGATCACTGGCGAGGACCACACATGCGACCGAACCGCTTCCGCGCACTGCTCGATGCCGGCCAACCGACCCTCGGGACGCATGTAAGACTATATCGAGTTCACCGCCGAGTACGCACCGTTCGACCTGCACGAGTTGGACAATCTCGGCCGTGCGCTGGAGCTCGCTGGCCTCGGCGGCATGATGAAGATCGAGCAGGCGCAGCGCATGCATCAGACCATGCGCGCCATCGGCTCGGGATTTCAGAGCGTGCTGTTCGCCGATGTGCGCACCGTGGACGACGCGACTGACTGTGTCCGCGCGGTGCGCGCCGAGGCGCCAGGCTCCGATGGTCTGCACGGCGTCGGCATGCGCCGTGACGTGGGCACGGTGCGCGAGGCCGGTTCGCCCGCCTACGTCAAGGCGCTGGACGACATCGTCGTGGTGCTGATGATCGAGAAGCGGCAGTGCGTCGAGGATCTCGATGCGATCCTGTCGGTCAAGGGCATCGATATGGTGCAGTTCGGGCCCGCCGACTATGCGATGAGCATCGGTCTCGCCGGCCAGTGGTCGCACCCCGACGTGGTGAAGGCCGAGCGCCTCACCATCGAGACGGCGTTGCGCAAGCGCATCCACCCGCGTGTCGAGATCGGCGATCCGGCACAGGCCGCGCGCTATCAGGCGATGGGCGTGAAGCACTTCTGCCTTGGCTGGGACGTGGTATCCTGCATGACTGGTGGCAGGCGAACGGCAGATCGATGCGCGACCGCCTGGGAACAGAGGAGACCTAGCGATGAGCGATCCGGAAATCGTTGCCCTGCGTGAAGCGATTGCCAAGCGGCCGCGTTCCGACGACATCGCCCAGCGCCGCCGCGACATCGACGCGCGCGGCCGGCAGAATAAGTTGGTGGCGGATGTCACCGTGGAACCGGTCACTGCCAACGGTGTCAAATCGGAATGGACATTGACGCCGGATGTCGATCGCAGCAAGGCCGTGCTGTACCTGCATGGCGGCGGCTATGTCATCGGCTCACTCGACAGCCACAGGCATCTCGCGGCCGAGGCCGGACGCGCCGCGCGGGCGCGTACGCTCGCGATCGACTATCGGCTCGCGCCGGAGCATCCGTTCCCTGCCGCTGTCGACGATACGCTTGCCGCCTATCGCTTCCTGTTGGCGAATGGCGTGCCATCTGGCGGCATCACCATCGCCGGCGATTCCGCCGGTGGCGGACTGGTCGTTGCGGCGATGTTGGCGATACGCGATGCAGGCTTGCCGCAACCGGCGTGCGGCTGGACCATCTCGCCGTGGGTGGACATGGAAGCGATCGGCGACAGCATGGTCGGCAAGGCCGCGACGGATCCCACCGTGCAGAAGGCCGGCATTCTCGACATGGCGAAGCACTATCTGAATGGCGCCGATCCGCGCTCGCCGCTTGCCGCGCCGATCTATGGCGACCTGCGCGGACTCGCGCCGCTGCTGATCCAGGTGGGTGCGGCGGAGACGTTGCTCGATGATGCGATTCGCCTGGCGCAGGTCGCCGGTGCTGCCGATGTTGCGGTCGATCTGCAGATCTGGCCGGAAATGATCCACGTCTGGCACGTTTACTATCCGGAACTCGCGGCCGGTCGGCGCGCCATTGCGGCCGGTGGCGAATTCGCACGCGCAATGACATCACGCGGATCGCGCAGCGGTTTCTGATCGGCGTGATTCTCGGTTTTGCGACGGTTCTCGCGTTCTGTGCGAGATGACATACAGCATGTCAATGTCTCGCGACTGTGATTGACAGTTCTCGGCCTTTCTGTGCCAACTGCGCAACGCAATCGCATTTTGGCTTGGCTTGCTGCGCCTCCGTCTGAATCGGGTGCCCTCAAGACGTCCAAAGGGCCGGTTGTCTACCAGCACCGTGCGCTGTTGCGCGGTGCGACTGACGGAGAGTGACGCAGATAATGGCTATCGGCACAGTCAAGTGGTTCAACACGACCAAGGGCTTCGGCTTCATCATGCCGCAAGATGGCGGCAAGGACGTGTTCGTCCACATCACAGCAGTACAGGCGGCTGGCCTGCGCGGCCTGAATGAAGGCCAGAAGGTCAGCTACGAGGTTGCCATGGAGCGCGGCAAGGCCGCAGCCACCAACCTGAAGCTCGCCTGACACAGCCGGCACAGCACCGGCTCGATCCACCCATTCCCCCATAGCGCGCTAGGGGACGCGCACCGGAAGGAGTGACGATGATGGCCGCTGGAACCGTCAAGTGGTTCAATGCAACCAAGGGCTATGGCTTCATCATGCCGCAGGACGGCGGCAAGGATGTGTTCGTCCACATCACCGCCGTACAGGCCGCAGGTCTGAAAGGCCTGAACGACGGCCAGAAGGTGAGCTACGAGGTGGCGATGGAACGCGGCAAGGCCGCGGCCACCAATCTCAAGCTCGCCTGACGCCTACAGCACACAACTGACGAAGCGGGCCGTGGCCGGGGTATTCGCTCCGGTGACGGCCCGTTTCGCTTTTCGGTGATCCGATATGTTTTCGTTGCCGGAGTTGGAAGCCGCGCTGTCGCTGGTGTACGAGAGCTTTCCGGGCACGCCGCAATACGCGTGGCCGCTGCTCGCGCAGCGTTGTGGCGCCGAAGTCTGGGTGAAACACGAGAACCACACGCCGACCGGCGCCTTCAAGCTGCGCGGCGGGCTGCTCTACGCGGAACGCCTGCGTCGCGAACGGCCGCACGTGCGCGGCATCGTCTCGGCCACACGCGGCAATCATGGACAGTCGCTCGCCTGGGCAGGACGCCGCTATGACATTCCGGTGACGGTTGTCGTGCCGCACGGCAACAGCGTGGAGAAGAACGCCGCGATGCGCGCATTCGGCGCGCGTCTGGTCGAGTATGGCGACGACTTCGAGATGGCGCGCGAAG
>JANWJK010000226.1 GCA_025452005.1 Acetobacteraceae bacterium | reverse complement strand
GCGCCAGCACGTTGCGCTCGGTCCAGAACGCGGCGAGCTGATCGGCCGGTGCGTCGCGCTGCGCGGCCTCGCCGCTCCGCTGCCACAGGGCCAGCGCATCCGAGGTGCGATCGGCATGGCGCATCCAGCGGGCGCGATCCAGCACCATACCGGGGTCCTGCCGCAGCGAATCGGGCAGGGCGGCGACCAGCGTCTCCGCGTTCGGCGCATCGTGCTGCAGCGCCAGCCGCGCCTCGGCTGCCGCGCGGTGCTGTGCGTCTAGCCGTTGGAGCTGTCGTGCCGTCGCGGCCGCGTCGTGCCAGGCGAAGCGCTGGAAGCGCTCCCAGTTGTCGTCGGAACGGATGGCACCCGACCAGCGCCGCAGGAACGCGGTCTCATCGGCATATCCCGCAACCCAGGCGCGACGCGCCTCCTCCTGCGCCTCGGGGTTGCGCCCCGCGCTCGCCAGAGCCTCGGCGCAATGCAGCATCGTCTGCGGCAGGGTCAGCTCGTTGCGCTCGCACTGCGCCAGCGTGGAGGCGAGGTCGGGATCGGCGGCGATCGCCTCCTGCCTGCGGCGCTCCAGCAGCGCCTGGTTAGGCCAATCCGGGCTCTGCGCCATGAAGTCGGTGATCTCGTCCGCGGTGGCGGCTCCTGGCGTCAGCAGCCGGAAATAGGTGACCAGCTTCGTGGCCACCGGATCGGCATAGGTGCCGGCCGCGCGCTGCGCATCGGCCCACCGGTCGGCGCGGATCGCCGCGATCGGGTCGGCCTGCTGCGCCAGCGCCGGCGCCGCTGCGAACAGGGCAAGCAGAGCGAAACGCGCGCGAATCGAGGCGGCCATGGCGCCTTTCTAGCCCAGGCAGACCTTGCGATGCACCTCCTACGCGCCTAGCCTTTCCACCACGTGTCATGCCGCCAAATCCGGGGAGAGGACAATGTTCAAGGGATCGCTCGTCGCTCTGATCACGCCGATGCGCGCGGACGGATCGGTCGACGAGAAGGCCTACGCCGAATTCGTGGACTGGCAGATCAAGGAAGGCACCGACGCGGTCGTGCCGGTCGGCACCACCGGCGAGTCTCCGACGTTGTCGCACGACGAGCATAAGCGAGTGGTCGAGATCGCGATCGAGGTGGCAAAGGGGCGCGTGCCGGTGATCGCCGGCGCTGGGTCCAACTCGACCGAGGAAGCGATCGACCTGGCGCGCCACGCCAGGCATGCGGGCGCCGATGCAACGCTGGTGGTGACGCCGTACTACAACAAGCCGACGCAGGAAGGCATGTACCTGCACTTCAAGGCGATTGCCGATGCGGTCGACCTGCCGATGATCATCTACAATATCCCGCCCCGCTCGGTGGTGGACATGAGCGTGGACACGATGGCGCGGCTGGCGAAGCACAAGAACATCGTCGGCGTGAAGGACGCCACGGCGAACCTGCAGCGCCCGCTGCACACGCGCCGCGCGTGCGGTGAGGATTTCTGCCAGCTTTCCGGCGAGGACCACACCGCTCTGTCGTTCAACGCCGCCGGCGGCGTGGGCTGCATCAGCGTTTCGGCCAATGTCGCGCCGCGGCTTGTGGCGGCGATGCAGGATGCATGGATGGAAGGCCGGTTCAGCGAGGCGATGGCGATCCAGAACCGCCTGGTACCGCTGCATGATGCGCTGTTCGCCGAAACCAGCCCGGCGCCGGTTAAGTTCGCCGCAAGCCTGCTGGGCAAGACATCGGAGCGCTGCCGTCTGCCGCTCGCACCGATCATGGAAAGCACGCGCGCCAAGGTGCGCGCGGCGATGACGGATGTGGGGCTGTTGAACTGACCACTTGGACGCGACACGCGTAACGCGACTCTGGAGGCACGCGCGCTTTCGTCAGTGGGCGATTGCCGGATAAGACTGGAACCTGGGACCGTGGCCGCCTATTCTAACGATATGGACAGGTCCGAGCATAAGACCAAGATCCCTGCTGGCTGGATTAAGGCCCTTGCCGAGAGCGAGGCGCAGCTTGCCGCCGGTCAGATCGTGTTCGGCGAGGAGGTCATGCGCGAACTGCGCGAGAGCATCGATCGGCTTGAGGTCAAGCGCGCCGCAAAGTCACGAAATCGGGCGGTGCGGCGCGGTTGATCGCCTTCACGCCGGGGGCGCGGCGTCAGGTTCGAACACTTCATCAATACTACGATGAGCATGAGCGCCCGGCGGCACCTCGCGCCCTGGCTTCGGCGCTCGAATCCGCGTGGGAGAAGATCGTTGCCAACCCCGCAATTGGACTGGCCGCCCCGAGACCCTATCCAGAACTTGCCCATCCCGATCGCGCTTGGCTCAAGCAAGGGCGATACTGGATTGGCTACAGCACGGCGCCGCCCGTCATCGTCGGCGTGTTCTACGAAACTGCGGACATTCCGCAGCGAATGTAGAGGCGGTGGCGGGTGAGCCGAAGCTGATGGCATCTCGCCCAGTGGCGCCGGTAATGCTATCCCACCTTTCCGAATCAGTGACTGCGGCATGGCAGAAGCGAAGACAAAGAAGGGCCTGATCTCGCACGGCATCGCGGCACAGAACCGCAAGGCGCGGTTCAACTACGCGATCAAGGATACGGTGGAGGCCGGCCTCGTCCTGAAAGGTCCCGAGGTGAAGTCGCTGCGCCACGGCCGAGCTACGCTGTCTGAGGCCTGGGCCGGCGAGCGCGACGGCGAGTTGTGGCTGTTCAACGCCTATATCCCGGAATACCAGGGCGGTGTCCTGTCGCGCTTCGAACCGCGCGCGCCGCGCAAGCTGCTGCTGAAGCGGAAGCAGATACGCTCGCTGGCCGGGGCCGTGGCGCGTGACGGTGTCAGCCTCGTACCGCTGCAGATCCACTTCAACGACCGCGGCCGCGCCAAGGTGCTGCTGGGGCTGGGCGAGGGTCGCAAGAAGCAGGACAAACGTGCCGTCATCGCCGCGCGCGACTGGCAGCGCGACAAGGCTCGGCTGATGCGGGCACGCGGCTAACACCCGGCATTAACCAATCGTCAGCGAATTCGCCGGCATACGCACGGGTTCCATTCGCGCGTGCAGCAGATGCCGACCCTGGAAATCACCACAAAGCTGGGCTGTTCGCTGGCCTGCCGCTTCTGTCCGCAGGACCGGCTGGTGAAATCCTATCCGCGTGGCGAATCGCGCGAGCTGTCGTTCGATGAGTTCAGGCTCGTCTTGGCGAAGCTGCCGGCGCATGTGCGGGTCGATTTCTCCGGTATGGCGGAGCCCTGGCTGAACCCTCACGCCACCGCGATGGTGGTCCACGCCTTCGAGCTTGGTCGCAAGGTGGCGATCTACACCACGCTGCAGGGCATGCCGGCCGATGACGCGGCGATGCTGATCGAGCGCTTCAGCGACCGGATTGGGTGGGAGACGCCGTGGGTGATCCACCTGCCCGATCGGCATGGCAACATGACCGGATGGAAGCCGAGTCCGGCGTACCACGCCACGCTGGCTCGGTTTATCGCGCTCCGGCGCGAACGGGCGCCGCCTGGGCTGATGTTCATGACCATGAGTCCCGACGGCGAGGCAGCCGATGCGTTGCGCCCGTTGTTGGAAGCGCGGCTGGACCGCTTTGTCGGCATCTCGCGCGTGGAGAACCTGGACCGCAGCGAATTCTCGCCGGGTGAACTCTTGCGGCAGGTGCGCCACGAGCAGGCACTGCTGTGCGGCTCGACGCCGTTCTTCGACCACAACGCCATGCTGCCGAACGGCGACGTCGTGCTGTGCTGCATGGACTATTCGCGTCGGCACGTGCTGGGGAATTTGTTTCGCCAAAGCTACGCCGAGCTCTTCGCCGGCGCCGGGATGGCGGCAGTCCGCGCGCGGGCAATGACGATCGACGATGGCGCGCTGATCTGCCGGCATTGTCATAATGCGGTATGCCTGAGCCAGAGCGACGGTACGCACTGGCGGCTGCAAGGTGACGCGATGTGGGCGGCACCGACGTAGCTTGCGCGATTTGGCGCGTCGCCTCGGGTTCCGCTAAACTCGGGGACGATGAACGACAAGCTGATCGAGGCGAAGCGGCAGTGGGCGCGCGAGGGGCGTCTGTTGACCGGCACCGTGGCGGATCCTGAACACGATCGGCTGCCGCCGGGTCAGCTTCTGGTGCGTGACTGGCCGGTGCTCGATCTCGGCGCGGAGCCCGATGTCACGCCGCAAAAATTCCGGCTCGATATCGATGGCGCCGTGGAGAACCGGTTGAGCCTGTCGCTCGACGAATTTATGGCTCTGCCCCAGAGCGAGAGCACATCAGACATCCACTGCGTCACGCAGTGGTCGCGCTACGACAACCGCTGGAGAGGCGTCGCGGCGCGCGCACTGTTGGAGATCGTGCTGCCGAAGCTGGAGGCACACCATGTGCTGTTCCACAGCTTCGACGGCTATACGGCGAATGTGCGGCTGGAGCAGTTCGATCAGCCTGACGTATTCCTGGTGCACGAATGGGAAGGCAAACCGCTGACACGCGCTCATGGCGGTCCGGTGCGGATGCTCGTGCCGCGGCTGTATTTCTGGAAGTCGGCGAAGTGGCTGCGGCGCATCCAGTTCACGATCAGCGACCATCCGGGTTTCTGGGAGCAGCGGGGCTATCACAACAATGGCGACCCGTGGCTGGAGGAGCGTTATGGTTGAACCGACGCGCCGGATGGTGCTGGCGGCGGCGATGGGGGTAGGGATGGCTGCGAACAAGGAAATGCTTGCGTGGGATTTCGGCTTTCCGTCGATCGACGAGGGCCGGCTGGAATTCGCCGCGTTCAAGGGACATGTTCTGCTGGTGACGAATACCGCGAGTTTCTGCGGCTACACCTATCAGTACGAAGGGCTGGAGAAGCTGCACAAGGCCGGATCGCCGCGCGGGCTGACGGTGATCGGCGTGCCAAGTCAGGACTTCAACCAGGAATCCGCCGACAACAAGACGGTGAAGACATTCTGCGATGCGACCTTCGGGGTGGAATTCCCGATGGCAGGCATCGCGCACGTCCGTGGCCCCCAGGCCGCGCCGTTCTACGCCTGGGTTCGCGAGCAGAAACAGTGGGAGCCCAACTGGAATTTTAACAAGGTGTTGATCGGCCGCGACGGGCGGATCGCCGGCACGTTCGGATCGGGCGACGAACCGCAGGGCTCGAAACTGTCGCAGGCGATCGAGGGCGAACTGACCAAGCCGGCCAATTGAATGGCCGGCCGGTCGGTCGCGTTGGTGAAGCTGCTGCCTCTCCGTCAGGTCCGATCGATCCGACACGAATAGCACCCCCGCTTCGCGTTGTGCGCGTGGAGGAACGCGACATCGTCGCGCCGGAACATCCGCTCGATCACCGCCTCCAGTTCGGTGCCTTCCTGGACATCGGCATCGACCATGATGCCGGCTGCATCATATGCCCGGACAGACAGCAGTCGCGTGCGCTGTTGTGCCGGCACGTGATTGATGAAGCTTGCGGTCTCGCTGACTCCCTCGCGCACGTAGATCGGCCCGCTGGCGCGATACGGTGAGGTCGGCGCAACGTGATGCGGATGATGCAGCAGGATCGATACCTCGCCGGGGGCTGAGTCGCGCAGGCTGACCCGGCAGGGGTGCATCAGCGGCGCGTCCTCAGCCCTTGCGACGGCGCGGCAGGCGCCGTGGGCAAGCAGTTCGGCATCGCTCATCGCGAAGAACGGAATGAATGGCTCGACCGGCAGGCCGGAGATGCGGAAATCCATGATGTGGCTCCTGGTGATTGACCACGCCAGGATGGGTGCGCCGGCACATGCGGCGCCATCCGCCGATTGCGCTCAGACCGAAGGGGGCATTCCCAGCATTCCCGCCAGCGCATGCCGCGGTGCCGCCAGATCGGCCAGGGTGTAGCCATCAAGCACCGCGAGGAACGCGGCAAGCGCATCGCCCAGCACGTGCTGTAATACGCAGCCGTCCTGGATGACGCAGCTTTGCATCGTGTCGAAGCAGGCGACCAGCGCCATGTCCGGTTCGGTGCGCCGCACGACCTCGCCGATATTGATCGCCGAGGCGGGCCTGGCCAGACGCAGTCCGCCATGCCGGCCGCGCACCGTGACGACGTCGCCCGCCACGCCGAGTTGATGCACCACCTTCATCAGGTGATTGACCGAGATGTCATAGGCACGGGCGATGTCGGCGATCGTCACCAGCCGGTCCGGCTGCAACGCCAGATAGACCAGCGTCCGCAGCGTGTAGTCGGTGAAGCCGGTGAGACGCATGCAGCCTCCCTCGGTCGGCGTCGTCAGCCGTGGCCGCTTGCCAAACCGTCCAGCAATTCCTGTACCACCGCGTGGAACATGGCCTCGGTCAGGCGGCCGGTGTTCGTGTTCAGCCGTGACACATGGTAGCTGTCGGCGAGCAGCCGACCCTCCGGCAGCGAATGGATCGCGCCGTGGCGGAACGGTGTCCGTGCGGGGCGCATCCCATGCACCCGCAGTACCGCGTTGTGCGCCGTACCGCCGAGTGCCAGGACACCGCGCAGCCGCGGCATCGCGGCGATCTCGGCGGCGAGGAACCGGTTGCAGGCACCGATCTCCGATGGCGTCGGCAGATTGGCGGGGGGCACGCAGCGTACCGCATTGGTGACGCGGCAATCTGCCAGCGTCAGTCCATCGTCGGGGTCGGCGAGATAGCGTCCTTGCGCCAGCCCGAGATGCGACAGCGTACGGTACAGCAGTTCGCCGGCGAAATCGCCGGTGAATGGCCGGCCGGTCCGGTTGGCGCCGCGCAGTCCGGGCGCCAGCCCGACGATCAGCAGCCGCGCATCCAGCCTGCCGAAACT